>NZ_CAINTR010000112.1 GCF_903853455.1 uncultured Magnetospirillum sp.
CCTCTGCGGATCACATCATGGCCAGCGGTCAAGTGCCGCGCAAACAGGCCGGACACATGACTGCACCCGACCGGGGCAAAATCACGTCAGAATCCCCTTGCAACGCAGGGGCCGTCCACACATGACTCGTCTATCGTCCCTTCAGTCGCCGGGCGCTCGCGCTTGGCTTTCGCGCCATGTGGCGCGGCGGGCTTCGCCCTTGCCGTCTCGCCCTCGAACTGAAAGCTCAGTTCGAGGGCGAGACGGTATCAAACCAGCTTCTCGGCCGCCAGCGTCGCCTGCACCGCCGGGCGTTCCCGGATATGGGCGGAGTGGGCCGCCAGATTGGGCCAGGTGGCGAGGTCGAACCCGATGCGGGGCAGCCACGAGGCCACGGTGAACAGGTAGAAGTCGGCGACGCTGACGCTGTCGCCCAGCAGGTACGGGCCTTTGCCCAGCGCCTGGTCGACATAGTCGAGGCGCCGGGTCAGCAGCCCCTTGATCATGGTCTTGCCCTCGGCGGGCATGGCCGGGTTGAACAGGCCGCCGCAGCTCTTGTGCATCTCGGTGGCGATGAAGACCAGCCATTCCACCAGCTTGAAATAACCCGGCGTGCCGGCCGGCGGAGCCAGTTCCTTGTCCGGCGCCAGGGCGGCGATGCGCAACACGATGGCGGCGCCCTCGGTCAGCACGGTGCCGTCATCCAGCACCAGGGCCGGAACATAGCCCTTGGGATTGATGGCGAGGAAATCGCCGCCGCTCTCGGTCGTCTTGGTGGGCAGGTCCACCGCTTCCAGGTCGAAGGCCAGGCCGGCCTCCCGCAGGGCGATGTGCGGCGACAGGGAACAGGCGCCGGCCTTGTAATAGAGCTTCATGGGGTATCCTCTTCGGTCAGGCGTCGTGCGGAACCTCGTTGAGGGCGCCGCAGCTGCATTGATAGAGCAGGTTCACCAGCATGGTCTTGACGGGGACGTCGTGCATCATTTCACGGCCGCAACTGCCGCAGAACGCGTTGTCGCCGCCCAGCCCGATCATGGCCACGCCGGTGTCCATGATCTCGCGACCATTGACATAGGCTTCCGCCACCACTTTTAGAACGATATCGGCCATGATTACGGTCCTTTTTTCTTAAACATTCAATATCCCGCCACACTTCCGTCGGAGCGGGGGTCGGCGGCTCCCTCGATCAGGCCGTCGCCGCGCCGGCACAGCGCTCCGGCATGTCCCAGCCCCGAGTCCCAGGCGCCGGCCATTTCGATCCGGTGGCCCGCCTGACGCAGGCGGTCCACCACCGCCGGGTCGAGGCGGGATTCCACCAAGATGCCGCCGTCCTGGGACCGGCTCAAGGCCCAACGCGGCGCCGAGACCGCGGTCTGGAGGCCCTGGCCGAACAGGGCGGCGCGGGTGAACACCTCCGCCTGGATCAGCGGCTGGGCGTCGCCGCCCATGGTGCCGTAGACCATGGTGCGGCCATCCCGCAGACGCGCCAGACCGGGCGACAGGGTATGGAACGGCCGCCGGCGGGGTTCCAGGACGTTGCGGTGATGGGGATCCAGGCTGAACGAGCTGCCCCGGCACTGCCAGACGATACCGGTCTCGGCCAGGGTCACCCCCGAGCCGAAGGCGTGGAACAGGCTCTGGATGAAGCTGACGGCGCGTCCCTGGCCGTCGATCACCCCCAGCCAGACGGTGTCGCCGGGATTTCCGGCGCCGGGCAGGGGAGAGGCGCGATGGCGGTCGATGCCCGCCGCCATGTGGTCGAGGATGCCGTCGGTCAGATAGGTGGTGGCGTGGATGGACATGCGGGCCGGGTCGGTGACATGGGCGTCGCGGACGCCATAGGCCAGCTTGGCCGCTTCGATCAGGCCGTGGACATGGTCGAAGCCGTCGGCTTCGGTCACTCCCAGCCTCTGGAACAGCCCCAGCAGGATCAGCGAGGCCAGCCCCTGGGTCGGCGGCGCGGTGTTGAACAGGGTGCCGCTGGGCAGGCCCAGCGACAGCGGCCGGCGGCGCATGCCGCGATGCCGCGCCAGATCCTCGGCCCGCAGCGGGCTGCCGAACGCGGCCAGACCGGCGGCGACCGAGCGTGCCACCTCGCCGCGATAGAAGTCGTCGAGGCCGGCGCCGGCGAGGCGTTCCAAGGTCGCGGCCAGGGCGGGCAGGCGCATGATCGAGCCGGCGGCGGGAACCTTGCGCTTGGCCAGGAACTGATCGGCGAAGCCGGGCTGGCCCTTCAGCGCCGCCAGATTGCGCAAGGTGGCATCGGCTTGGTGCCGGCTGACGGCGAAGCCGTCGCGGGCGGTGAAGACGGCATCCTCGAACAGCCGCGCCAGCGGCAGCCGGCCACCCCAATGGGCCGAGATGTCGAGGGCGAGCTGCCAACTGGAGACGGCGCCGGCCACCGTATTGGCCGCCAGGGGGCCGCGCGTCGGCACGGCGGCCAGCCCCAGGCGGCGGTAGAGCTCGGCATCGACCTTGGCCCCCGAGGCGCCCGATCCGTCGATGGAAATGGGCGGCTTGCCCGGTTCGGCGATCAGCCAGAAGGCATCGCCACCCAGCCCGGTCATATGGGGATAGACCACGCCCAGGGTGGCGGCGCAGGCGATGGCGGCCTCGATGGCGGTGCCGCCGTCCCGCAGCACCGCCAGCCCCGCTTGCGAGGCCAGATGGTGGGGGGAGGTGACCATACCCCGATGGGCCATGGGGGAATTCAGCATGCGGCGACCATCTCTTCGTGCCAGGGGGCTTTCCGTGACCGGGGGGATTGTTGCGAAAATGCCGGTCGCCGTCCACAGTGGTGACGTTATTGTGCCCCTCAATCGAAAGCCCCGGCATGGATCTGGACCCGTCCTTCACCACCACCCTGGCCCTGACCTGGGACGACATTCATCGCGACGCCCGCGCCCTGGCGCGGCTGCTCCAGGACAAAGGCCCATTCCTGGGCATCGTCGCGGTGGCGCGCGGCGGGTTGGTGCCGGCCGCCGTGCTGGCCCGCGAGTTGGAGCTGCGCCATGTGGACACCGTCTGCGTCGCCAGCTACGGCGACGGCACCCGCCAGCAGATGGCGGTGCTGAAGCGTATGGAAGGCAGCGGCGTCGGCTGGCTGGTGGTCGACGACCTGGTGGACACCGGAACCACCGCCAGGATGGTTCGGAGCATGCTGCCCAGCGCCCATTACGCCACTCTGTACGCCAAGCCGGCGGGCCGGCCGCTGGTGGACAGTTTCGTATCCGAAATGGCGCAAGATATCTGGCTGATCTTCCCGTGGGACGCTCCGGAGCGGATTTGAGCCGTCTTGGCGAGAAACTACATCCGTTCCAATCTTTATATTATGTGACTTTAAGGCCTTCCTTTCTCGAATGACTCTATGATAGCGTTGAGATAGATCAATTTCCCCTACCCGAAAGGGCAGCTTTCGATGACGATGATTACGGTTCGTCCCTATAGTCAGGCTCTCGACCGGCTTCGCGCGGTTGGCCTCCGGCCCACCCGCCAGCGTCTGGCCCTGGCCCGTCTGCTGTTCGACGGCTGCGACCGCCATATCTCGGCGGAGCAACTGCACACCGAGGCGCTGTCCACCAATATCCGGGTCTCGCTGGCGACGGTGTACAACACGTTGCACCAGTTCACCGACGCCGGCTTGCTGCGCGAGATCGTGGTCGATGCCGGCCGGTCCTATTTCGACACCAACACCACCGACCACCACCACTTCTTCTACGAGAGAAGCGGCAAGCTGTGCGACATCCCGGCCGAGCTGATCGCCGTCTCCAAGGTGCCGAACGCACCGGAGGGACTCAATATCAGCCGGGTCGAGGTCATCGTCCGGGTGGACGGCTAAGGCTTTACTGGTTCCCTCTCCAGGGAACGAACCGGACTGGGGCGTCCTCTCGGGGGCGCCCCTTTTCGTTGTTTATGTCCCTCAGTCGCCGGCCTTTGGCCGCAACTCCGAGCTTGCCGGCTCGTCGGGCAGAGCCCCTCGCCCGCTTGCGGGAGAGGGAGGGGCCCGCCGCGAAGCGGTGGGAGGGTGAGGGCCTACAACTCCAGAACGGTCTCGATGATGTCGGGATCGTCGGAATGCTGGCGGACGAAGCCGTTCTTGAGGGCGAGGCGCAGCATGGCGCTGTTCTCGGTCATGATCTGGGCGTAGATCGTCTTGGTGCCGCGCGTGCGCTGATAGCGGATGATTTTTTCCATCATCATGGTGCCCAGCCCGGTGCCCTTCATGTCGGAGCGGACCAGCGCCGCCAGCTCGGCCCGCTGGTTGTCGGGATCGGTGACGGTGCGGATCACCCCCAGGGTCTCGGGCTGGCCGTCCTTGCCCAGGCGGCTGGCGATGAAGGCCATCTCGCGGTCGTAATCGATCTGGGTCAGGCGTGCCATCTGGTGATGGTGGATCTGCCGGACTTGGCCGAAGAAGCGCATCCGCAGGTCCTGGGGCGTCATGCGTGCCATCAGGTCGGCATGGGCGGGCTGATCCTCGGGGCGGATGGGGCGCAGGATGACGGGCGAGCCGTCATGCAGCTTGGCCGGCTCTTCCAACTCGGCGGGGTAGGGCAGGATGGAGAAGTGGCGCAGATCGGTGTCTTCCCACGGCGCCACCCGCATGCGCACATCCAGCGCCAGCACCCCGGTTTCGTCGGCGAACAGCGGGTTGATGTCGCAGGCGACGATTTCCGGGTTGTCGGCCAGCATGCGCGACAGCCGCACCAGCACCTCGGCGATGGCGTCGCGGTCGGCGGCCGGGCGGGGGCCGCTGGCCTCCAGCAGGCGCGACACCCGGGTCCGCGCGATCATGCCGCGCGCCAGCGGCAGGTTCAGCGGCGGCAGGCCGACGGTGTGGTCGCGGATCACTTCCACGGCGCGGCCGCCCTCGCCGAACACCAGCATGGGACCGAACAGCGGGTCGCAGGCGATGCCGGCCACCAACTGGCGGGCATGGGGGCGGAACACCATGGCCTGGACGGTGAAGCCGGCGACCTTGGCTCCGGGGCGGTTCTGCTTGACCCGGCGCAGGATGCCCTCGGCCGAGCTGCGCACCGAATCGGGGTTCTCCAGATTGAGGGCGACGCCGCCGATGTCCCATTTGCGGGCGATGTCGTCGGCGGCCAGGGTCAGCGCCACCGGATAGCCCAGGCTCTCGGCCGCCTTGACCGCTTCATCGACGGTGCGCGCCAGGATGGAGGGCTGCACCGGAATGCCGTAGGCGCTGAGCATGGCCTTGGAATCGGGTTCGCTCAATTGGCCGCCGGGGGTGGCGAGACCACGCCCGACGATCAGCCGGGCGGTGCCCTTGGCGGCGGTGAAGCCGCCCAGCTGCGACGGCGGCGTCTCCATCAGCATGTCCTGGTTGCGCTGATAGTTGACCTGATGGCGGAAGGCCCGCACTGCCCGGCCGGGCGTGTCGTAGGTGGGCAGGCTGGCTTCGGCGAACAGCTTGCGGGCGGCGGCCACCACTTCCTCGCCGACCCAGGAGGTCAGCACCGCGCCGCCGTGACGGCGTTGGGTGTCGATCACCGCCTGGGCGGCTTCCACCGGATCGGACATGGCGTTGGGGGCGTGGATCACCAGGATGGCGTCCACCTCCTCGGCCTCGGTCAGCACCCGCAGGGTCTCGGCATAGGTCTTGCCGCCGGCGTCGAGACCGAGATCCACCGGATTGTCGGCGACCCAGCCGCGCGGCATCAGCGCGGTCAGCTTGCGCAGCGTCTCGGTCGACAGCAGGGCGACCTGACTGCCGCCGGGATCCCCCATCTCGGCCTGGGCCATCATGGCGGTGCCGCCGCCGTTGGAGACGATGGCCAGCCGGTTGCCCTTCATGGCCTTGGCCCGGGCCAGGGTCTCCACCGCGCCGAACAGCTCGTTGATGTCGTTCACCCGGAGCGCGCCGGCCCGGCGCACGGCGGCGTTGAAGCTGTCCTCCGGCCGCGCCAGGGCTTCGGACAGGAAGGGGCCGAGCGGGCGGTCCTCGGTGCCCAGCGCTCCGACCCGCACCAGCAGCACCGGCTTGTTGCGGGCGGCGGCGCGGGCGGCGGCCATGAAGTTGCGCCGGGCGCCGATGGATTCGATATAGAGCAGGATGGCGCGGGTCTGGTCGTCATTGGCCAGATAGTCCATCACATCGGCGAAGTCGACGTCGTCGCCCTCGCCCAGGCTGACGAAATGGGAAAAGCCGATGCCGCGCGGCCGCGCCCAATCGAGCACGGCGCTGCATAGGGCGCCGGATTGGGACACCAGCGCCACTTTGCCCGGCAAGGCCGAGATGTGGGAGAAGGTGGCGTCGAGCCCGATGCGCGGCACCATCACCCCCAGGCTGCCGCTTCCCAGCACCCGCAGATGATGGCGCGTCGCCACTGCCCGCACGGCCTCCTTGTCCACGTCGGCGGCGATGATGATCGCCGCGCGGGTGCCCTTGGCGCCCAGCGCGTCCAGGATCTTGGGCGCCGCCGCGCCCGGGGTGCACAGCACCGCCAGGTCGGGAGCCAGCGGCAGGGCGTCCACATCCGGGTAGGCCAGGACGCCTGCCACCGCCCGGTGCTTGGGATGCACCGGCATGATCGGTCCCTTGAAGCCGCCGGCCAGCAGGTTGCGCATCACCACCGCGCCGGCCGAACGGGGCCGGTCCGAGGCGCCGATCACCGCGACCGAGGAGGGTTCGAACAGGAAGGGGAGGTTGCGTATGCTCATGACCCTTCCGGTCTGGCCCGCGATGGGAAAAATTGCAAGCGTGAAGTGCGGGTGCTGGGGCTTTAAGTCGGCTGGCCCATGGTCTATGGTTCGCCGGGAGTCCTCCCGTCCAAGCTCGAAGGTGGTTTTCAATGCGCAGACTGTCCGTTGTCATCCTGGCGTCGATTGTGAGCTGGGCGGTTCCGGCCCTGGCGGCGGACGAAGGACAGGCGCAGGGTCAGGTGCTGTCGCAGCCGCTGCCGCTGACCGGCACGGTGCCGCCCCCCGCCGAGGAGACCCCCGGTTTCCAGGCGGTGCGGCCGGTGCCCGAGCCGCTTCCCGCCGCCGTGGTGCCGCCCCCTCCGCTGCCGCCCGTGGCGGCCGAGCCCCCGGTCGTCCAGGCCGCGCCTCCTCCTCCTCCTCCCGCCGTGGTCGTGCCGCCGGCCGCCGCCAGTGTCGGCGACGGTTTCGCCGTGCCGGCCGGATGGGTGTCGGCGTTGATGCTGCTGCTGGGCGCCGTCATCGCCGGCGGTTGCGGCATCGTCACCGTCAACGCCAGCCAGAGCCGCGACCTCGCCCGGCGGCGTCAGGCCGCCACCGCCACCCTGTCCCTGGAGCTGGACGCTCGACGGGTGGCGTTCGAGGCGGTGCCGGTTCCGCCCAATGCCGAGGCCGGCGTGTCGTTCGTCTCGGCGGTGATCGCCTTGGCCCAACTGGATTACGGCTGGCGGGCGGTACAGGGCTCACTGCATCTGCTGCCGGAAAAGCTGGCCGGGCATCTGTCGGTCCACTACGCCGCCGTCCACCATGTGGCCAATTTCGTCAAGGGCCAGTCCTTCGCCGCGGCGCTGCGCATGCTGCAAGCCAACCGCATCGGCGGCCATCCCTGCCCCGATCCGGCCGCCATGCGCGAGGCCCATGTGGAACTGGCCGCCGCCTTCCGGGGCGTGGACAAGATCATCCAGGGGCTGAAGTCGGCCGATTAGGGAATGGCGTAAGTGGCGGTGGCGTGGGCCACCAACTCGTCGGTGCCGGCGGCGATCAACTCCACCGCGCCCATGGCCAGCCGGCGGCCTTGCTTCAACAGGCTGGCCTCGGCGACGATGTCGCAGCGTTCCGCCTTGCGCAGGAAGCTGATGTTGAGGTTGCTGGTCACCGCCATCTCCTGCCGGCCGATGGTCGACAGCACCACGGCGTAAAGCGCCACGTCGGCCAGGGTCATCAGCGCGGGGCCGCACACCACGTCCACCGGCCGGGTGAGGAGGGGGGCGAACGGCATGATCAGCCGGGCGGTGCCCTTGCCGATGGATTCGAGCCGGATGCCCAGCGCCAACGCCAGGGGCAGCTTTTCGGTCAGCAGGGCGTTGAATTCTTCGGCGGATATGGCGGGCATGGGGCCTCCGAGGTATAAGTGCCGACGAGCCAATCTGCATTGGCGAGGAGTTGCGGGCCCGCCGGCTTCGCCGGCAAACCCATATTTGTTCCGCGCCTGCGCGCAGGGCCCGGCGCGCCGCATGGCGCGAGAGCCAAGCGCAAGCGCCCGGCGATTGAGGGGCAAGAGGCGAGGCAAACTTTTGCCTCGCCGCCACGACTGGTCGGACCAGTGTCGCCGTGCCAGTGTCGCCGTGATCGTGAGAGACATCAAGAGAGGTGTAGTCGTGTCCGAGGTCGAATCCATCCTGCTGCGTCATGCCGAGGGCGGCGTCGCTACCCTGACCCTCAATCGGCCGCAGGCGCGCAACGCCCTGTCCGTCGCCCTGATGACCGAGCTGGAGCGGGCGCTGGCCGACATCTCGACCGACCGGTCGGTCAAGGTTGTGGTGCTGGCCGCCAATGGCCCCGCCTTCTGCGCCGGTCACGATCTCAAGGAGATGCGGGCGCTGGAGGGGCGCGATGCGGTGGCGGCGGTGTTCGCCCTGTGCTCGCGGGTGATGACAGCCCTGGTGCGGCTGCCCCAGCCGGTGATCGCCCGGGTTCACGGCATGGCCACCGCCGCCGGTTGCCAACTGGTGGCCAGCTGCGATCTGGCCTATGCCGCCACGAATGCCCAGTTCGCCACGCCGGGGGTCAATATCGGCCTGTTCTGCTCGACGCCCATGGTGGCGCTGTCGCGGGCGGTGGGGCGCAAGCAGGCCATGGAGATGCTGTTGTCAGGCCGGCCCGTCGATGCCGCCACCGCTCAAAGCTGGGGTCTGGTCAACCACGCGGTGGCGCCCGAGCGGCTGGAGGCCGAGGTGGCGGAGATGGCCGGGCTGATCGCGGCGAAATCCTCCTATACCGTCAAGGTCGGCAAGGAAGCATTCTATCGCCAGTTGGAGATGGGGCTGGACGACGCCTATGCCCATGCCGCCGAGGTGATGACCGCCAACATGCTGGCCCGTGACGCCGCCGAAGGCATCGACGCCTTCCTGACCAAGCGCCCGCCCCGCTGGGAGGGGTGCTAAGGGTGTTCCCATTATGACGGACACAGGCCATTTTCCGCGTCCTGCCCGGACTTGTTCCGGGCATCCACGCCGTTCCGCACCGTAACCGTTTGAGCTTGTCGCACCGCGTGGATACGCGGGACAAGCCCACGGCTGTCCGGTTTAATTTTCTTGAACTGGCCCCGATCCATTGGACAGTGCGGCTTTCCGGCCATGTCATCCCGGATGGACACGGATTTTTCACCACCAAGACACCAAGGACACCAAGAGGCCTTCTGGGTGGCGTCGTGTCGCCTTCCGTCCGCGCAGCGGGCCATAAATTGATCAAAGCGTCGATGAAACGTGAAGCGACGCGGCGGCTCCGCTCTCTTGGTGTCCTTGGTGTCTTGGTGGTGAATAATGATGGAAGCCCCAAACAAAGCGGCCTGAATTTAAACCGGACAGCCGTGGGACAAGCCCGCGCATGACAAAGGGGAACGATTCGCTTCCGTCTGAGTTGGGGACGCCCTAAACCTCAATCATCAGCGGCGCGAAGTCCGTATTCTCCGGGGCGCCGCGCTGGTGGCTGACGATGCGGCAGCGGCCGATGCGGTAGTCGCAATCGGCGTGGCTGTGGCCGTGAATCCACACATCCGGGCCGGCGCTCTCCACCAGCGATTCCAGCGGTGAGACCGAAGCCGCCTGCGGCACATGGCCGGGCCGGCGGTGGGGCAGGCTGAGCTCCGACGGCAGGTGATGGGTCACCACGACGGTGGGGCCGTCATGGCGCCGCGCCAGCTCGGCGGCGAGGAAGGCGGCGGAGGCGCGGTTGGCGGCGACCACGTCGGCCGGGGTCAGGATTTCGCCCAGGTCCGAGCGGCCGTTGCGGTAATCGGGCATGCTGCCGCCGGCCTGGGCCATGGTGGCCTCGGCGTCGCCGTCCAGGGAGAAGTCGGTCCACAGGGTGGCGCCCAGCACCCGCAGCCGGGCTCCGCCGATCTGGCGCACCACCGTCTCGTTGTGCAGGAAGGTCAGGCCCGGCACCCGGGCGGATTCGCGGCGCAGCTCGGCCAGGGGATCGGCGCCCTCGGGGTGGTGCCAGTATTCGCGGTTGCCGGCCACGTAGATCATGGGCCGCCCGGTCAGATTGCGCTCGATCCAGCGCACGCCCTCCAGCCCCCAGCCCACGTCGCCGGCCAGGATGACCAGATCGCAGTCGAGGGTGGGCGGCCGGTAGTCGCCCTTCTCCACATGCAGATCGCTTAACACCGCCAGCCTGATCATGGTCCCGCCGCTCCGTGAGACATCGCCGGAACCATAGCCATGGGGTAAGAATTAGACAATACTTATGTAGGACTGGGCAGCATCGTTGGCCAGCCGCTTGCGGTCCATCAACTGGCGCACCAGCACGACGCCGATGCGGTTCTTGGCCAGCACGTCGGCCGCGTCGGCCACGGTCTGGTGACGCTAATGGAAGGCTGTTTCGATTGTGCTGTGCCGTTATTACGGGAATATTTAATGGATACTTTCTAAAACCTCGCCCCCTGGGCTGGGGGCGCCTACCCGAACGAAGCAGCCCGGTCTTACTTCGCCCGCGACAGCACGGCGTCCGGCGGGATCAGGTGCTGGTGCAGGCCGGCGTCGGCCTTGGCGTCCATTCCCATGGCCACCGCCAGCAACTGGCTGTAGAACACCACCGGGATGTTGAAGTCGGTGCCGAACTGCTGGTTGATCGCCGGCTGGTACATTTCCAGGTTGGTCTGGCACAGCGGGCAGGGGGTGGAGACCACGTCGGCGCCCGACGCCTTGACCTCGTCCAGGATGTCCTTCATCAGGTGCAGGGTCTTGTCGGGGCTGATCACCGCCACCGAACCGCCGCAGCACTTGGTCTTGCCCTTGAACGGCACCGCCTCGGCGCCGCAGGCCTTGGTGAAGTCGTCGAGGAAGCTGGGGTCGTCATAGGTCTCCCATTTGCCGCCGCGCTCGGTGGCGGCGAAGGGGCGCACCGTCTGGCAGCCGACCCAGCCGGCCACCTTGAGCCCGGTCAGGGGATTGGTCACCGCCGATTTCAGCGTGTCCATGCGGACGTCGTTGACCAGCACTTCGCAGATGTGGCGCACATGCAGCGAGCCGTCGTAGGACTTTCCGGCTTCGGCCAGGGCCTCGTTGACCTCGGCCTTGACCTCTGGCTTGTCCCGGATTTCCTCGTTGGTGTGGTGAGTGTTGAGGTAGCAGGCGGCGCAGGGTGTCACCACGTCCTCGGGACCGGCGGCCCGGGCGGCGGCCAGGTTGCGGCCCGACAGCGCCAGGGTCGGCACATGGCCGGAGCAGATATGGCCGACCGACGCGCCGCAGCAGTTCCAGTCGTCGATCTCGCGGAAGGTGATGCCCACCTTGCTCATCACCGCCTTCAGCGAGGTGTCGAGGTGAACGCCGGTGGCCTGGCTGCTACAGCCGGGGTAGTACGACAGGGTCTTGGTCATAACAGTCACCTCAATCCCGGCGAGTCCCTGACGTGACTCGCCTTATTGTCCCTCAAGCGCCGGGCGCTCGCGCTTGGCTTTCGCGGCATAAGCCGCGCCGGGCCTTGCCCGCAACTCCGAGCCAATGAACACGTTCATTGGCTCGTCGGTATTACGTCGCGTGCCGGGCTTCGATCTCGGCCGCCTTGGCCAGGATCTTCCGAAGCTCGCCGGCGTTCTTGCATGTGTGCGGCAGGCCGAGATGCATGCGCTTGGCCTTCACCATCCCCTTGGCGATGGCCAGATTGGCCATGGACTTCTTGAAGCCGGCGGATAGGCCGTAGCTGAAGTAGAACCTGGCGGTGACCAGACGCTCGTCGGTGCGGCCGAACTTGGCGGCCGACCACCAGAACGCCCGCGCGAACCGGGCGTTGTCGCTGTCGACCGATTGGGCGTAGCCCTCGCGCACCGCCACCGTGAACAGGGATTGCAGGATGTACTTGACCGGCACCTTGCGGGGGCAGCGCACCACGCAGTTATAGCAGGACACGCAGGCCGCCATGGAATTGGAGGACAGCACCTCCTCCTTCATGCCGGCGCGGATCATCATGAACAGCTTGCGCGGACCAAAATCCATCTGGGCGCCGATGGGGCACGAGCCGGAGCAGGTGCCGCACTGCATGCACAGCGCCAGGCGGTCGCCGCCGTCCACGTTGCGGTAGACCCAGCGGGCGAAGGACAGGTCGTATTTCTTGGTGGGCGTGGGAGACAGGGCATTCATGCTCAGAACCCCTTGAACGGGTTGAAGCCGATGGCGGTGATCTGCTCGACGAAGGCATCGATCACCTTGGGCAGGCGGTCGGCATCGGCGATGGAGGCCTCGGCCTGGGTGACCCGCTCGGGCTCCAGCATCATGCTTTTCAGCGTCTCGCCCACCTTGGACAGGCGTTCGGCCGCCATGGCCGAGCCCTTGACGAAGTGGCACTGGTAGTCGTCGCCGGGCTTGCAGCCCATCATCATGACGCCGTCATAGCCGGCCGACAGGGCGTCGGAGATGCACAGCAGGCTGACCGAGCCCAGGCAGCGCACCGGCAGGATGCGCACATGCGCCGACCACTGGTTGCGCTTGATGCCGGCCATATCCAGCGCCGGGACGGCGTCGTTCTCGCAGGCCATGATCAGGATGCGCGGCTTGCCCGAGAACTCGTCGGGGATCTTCACCGCCTTGATCATGGAGGACAGCATGTCCACCGAGTAGTTGTCGAAGCTGATGGCCCGCACCGGGCAGGCGCCCATGCAGGTGCCGCAGCGGCGGCAGCGGGTGCTGTTGACGATGGGGTAGGTCTGCTCGTCCTCGTCGATGGCGCCGAACGGGCATTCCACCGTGCAGCGCTTGCACTTGGTGCACTGGTTCAGGCTGACCTTGGGGTAGGACAGGTCGCCGACGCGGGGATGCAGCGCCGCTCCGGCCGATGCCGAGCGCACCGCCTGCACCGCCTTCAGCACCGCGCCGGAGGCGTCTTCGGCGGCTTCGGCCCAGTCCATCGGGCGTCGCACCGGACCGGCGGTATAAATGCCGGTGCGGCGGGTCTCGTAGGGGAAGCAGATGTAGTGCGAATCGGCGAAGCCGTCGTGCAGCACCGGTAGGTGCGGCCCCTGGCGATATTGCAGGTTCAGCAGCGAGCCGCCATCGGGAATAGCCTGTTCGCGCTTGGCATGGACGGCGGGGGCGGTGCCGCCGCAATAGCCGGCCACTGGGAACGGCACTTCCGGGTCCACATCGCCGGCCAACTGGTCGGCGCCTTCGGCCGGGGCGGGGGCGTTGGGGGTGGTGGAGTTGGGCACCATGCCGGTGGCCAGCACCACCAGATCGAGGCCGGCCAGCGGGATCTCCTCGCCGATCAGCTCGTCGGCGACGGTAATGGTGAGATCTGCTCCCACTCCCTTGACCTTGCCCTTCATGAAGATGACGCCGGCCGCCTGGGCGGAGCGGTACAGCTCCTCCATCACGCCGGGGGTGCGCATCTCCTCGTAGACCACATAAGCGTTGGTGTCGGGATCGGCCTCGATCAGCTCCAGCGCCTGCTTCAGCGAGGTGGCGCAGCAGATGGACGAGCAATAGGGCAGGTGGTCGGGATCGCGCGAGCCGGCGCACTGGACGAAGGCCACCGACTTGACCGGGGCGCCGTTGGACTTGCGCTTGACCGCGCCGGCTTTCAGCATGCCTTCCAGCTCGATTCCGGTCACCACGTCGGGCGAGGCGCCGTAGCCGAGATGGCCCAGCTTGGTGGCGTCATAGGGCCGCCAGCCGGTGGCGACGACGATGGCGCCCACTGTCTCGACGCTGCCGTCGGACAGGTTGACCACGAAGCGGCCGGGCATGCCGGAGGTCTGGGTGACGGTGCAGCCCAAGCGCACCGCGATCTTGGCGTTGCCGGTCACCGCGGCGACCAGGGCTTCGATGTCGTTGGCCTCGGGCTTGGCGTAGGGCGGGGTATGCGGCAGCCGCTTGGAGGCGTCCAGCGCCCGGCCGCCCAGGCGGTCGCTTTGTTCCAGCAGCAGCACGTCGTGGCCCAGCGCGGCGGATTGCGCCGCCGCCGCCAGACCGGTGACGCCGCCGCCCATGACCAGGATACGGCTGGACCACTCGCCCTCCACAGAGGGCTCGGGGGCCTTCACCTTGGGGGCCTGGGTCAGCACCATGCGCACGGCATCCTCGGCCAGCGCCTGGGTGTCCTCGTGATTGGCGGGATGGCTCCAGATCACCTTTTCGCGCAGGTCGGCGCGCAGCACCTGGACCGGCTCGAAGCCGAAGCGGTCGCTCATCACCCGCGCCGAACAGGCGGCGATGGCCACCTGATTGACCCCCGCCTCCAGGTCGGCCTTGATCATGGCGACGCCCTCGTCGCCGCACAGGCAGGCATGGGACTTGGAGTCCAGCTTGAACTCCTTCTTGGCGACGCCTTCCAGGGCGGGGACGTCCACGGCGTCGCCGATGCCGCAGCCGCTGCACAGATAGATCCCGGTCTTCCTCTCGGTCATGTCCCTCTACTCCTAACCGCGCACGCCCGAGACGACCTGGATGGCCTTGCAGGCCGCGGCGGTCGCCGATTGAACCGACATGGAGACGTCCAGCGGCCCGGAGGCGACGCCGGCGCCGATGGTCTCGCCCTCGGTGAAGACGAAGCCGTAATCGTCGTAGGATCCGGCCAGCCTGCCGTCGCCCTCCACCGAGGCCTGCATGCCGGTGGCCAGCACCACCAGATCGTAGGGCTGGGCATAGACGTCGCGGGTCAGGGTGTTCTCGCCGCACACCACGGGATTGTCCTCCGCGCCGGCCTCGATGCGGGCCGGCTTGGACTTGACGAAGCGCACCTGCGGATCGGCCTTGAGGCGGCGCATGAACGATTCCAGCTTATCGTGGGCGCGCAGGTCGATGTAGTAGACGTCCACCTCGGCCTCGGCCACCTGCTCGCGCACATAGGCGGCGTGCTTCATGGAGGCGAGGCAGCAGATGCGCGAGCAATAGCCCAGATGGTTGAGGTCGCGCGAGCCGGCGCACTGGATCAGCGCCACCCGCTTGGGCACCGCCCCGTCGGACGGACGCACGATCCTGCCGCCGGTGGGGCCGTCGGGCGAGGCGAGGCGCTCCATCTCCACATTGGTGATGACGTTGGGCAGCTCGGCCCAGCGATAGGCGGTCAGGTTGGCGGCGGGATAGGGCTTCCAGCCGGTGGCCCAGACGATGGCGCCCACCTCCAGGTCGAAGCTGGCGCCCTGGTCGTCGAGATCGACCGCGCCGATCTTGCAGGCCGCCTTGATCCGCTCGCCTTCCGGCGTCCTCACCACCTCGGGGGCCACCACATAGCGCATGGGGAAGGCCATGGTATGGGGCAGCCATGCTGCCTTGACCGTCTTCATGCCGTAATTGAAGGGATCGGCGATCGCGGTCTCGGCGACCTGGGCGCAATCGCCGCAGGCGGTGCAGTTGGGCTTGACGAAGCGGGGCTCGGTCTTGACCGTCACCGTGTAGGCGCCGGCCGAGCCCTTGACCGCCGCCACGGTGGACAGGGTGAACAGGTTGATGCGCTTGGACGTCTTGATGCGCTGGTAGTTGATTTCCAGGCCGCAGGTGGGGTGGCACAGCTTGGGGAAATACCGGTTCATCTGGGCGACGCGGCCGCCGAGCGTCGGCGACTTCTCCACCATGACCACGTCGTAGCCGGCCTCGGCCGCCTCGACCGCGGCGGTGATGCCGGCGATGCCGCCGCCGACCACCATGATGGTTCGGCTTTGCGGTTGTTTATCGGTCATGTCCCTCTCCCCGCTTGTTTTTGTCCCTCAATCGCCGGGCGGGATGCGTTTCGCATCCCTTGGCTTTCGCCGCACAAGCGGCGCCGGGCCTTGCCCGCAACTCCGCGCCTTCTGGCGCGTCGATCCTGGTATCTCAATCGCGGGGCTCGCCCTTCACAAACTGGCGTAGTATTCGCGCAGGATGGCCACCACCTCGGGACGGCTGAATTCCGGCGGGATGGGCTCGCCCTTGGACAGCATCTCGCGCTGCTTGGTGCCGGAGATGTTGACCTGATCCTCCTTGCCGTGGGGGCAGGTCTTGGCGGTGGCCATGCCGTAGCACTTCTTGCAAAAGAAGGTGATGTCGATCTTCAGCGGCTGGGTCTCCAGCGCTCCCGGCGCCAGGGTGTCGAAGATGTGCTGGGCGTCGAACGGGCCGTAATAGTCGCCGACCCCGGCATGGTCGCGGCCGACGATCAGGTGCGAGCAGCCGAAATTCTGGCGGATCAGGGCGTGGATCAGGGCTTCCCGTGGGCCGGCGTAGCGCATCTCGATGGGATAGCCGGCCTGGATCACCGTTCCGGGCACGAAATAGCCCTCGATCATGGCCTGGATGGCCTTGGTGCGGATTTCGGCGGGAATGTCGCCGGGCTTCAGCTTGCCCAGCACCTGATGGATGAACACCCCGTCGCAGACCTCGACCGCGATCTTGGCCAGATGCTCGTGCGAGCGGTGCATGGGGTTGCGGGTCTGGAAGGCGGCGACCCGCGACCAGCCCTTTTCGGCGAAGATGGCGCGCGATTCGGCCGGGCGCAGATAAAGGCCCTTGTACTTGGCGGGGTACTCGCCCTCGGACAGGCAGCTCACCCGTCCGGCCAGGTTGACCGGGCCTTGCTCGTTGACCTTCTCGACGCCGGGATGCTTGGGGTCGGTGGTGCGGTAGATGTGCTGGCACTCGAAGGCGCGGTCGATCTCGTATTTTTCCGAGACCACCATGGTCGCCATGATCTCGCCGGTGTCGCCGTCCACCAGCGCCACCTCCTCGTCGTCCTTGATGGCCTTGGCCAGTTCGCGGCTGCACGACAGGGTGATGGGGATCGGCCAGAACAGGCCGGACTCGGTGCGCATCTCGGCGCAGACGCCCCTCCAGTCCTTGGACCCCATGAAGCCGTCCAGCGGGGTGTAGGCCCCCATGGCCAGCATGATGACGTCGGAGGTCTCGCGACTGGTCATGGGAACCGGGCGCAAGCTGCCCGCGCGCTTCAGCTCTTCCTTGCGTTCGATTTCGGGCAACAGCAACGGCTTGAGCGCGCCGCCGCCATGAGGCTGCACCAGCTTGGACATGTCTCCAGCACTCCCATCTCTCATTTTTGCGGACGCCTCTGACGGGCCTCTCGTCTCACATTATGAAAATCTAAATTACAGATCTTTTCCACAAGAATCTGCTTATTTAGTAAAGCTCGTTATATTTCCGCGTGTTGCCCCGGGATTTGGCCACCGGGTACTTCGACTCGTTGACCGCGATCTTGGCCGCTCCCGCCCGCGCCAGGTCGATGCCGAGGCGTTCGGCCAGCAGCAGCAGGTAGAGGAAGACGTCGGCGCATTCCTCCTCCAACCGGGCCTTGATGGTCGGTTCGGCCATGGCGAGCTCGACCTCGGCATCGGTTTTCCATTGGGTGACCTCCATCAGCTCGGCGGCTTCCAGCGCCAGCGAGACGATCAGATTTTTCACCGTGTGGAACTGTTTCCAGTCGCGGGCGTCGCGGAAGGCGATCAGCCGCTCGGTCAGTTCGGCCAGCGAAGGAGGGGAGGGTAATTCCGATTCTTTCATGATTTCCGCCACATCCGGTGTTTCGTTACGGGAATTCCAGAGTTAACGAAATTGTCTAACTCCGGCCTTATCTCACGTATTGCAAATATGTAATATGCGTAATATAAAGAGGAAATAGCTGATCGACCTCGGAGGCGTGGTGGCAGCGTGCCGCCGCTCCTGCGGGCAACGATCTGGCGACGAGAGGGAGACCCGCCGAAAAGGCAATAGGGGAGGTTTTAATGCCCACGTTTGTCCATACTGAAAAGTGCGACGGCTGCAAGGGCGGCACGGTCACCGCCTGCATGTATATTTGCCCCAATAATCTCATGAAGCTCGATACCGCCCGGATGAAGGCCTTCAATCAAGAGCCGGATCAGTGCTGGGAATGCCAGTGCTGCGTCAAGGCTTGCCCGCAGCAGGCGATCGAGGTTCGCGCCTACCAGGACTTCGTTCCGATGGGCGGTGCCGTCATTCCCATGCGGACCGACAGCGCCATCATGTGGACCATCAAGTTCCGCGACGGCGAAGTGAAGCGCTTCAAGTTCCCGGTTCGCACCACGCCGGTTGGCTCCATCGACCCCTATGCCGGCAAGTCGGCTCCGGGCAGCCTGGACGACAACCTGCTGTTCACCGAGACCGGCAAGACCCTGCCCAGCATCTGACGCCGCGACGGCACCAGAACAGCAACAGGACTGCGCTTCCAAGGGAAGGAAACGACGATGACCGAATATAGCTTCGGCAATCCCGAGATTATTGAAATCGATACCGACATTCTGATCATCGGCGGCGGCATGGCCGCTTGCGGCGCCGCCTTCGAGGCCCGCCGCTGGGCGCCCGACGCCAAGATCACCCTGGTGGATAAGGCCGCCATGGACCGCTCCGGCGCCGTCGCCATGGGTCTGTCCGCCATCAACACCTATCTCGGCCCCGACCGCGATCCGGCCGATTACTGCCGCATGGTGTCGGCCGACCTGATGGGCATCACCCGCGACGACCTGGTCTACGACGTGGGTCGCCATGTGGACGATTCGGTGCATATGTTCGAGGAATGGGGCCTGCCCATCTGGAAGGACAAGAGCACCGAGGGCGTGGCGCTGAAGGACGGCGGCAAGCCGGTCCGCTCCGGCAAGTGGCAGATCATGATCAACGGCGAGGGCTACAAGACCATCGTCGCCGAAGCCGCCAAGAAGGCCCTGGGCATCGACAACATCATCGAGCGCTGCTTCATCGTGAAGATGCTGCTCGACAAGAACGAGCCCAACCGCATCGCCGGCGCCGTCGGCTTCTCGGTGCGCGAGCACAAGCTGTACGTCTTCCGCGCCAACACCATCCTGGACGTGGCCGGCGGCGCGGTGAACTGCTTCCGCCCGCGCTCCACCGGCGAGGGCAACGGCCGCACCTGGTATCCGGTGTGGAATTCCGGCTCCACCTACGCCATGGCGGCGGAAGTGGGCGCCGAGCTGACCATGATGGAAAACCGCTTCGTTCCCGCCCGCTTCAAGGACGGCTACGGCCCGGTGGGCGCGTGGTTCCTGCTGTTCAAGTCCAAGGCCACCAACGGCTTCGGCGAGGACTACGTGGTCAAGAACGCCGAGATGCTGGCCGAGTTCGCCCCCTACGACAAGGCGACGGTGGTGCCGACCTGCCTGCGCAACCACGCCATGCTGAAGGAAATGAAGGAAGGCCGTGGCCCGATCCTGATGCAGACCCCGGACGCCATGGCCAAGCTGGCCGAGACCATGACCCCCCAGGAGATCAAGCACCTGGAGGCTGAGGCCTGGGAAGACTTCCTCGACATGTGCATCGGTCAGGCCGGTGTCTGGGCGGGCAACAACATCCGCCCCGAAAAGACCCCGTCCGAGCTGATGCCGACCGAGCCCTACCTGCTGGGCAGCCATTCCGGCTGTTGCGGCATCTGGGTGTCGGGTCCCGAGGACCTCAATTCGCCGGCCGAGTGGAAGTGGGGCTACAACCGCATGACCACCGTCAAGGGCCTGTTCACCGCCGGCGACGGCGTCGGCGCGTCGGGCCACAAGTTCTCGTCGGGCTCCCATGCCGAAGGCCGCATCGCCGCCAAGAACATGGTCAAGTTCGTGCGCGACCACAAGGACTTCAAGCCCGAGCTCAAGGGCGACATCAAGGCCATCACCGAAGAGATCTATCAGCCGGTTCGCACCTATCTCGAGCACAAGGACAAGACCACCGCCGAGGACGTGAACCCCAACTACATCCTGCCGCGCATGCTCCAGATGCGCTTGCAGAAGCTGATGGACGAGTATGTGGCCGGCGTGTCCACCTACTACAACACCAACGGCAAGCTGCTTGAGATGGGTCTCAACTACCTGACCATGCTCAAGGAAGACAGCAAGAAGATGCGCGCCAAGGATCTGCACGAACTGATGCGGGCCTGGGAGAACTACCACCGCATCGTCACCGCCGAGGCGCATCTGCGGCACATCATGTTCCGCCAGGAGACCCGCTATCCGGGCTTCTACTACCGCGCCGACTATCCCAAGCTGAACGAGGCCGAGTGGAAGTGCTTCGTCAACAGCCGCATCGATCCCGACACCGGCGACTGGCAGTGCTTCAAGCGCCCCCATGTGGACATGGTCGAGAAGCGTTACCAGGGGCAGGGCCACTGAGCCCTTCCCTGCGACGTCGATGACCTGACGGGGCGCCGGCTTGCCGGCGCCCCGACTTGTCTCCAGGACAGCCATTCCCCGATCAGAGAGTGCCCCCCATGACCAACGTGCCCCGCACCCCCGACGACGACGAGGACTACTACATCGACGAGGAGGAACTGGCCGCCAGCACCTATGTGCCGGCCGAGCCCGATCTGCAACTGGAGGTCTTCGACGCGGTGCGCGGCGAGGGCGGCACCCCGGTCAACCCGGTGCGGCTGAATGCCGAGGACACTTTCTGCTTCCGCTGCCACAAGGGCGTGTCGTGCTGGAACGAATGCTGCCACGGCGCCGACATCACCCTGACCCCGCTGGACATTCTGCGGCTGTCCAAGCATTTCGGGGTGCGGCCGGCCCAGTTCCTGGCCGAGTACACCGTGCCCGCCACCTTCGACAAGTCCAACCTGCCGGTGGCCAAGCTGAAGATGGCCGGCGCCGCCGGCAAGGGCGCCTGCGCCTTCGTCACCGACGCGGGTTGCTCGGTCTACGCCGCGCGGCCCGCCACCTGCCGCTATTACCCCCTGGGCGTGGTCTCCATGAAGATGAAGGAGGCCGAGGCCAAGGAGGACTTCAACTTCATCGTCTCCGAACCCCACTGCAAGGGCCATTCCGAGGACCACGTCCAGAACGTCGCCGCCTACAAGGCCGAGCAGCAGGTGGCCGAGAACGAGCGGGTCGACCGCGGCTGGATCGACATCCTGATGAAGATGACGTCGTGGAGCAGCATGGGCGGTCCCATGGGCAAGGCACCCTCGATCCAGACCCGCAAGATGTTCTTCATGGCCACCGCCGACGTGGACGCCTTCCGCAGCTTCGTGTTCAACACCCGCTTCCTCGAATCCTACGAAATCGCCCCCGAGGCGGTGGAGATCGTCAAGACCGACGACGAGGCGCTGCTGCTGCTGGGTTACGACTGGCTGAAATCGGTGCTGTTCAACGAACCCACCCTGGCGCTGAAGGAACATGTCCTCCAAGGCGCCATCGCCAAGGTCCGCACCGACATGGGCGTGGGGTAAGGGCCTTTTTCCCCCTCCCTCGAGGGAGAGGGCAGGGTGAGGGGGAATTGCCCGCCACGAATCCGGCGTTTGGAGGGGGCGATTCCCCGCTCCCCAGTCTCGTCACCCCCGTGCTTGACACGGGGGTCCACGTGGTGCCGTCGCATGGCAGCCTGAGGTGCGGATGGGCGTGGATCACCGGGACAAGCCCGGTGACGACGGCTGTTGGTGGTCGGGCTCCGGGGGCGATGCCTGCTCGGCCGGCAGAATCAAGGACACGAATGAACACGAATGAACACGAATAAGAATATGCCGATCAATCTTCATGCCAGAGTGGGCGGCGTGTGGTCTTGCGATGTTTGGCCAAGCCTATGATGGCGTAATCTCGATTAAAAACATTCGTGTTCATTCGTGTTCATTCGTGTCTCCCTTGCTGTTGTGTGAACGATGGATCACTTCATCTTGAGCAGGTTGCGAAGCGCAAGGCCGACCAGGAAGATGAACACCGGCAAGGCTTCGGGGTGTCTCCCTCTCCCGCTTGCGGGAGAGGGTCGGGTGAGGGCGGCCCGTGCGGCAGCGCGGGCCTCGCGTCAGCGAATGAGTCGGATGGGACGGAGAGAGGCCCTCACCCTCCCACCGCTGCGCGGCGGGTCCCTCCCTCTCCCGCAAGCGGGCGAGGGAACAAAGCTTTCCCGGTTGCCTTATTAGAACGTTCTAAAGTAATCTGCGCCAACGGCAGCTATGGCGAATGAGGAGGGGAATTGGCATGAGGGATCCCGCGTCCATACCGGATTCCGAACTCGGGCGGTCCGAGGTCAAGACCACCACCTGCTATATGTGCGCCTGCCGCTGCGGCATCCGGGTGCATTTGCGTGACGGCGAGATCCGCTATATCGAGGGCAATCCCGACCACCCGCTCAACAAGGGGGTGATGTGCGCCAAGGGCGCGTCCGGCATCATGAAGCAGTACTCGCCGGCGCGGCTGACCGTTCCCTTGAAGCGCAAGGACGGCGCCGAGCGCGGCACCAGCCAGTTCGAGCCCATCAGCTGGGAGGAGGCGTTCGCCACCCTGGCCGAGCGGTTGGGCCATTTGCGCGCCACCGATCCCAAGAAGTTCGCCCTGTTCACCGGCCGCGACCAGATGCAGGCGCTGACCGGCCTGTTCGCCAAGCAGTTCGGCACCCCCAACTACGCCGCCCATGGCGGTTTCTGCTCGGTCAACATGGCGGCCGGCATGATCTACACCATCGGCGGCAGCTTCTGGGAGTTCGGCGGCCCCGACCTGGAGCGGGCCAAGCTGTTCATCATGATCGGCACCGCCGAGGACCACCACTCCAACCCCATGAAGATGGAGCTGGGCAAGTTCAAGCGCTCGGGCGGCCGCTTCATCGCGGTCAATCCGGTGCGCACCGGCTATGCCGCCATCGCCGACGAATGGGTTCCCATCCGTCCCGGCACCGACGGGGCGCTGCTGCTGGCCCTGATCCACGAGATCATCGAGCTGGGCCTGTTCGACCGCGAATTCCTCATCCGCTACACCAACGCCGCCGAGCTGGTGAACCAGGACTCCGCCAGCGACGACCACGGGTTGTTCGTGCGCGATCCCGACGTGCCGGTGCGGCCCGACACCTTCGAGACGCCCGACAAGCTGTGGTGGGACCGCCACAGCGACCGGCCGGTGATCTCGCGCAGCGCTGGCACCGACGGCCGCCTGATGGGCGTCTACACCCTGGACGATGGCACCCCGGTCAAGCCGTCCTTCCAACTGCTCAAGGAGCGGGTCAAGGACTACCCCCCCGACTGGGCCGAGGGCATCACCGGCATTCCCGCCGACACTATCCGCCGTCTCGCCCACGAGATGGGGGTGACGGCGCGCGACCAGACCATCGAACTCCCCATCGCCTGGACCGATTCCTGGGGCGTCGAGCACGACAAGGTCACCGGCAATCCGGTGGCCTTCCACGCCATGCGCGGACTGGCCGCCCATTCCAACGGCTTCCACGCCATCCGGGCGCTAGCCATCCTGATGACCCTGCTGGGCACCATCGACCGCCCCGGCGGCTTCCGCCACAAGGCGCCGTTTCCCCGGCCGATCCCGCCCTGTCCCAAGCCACCCAAGGGGCCGCAGGCCATCAAGGCCGGCGAGCCGCTGACCGGAACGCCCCTGGGCTGGCCGGCCGATCCCGACGACCTGTCGGTGGACGCCCAGGGCGAGGCCATCCGGCTGGACAAGGGCTTTTCCTGGGAGTTCCCGCTGTCGGTCCACGGGTTGATGCACAACGCCATCACCAACGCCTGGAAGGGCGATCCCTATCCCATCGACACCATGTTGCTGTTCATGGCCAACATGGCGTGGAACTCCAGCATGAACACGTCCGAGGTGCGCAAGATGCTCACCGACAAGGACGAGAGCGGCGCCTACAAGATCCCGTTCCTGGTGGTGTGCGACGCCTTCCAGTCCGAGACGGTGGCCTTCGCCGACCTGGTGCTGCCCGACACCAGCTATCTCGAACGTCACGACGTCATGAGCATCCTCGACCGGCCCATTTCCGAGTTCGACGGGCCGGTGGATTCGGTCCGGGTGCCGATCCTGCCGCCGCTGGGTGACACCAAGCCGTTCCAGGAGGTGGTCATCGAACTGGCCACCCGCCTCAAGCTGCCCGGCTTCACCAACAAGGACGGCTCGCGCAAGTTCCGCGACTATCCCGACTTCATCGTCAATTTCGAGACCGAACCGGGGTCCGGCATCGGCTTCCTGTCGGGCTGGCGCGGCAAGGCGGGCGAGAAGTTCCTGGTGGGCGAACCCAACCCCAACCAGTGGGACATGTACGCCCGCAACAACAACCACTATCACCACGAATTGCCACGCAGCTACCAGTACATGCGCAACTGGAACAAGGGCTATCTGGACTGGGCCTATCGCCACCGTCTGGTGCGCTACACCGATCCCATCATCCCGCACATCTACTCCGAGGTGTTGCAGAAGTTCCGGCTGGCGGGCGAGGGCAAGTGGCGCGGCAAGCAGCCGCCCGACCGGCTGCGCGAACGGGTCAAGACCTTCTTCGATCCGCTGCCGTTCTATTACGCCCCGCTGGAATGGGGAAAATCCGACAGCAGCGCCTTCCCGCTGGCGGCGCTGACCCAGCGGCCCATGGCCATGTACCATTCCTGGGATTCGCAGAACGCCTGGCTGCGCCAGATCCACACCAGCAACGTGCTGTTCGTCCACCCCAAGGTGGGGACGGTGGGCAATTTCGGCGACGGCGCCTGGGTGTGGGTGGAAAGCCCGTGGGGCAAGGTCCGCTGCCAGGCCCGCTTCAGCGAGGCGCTGGAACCCGGCACGGTGTGGACCTGGAACGCCGTCGGCAAGGCCTCCGGCGCCTGGGGCCTCGACCCCGACGCCAACGAGGCCAGGAAGGGCTTCCTGCTCAATCACCTGATCACCGAGGAACTGCCCAACATGGCGGGGTCCATCGCCATCTCCAACTCCGACCCGGTCACCGGTCAGGCGGCATGGTACGACCTCAAGGTGCGGGTGACGGCCTGCCAGCCGGGCGAGGCCGAGGAAAGCTGGCCCCAATTCGATCCCATGCCCCCGGTTCCCGGCCAGACCATCGGCTTCAAGAGCAAGGTCCGCGCCTTCATGGCGGGGAGGAAGGGCAAATGAGCCGCCACTGCCGTCATCACCCGGCTTGTCCCGGTGATCCACGCCCATCCGCACCACCGGCTGCAATGCCGCAGCACCACGTGGATGCCCGGTTCAAGTCCACGGCCGTCCGGTTTAAATCGAGCGGCTGGTTTGGGGCTGGCGTTGTCATTCACCACCAAGGCACCAAGGACACTAAGAGGTCTCCTGGGGGGCGCCGCTTCGGCTTCCGTCCGCGCAGCGGACCGTTATTTTATCAGGGCGGGGATGAAACCCGAATCGATGCGGCCACTCCGCTCTCTTGGTGTCCTTGGTGCCTTGGTGGTAAAGAATCCGCGTCCGTCTGGGATGACGTGGCCGGACAGTCGCGGATCAAGTCCGGGCATGACGAGGTCGTGGTCATTGAGGGGCAACCATCATGAGCAAGGTTCAGCTCGCCCTGGTCATCGACCTCAATGTCTGCGTCGGCTGCCACGCCTGCGTCACCTCGTGCAAGGAGTGGAACACCTCGGGCTGGGCGGGGCCGCTGACCGACCAGAATCCCTATGGCGCCGATCCCACGGGGGTGTTCTTCAACCGCGTCCAGACCTATGAATGCGGCACCTATCCCAACACCGAGACCATCCACTTCCCCAAGAGCTGCCTGCATTGCGAGGAACCGCCCTGCGTGCCGGTCTGCCCCACCGGCGCCAGCTATAAGCGGGAAGAGGACGGCATCGTCCTAGTGGATTACGACAAGTGCATCGGCTGCAAATACTGCTCGTGGTCATGCCCCTACGGCGCCCGCGAGTTCGACCCGGTCCAAGGCGTGATGAAGAAGTGCACGCTCTGCGTCGACCGCATCACTGACACCACCCTGGCCGAGGACCGGCGCAAGCCGGCCTGCGTCCTGGCCTGCCCGCCGGCGGCGCGCATCTTCGGTGACATCAACGACCCCGAGTCCGAGGCGGCCAAGGCCATCCGCGATTACGGCGGCTTCCAGCTGATGCCGGAATGGGGGACCAATCCGGCCAACCACTACCTGCCCCGGCGCAAGATCAGCATGACGCTCCACAAGGACGAGCTGGTCCGCGCCGATAACCCGCTGAAGATCGAGGGCGAACTGCCGCGTCCTAGCTTCAACGCGCCCTCCATCGACGACCTGTCGGGCTGGTGATCCCATGAGACCCGCATTCTCCGTCCTCTTCCTCACCACCTTGATCGGCACCGGCCAGGGCCTGCTGATCGCCCTGGTGACGGCGCAGTTCTTCTTCGTGATCGGCTCCGGCCCCAGCGGTGAAAGTGGCGCCTTCTATGCCCTGGGCAGCGCCCTGGCCCTGGCCCTGCTGGGCCTCGGGCTGGTGGCCTCGTTCTTCCACCTCGCCAATCCCCAGCGGGCTTGGCGGTCGGCGGCGAAGTGGCGGACCTCGTGGCTGTCGCGCGAAGTGATCCTGATCCCGGCGGTGTGCGGCCTGACCCTCCTCTACGCGCTGGACCATTGGCTGGGCTGGACGCCGGTGCTGATGGTGTTCGCCAACGGCAAGGCGCTGGACCTGCCCATGGCGCTGGGCTTCGCCGCCGCCGCTGCCGCGCTGGTGCTGTTCGTCTGCACCGGCATGATCTATGCCTGCGTCAAGTTCATCCGCCAGTGGTCGTCCAGCTGGACGGTGATCAACTTCCTGCTGATGGGCTTAAGCTCGGGCTTCACCCTGGCCGCCGCCTATGCCGGTCTGATGGACAGCGTGCTGCGCGACTTCCTGGTGGCCGACGCCTTGGCGGCTACCCTGCTGGCCATGGCGACCCGGCTGTATCAGGTTCGCCGCAACGGCCATGTGCGGTTCCGTTCGTCGCTGAAGACCGCCATCGGCACCCACCATCCCCAGATCCGCCAGATCACTCAAGGCTTCATGGGGCAAAGCTTCAACACCATCGAATTCACCGCGCCCGGCGGGGCCGGGACGGTGCGGGGCCTGACCGTGTTCTTCATCCTGGCCGGCTTCGCCGTGCCGGCGGCGCTGCTGGCGGCCAGCCTGGGCGGCACGGGCGGGGCCTTGCTGGCGGTGGCGGTGGCGAGTCAGTTCGCCGGCCTGCTGGCGGAACGCTGGGTGTTCTTTGCCGCCGGTGTCCACGTCCAGAATCTCTACTACCAGGCCAAGGCTTAGTATATATCGGGGCATGACCCCAGAAGAGCTGCAAGCCCGCGTCCTGTATCGCGACGCCTCCATCGTGATCATCGACAAGCCCGCCGGGCTGGCGGTGCATGCCGGCCCCAAGGGGGGCGACCATCTGCAACTGTATCTCGACGCGCTGCGTTTCGGCCTGCCGCGAGCGCCGGAGCTGGCGCACCGGCTCGACCGCGAGACTTCGGGCTGTCTGGTGCTGGGCCGCCACCGCAAGGCGCTGGCGGCGCTGGGCGCGTTGTTCGCCGCCGGCAAGGTGGACAAGACCTATTGGGCGGTGGTGGTGGGCAAGCCGCGCCAGGAGGAGGGGCTGATCGACCTGCCGCTGAAGAAGCGGGAAGCCAAGTTCGGCTGGCGCATGGAGACCGACCGCAACGGTCTGGCTTCGGTCACCCAGTGGCGGCTGCTGGGCAGCGACGGGCGGCTGTCCTGGCTGGAATGCCAGCCGCTCACCGGGCGCACCCATCAGATCCGCGCCCATTGCGCCGCCATCGGCCATCCCCTGGTGGGCGACGCCATCTATGGACGCGGGACGGGAACCCTGGCCGGCGACCGGCTGCACCTCCATTCCCGCGCCGTCGCGGTTCCCTATGACCCCGACAAACCGGCGATCACGGCGGAGGCGCCGGTGCCCGAGCATATGCGAGCGGCGCTGACCGGCTGCGGCTGGGTGACTGAGGGGGGCTGAGTAAAATCCCTTTTCAGCCGTCTTGGCCGGGCCTGTCCCGGCCATCCACGCCGTTCCGTCCCGTAACCGTCCGAGCATGTCGCACCGCGTGGATACGCGGGACAAGCCCACGGCTGTCAGGTTCAAATTCAGACAGCCTTGCTTGGGGCTGGCGTCGTTATTCACCACCAAGACACCAAGGACACCAAGAGGCCTTCTGGGTGGCGTCGTGTCGCCTTCCGTTCGCGAAGCGGGCCATAAATTGATCAAAGCGTCGATGAAACCCGAAGCGACGCGGCCGCTCCGCTCTCTTGGTGTCCTTGGTGTCTTGGTGGTAAAGAATCCGTGTCCATCCAAGATGGCCTGGCCGGGAAGCCGCGCTGTCCAATGGATCGGGGCCGGTTCAAGAAAATTAAGCCGGACAGCCGTGGGACGAGCCCGCGCATGACGGCGAAGAGGAGGTTGCGTTTGAAGCGCCTTGCCGCCCAATTCGGCAATCCAATACCGAATTACGGAATTTTGCTTGACGCCAAGCCGTTCCGGCGTTGAACTACCATGAACCGGCGAAATGTTCCGGGCAGGGGGGATTATGAGCATCAAGGACATTCTCGTTCATGTGGACGGCGACACGAGCACGAGCCCCGGTCTGGCGCTGGCGGTGGCGCAGGCGCGCCGGTTCGGCGCCCGGCTGACCGGGCTGTTCGCCCGCAACGAGCTTTATACCCCCGCCCTGCTGGCCCATCGTCCCAGCGAGGCGCTGCTGGCGACTGCCGAGGCGGCCAAGGCGGCCTTCGCGGCCGCCACCGAGGGGCTGGAGACCCGCTGGTGGCAGATCGATCACGGCGGCGCCGAGGACATGACCGCCGAGGCGGTGTTCTGTTGCCACTACGTGGATCTGGTGGTGCTGTCCCAGCCGGCGTCCCAGGGGACGCACGTGCCGCCCACCATGGTGCAGAAGATCATCCTGGATTCGGGGCGTCCGGTGCTGGTGGCGCCCGCCGACGGCAAGGGCGCTCCCATCGGGCAGAAGGTGGTGATCGGCTGGCGGTCGGGCAAGCAGGCCTCGCGCGCCCTGCATGATTCGCTGCCGTTGATCGAAGGCGTCAAGGAACTGCTGGTGGTCTACCGGCGCGACCTCGTCACCAAGGACGCCACCACCCCAGCGGTGAACATCATCGACCATCTGCTGGCCCATGGCCTGCCGGCGCGGGGCGAGCGGGTGATGACCGAGGATCTGGGGGTCATGGACACGCTGCTGTCGCGGGCCTACGACGTGGACGCCGACCTGCTGGTGATCGGCGGGCATGTGGGCAAGGTCCTGTCGTTCACCGGCAAGGCCGGCGCCGGTACCCGCCACGTCCTCGCCCATATGGCCTTGCCGGTGTTGTTCTCCTGCTGACTCCCTCTTCCCGAAGGGAGAGGGAGGGAACCAAAACAAAACCCCCGCCTCGTCACCGAGGCGGGGGTTTTTCGTTTCAACCGAAGCCTATTCGGCGGCCGGGGGAGCTTCCGGCGCCGGACCGTCGGCGGCGATAGCCGGGACGGCGTTGGCGGCTTCCAGGTCCTGCATGTCCTTGTCGCGCTTGGCGGCAATTTCGCGCAGGCGGTTCATCACCGCGCCGGTACCGGCGGGGATCAGACGGCCGACGATGACGTTTTCCTTCAGGCCCTGGAGCGAGTCGACCTTGCCGGACACCGCCGCTTCCGTGAGGACGCGGGTGGTTTCCTGGAACGACGCCGCCGAGATGAAGGAGTGGGTCTGCAAGCTGGCCTTGGTGATGCCCTGGAGCACCGGGGTGCCCGAGGCCGGGCGGCCCTTCTCGCGGATCGCCTTGGAGTTCTCGATGTCGAACTCGACCCGGTCGACCTGCTCGCCCACCAGCAGCGTGGTGTCGCCGCCATCGGTGATCTCGACCTTCTGCAGCATCTGGCGAACGATCACCTCGATGTGCTTGTCGTTGATCTTCACGCCCTGGAGACGATAGACCTCCTGGATCTCGTTGATCAGGTACTGCGCCAGCGCCTCGACACCCAGAACCTTCAGGATGTCATGCGGCACCGGGTTGCCGTCCATCAGCGGGTCGCCGCGGCGGACGTAGTCGCCTTCCTGCACCGAGATGTGCTTGCCCTTGGGGATCAAGTACTCGAAGGCGTCGCCGTCCTCGGGGACCACCATGATCCGGCGCTTGGACTTGTAGTCCTTGCCGAATTCGACGCGGCCGTCGATGTCGGAGATGATGGCGTGGTCCTTGGGCTTGCGCGCCTCGAACAACTCGGCCACACGCGGCAGACCGCCGGTGATGTCGCGGGTCTTGGAGGATTCGCGCGGGATGCGGGCCAACACGTCGCCGGCGTTGACCTTGGTGCCGTTCTCCACCGACAGGATGGCGTCCACCGACATGAAGTAGCGGGCTTCCAGACCGTTGGCCAGCACCACTTCCTCGCCCTTTTCGTCACGCAGGGTGACGCGCGGACGCAGCTCGGCGCCACGGGGCTGTTGCTTCCAGTCGATGACGACCTTGCTGGCGATGCCGGTGGCCTCGTCGACCACTTCGCGCATGGACAGACCCTCGGTGATGTCCACGTAGTGGGCCACGCCCGCCCGCTCGGTGATGATCGGCAGGGTGTAGGGGTCCCACTCGGCCAGCTTGGTGCCGCGCGCGACCTTCTGGCCCTCGTCCGTCAGCAGCTTGGCGCCGTAGGGGACACGGTGACGGGCGCGTTCGCGGCTGTTGCCGTCGAGCAGGATGATTTCGCAATTCCGGCTCATGACGATGCTGTTGCCCGACGAGTTGACCACCAGATTGCGGTTGACCAACTGGATGGTGGCGTCGAGCGAGGCTTCGATGTTGGATTGCTCGGCGCCACGCTGGGCCGCACCACCGATATGGAAGGTGCGCATGGTCAGCTGGGTGCCGGGCTCGCCGATGGACTGGGCGGCGATGACGCCCACCGCTTCGCCCACATTGACGCGGGTGCCACGGGCCAGATCGCGGCCGTAGCAGGTGCCGCAGACGCCTTCCTCGGAGTCGCAGGTCAGAACCGAGCGGATGATCACGGTCTCGATGCCGGCGGCGTCGATGGCCTCGACCTCGGCCTCCTGGATCATCTGGGCGGACTTGACGATGACCTCGCCGGTCAGCGGGCTGACGATGTCGCGCGACGCCGAGCGGCCGAGGATGCGTTCGGCCAGCGAGGCGATGACCTCGCCGCCTTCGATCACCGCCGACACGGTCAGGCCGTTGGTGCTGCCGCAATCCTCCTCGCAGATGATTGCGTCCTGGGCGACATCGACCAGACGGCGGGTCAGGTAGCCCGAGTTCGCCGTCTTCAAGGCGGTGTCGGCCAGACCCTTACGGGCGCCGTGGGTGGAGTTGAAGTACTCCAGCACGGAGAGGCCTTCCTTGAAGTTCGAGATGATCGGGGTCTCGATGATCTCGCCCGACGGCTTGGCCATCAGGCCGCGCATGCCGGCCAGCTGCTTCATCTGGGCGGCGGAACCTCGCGCGCCGGAATGGGCCATCATGTAGACGGAGTTGATGGGCTTGCCGGGCTTCAAGGACGAGATCTGGCGCATCATGGCGTCGGCGACGTCGTCGGTGCACTTGGACCAGGCGTCGACCACCTTGTTGTACTTTTCGCCCTGGGTGATCAGGCCGTCCTGGTACTGCTGCTCGTATTCCTTGGCCTTCTCTTCGGTGTCGCCGACCAGCTGACCCTTCTCGGGCGGGATGACCAGATCGTCCTTGCCGAAGGAGATGCCGGCCTTGAAGGCGTTGGAATAGCCCAGGCCCATGATGCGGTCGGCGAAAATGACCGTCTCTTTCTGGCCGCAATGGCGGTAGACCACGTCGATGACGTTCTGGATCTCCTTCTTGGTGAGAAGGCGGTTGATCAGCGAGAACGGCACGTTCTTGTTCCGCGGCAGGATCACCGACAGCATCATGCGACCCGGAGTGGTGTCGACGATCTGGATGACCGGCGTGCCCTCGGAATCCACGGTGTGGAAGCGGGCGCGGATCTTGGAATGCAGGGTGACGGTCTTTTCCGTCAGGGCCTGCTCGATCTCGGCCATGTTCACGAACACCGGCACCCGGTAGAGGATGGCCTTGTTGGCCTTGATGGCCTTCTCGGCCTCGTCGGCGCCGGTGACGTTGTAGAGGGTGCCGGGATTCTCCACGTTGAACAGGCGCAGGGCGCCGCTCTTGAGGCCGGCTTCCAGGGCGTCCTTGCCGGTGACGTTGACGCGGCGGTGAGCCGTCACGTCGCGCCGGGCGATGCGGTCCAGCAGGCCGTCCAGGTCCTTGGTGTCGATCTTGGCGTTGGGATCGGTCGGGCAGTAGAACAGGATCGAGTTGTTGGCGATGGCGCCCTTCAGCTCGTCCAGGCTGCGGATCTTCATCGCCTGGCCGGGCTGCTCGTCCCGCTCCATGGTGATGTAGTAGATGCCGAGCACGATATCCTGCGACGGCACGATGATCGGCTTGCCGTTGGCGGGCGACAGGATGTTGTTGGTGGACATCATCAGGACGCGGGCTTCAAGCTGGGCTTCCAGCGACAGCGGCACGTGGACCGCCATCTGGTCGCCGTCGAAGTCGGCGTTGAAGGCGGTGCAGACCAGCGGATGCAGCTGGATGGCCTTGCCCTCGATGAGGACCGGCTCGAACGCCTGGATGCCCAGGCGGTGCAGGGTCGGCGCGCGGTTCAGCATCACGGGATGCTCGCGGATGACCTCTTCCAGGATGTCCCACACCTCGGGACGCTCCTTTTCCACCATGCGCTTGGCGGCCTTGATGGTGGTGGCCATGCCGTAGAGTTCGAGCTTGGAATAGACGAAGGGCTTGAACAGCTCGAGCGCCATCTTCTTGGGCAGGCCGCACTGATGCAGCTTCAGCTCGGGACCGACCACGATGACCGAACGGCCGGAATAATCGACGCGCTTGCCCAACAGGTTCTGACGGAAGCGGCCCTGCTTGCCCTTCAGCATGTCGGACAGCGACTTCAGCGGACGCTTGTTGGCGCCGGTGATGGCGCGGCCGCGACGGCCGTTGTCGAACAGGGCGTCGACGGCTTCCTGCAACATGCGCTTTTCGTTGCGCACGATGATCTCGGGCGCGCGCAGCTCGATCAGCCGCTTCAGGCGGTTGTTGCGGTTGATGACGCGGCGATAGAGGTCGTTGAGGTCGGAGGTGGCGAACCGGCCGCCGTCCAGCGGGACCAGCGGACGCAGCTCCGGCGGGATCACCGGAATGACTTCCAGGATCATCCACTCGGGACGCGAGCCGGATTCCATGAAGGCTTCGACCAGCTTCAGGCGCTTGACCAGCTTCTTGCGCTTGGCCTCGGAGGTGGTCTCCTTGAGGTCGACCTTGAGCTGGGCCTTCTCGGTCTCCAGATCGATGACGGTCAGCATGTCGCGGATGGCCTCGGCGCCGATCTTGGCGGTGAAGGCGTCCTCGCCGAACTCATCGACGGCGCGCATGTACTGCTCTTCCGTCAGCAGTTCGCGCAGCTTCATCGGGGTCAGGCCGGGCTCGACCACCACGTAATTCTCGAAATAGAGAATCCGCTCCAGGTCTTTCAGGGTCATGTCGCACAGCAGGCCGATGCGGGACGGCAGCGACTTCAGGAACCAGATATGGGCGACGGGGCTGGCCAGCTCGATATGGCCCATGCGCTCGCGCCGGACCTTGGCCAGCGTCACTTCGACGCCGCACTTCTCGCAGATGATGCCGCGATACTTCATGCGCTTGTACTTGCCGCACAAGCACTCGTAATCCTTGATCGGGCCAAAGATGCGGGCGCAGAACAGGCCGTCGCGCTCCGGCTTGAAGGTCCGGTAGTTGATGGTTTCCGGCTTCTTGATCTCGCCGAACGACCAGGAGCGGATGCGCTCCGGCGAAGCGATGGAAATGCGGATCTGGTCGAAAGCCTGCGTGCCGCTGGCCTGACCGAAGATCTTCATAAGTTCGTTCATGCTTATACTCCCGTGTGACCTTTTCGGTGCGGCGGGGGAAGTGTCCTTCCCCCGCGCCGGGTCCGTATTTTAGAAGTCGCGCTGAGTCAGCTCGACGTTGAGGCCAAGGGAGCGGAGTTCCTTGACCAGAACGTTGAACGACTCGGGGATGCCGGCCTCGAAGGTGTCGTCGCCGCGGACGATGGCCTCGTAGACCTTGGTGCGGCCGGACACGTCGTCCGACTTGACCGTCAGCATCTCCTGCAACGTATAGGCTGCGCCGTAGGCTTCCAGCGCCCACACTTCCATTTCACCGAAGCGCTGGCCGCCGAACTGGGCCTTGCCGCCCAGCGGCTGCTGGGTGACCAGCGAGTAGGGGCCGATGGAGCGGGCGTGGATCTTGTCGTCGACCAAGTGGTGCAGCTTCAGCATGTAGATGTAGCCCACCGTGACCTTGCGGTCGAAGGGCTCGCCGGTACGGCCATCGACCAGGGTGACCTGACCCGAGGACGAACGGTTGGCCTTGGCCAGCATCTCGACGATGTCGCTTTCGCGGGCGCCATCGAACACCGGCGTCGCGATCGGCACGCCGGGGATCAAGTTATGGGCCAGCTCGGTGATCTCGTCGTCGCCGAGGGTTGCGATCTCGTCGTCATAGATAGTGTCGCCGTAGACGTCTTTCAACTTGGCACGAAGATCGCCCATGGTCGCGGTGTTGCGCTTGTACTGGGCGAGCATCTCCCCGATCTGCTGGCCGAGGCCGGCGCAGGCCCAACCCAGATGGGTCTCGAGGATCTGACCCACATTCATGCGCGACGGCACGCCCAGCGGGTTCAGCACGATGTCGACCTGCTGGCCGTCTTCCAGGTAGGGCATGTCTTCCAGCGGCATGATGCGCGAGATGACACCCTTGTTGCCGTGACGTCCGGCCATCTTGTCGCCCGGCTGCAGCTTGCGCTTCACCGCCACGAACACCTTGACCATCTTCATCACGCCGGGCGGCAGCTCGTCGCCACGCTGGAGCTTCTCGACCTTGTTCTCGAAGCGCTCCTGCAGCTTGTCCACCTGGGCGTCGAAGGCACGCTTCAACTGCTCGGCATCGGCCATGACGGCGTCGTCGTCGATGGCGATGTTGCGCCAGGCGGTGGGGTGCAGCTCGTCCAGCACGGCATCGGTCAGCGCGACGCCGGCCTTGATGCCCTTGGGACCGGAAACGACCTTATGGCTCAGCAGAAGCTGCTTCAGACGGGCGAAGAAGCTCCGTTCCAGAATGCCGCGCTCGTCGTCGCGGTCCTTGGCCAAACGCTCGATTTCGGCCCGTTCGATGGCCAGGGCGCGCTCGTCCTTCTCGACGCCACGGCGCGAGAAGACACGAACTTCGACGATGGTGCCCGACACGCCCGGCGGCAGACGCAGCGACGTGTCACGCACGTCGGAGGCCTTTTCGCCGAAGATGGCGCGCAGCAGCTTCTCTTCCGGGGTCATGGGGCTTTCGCCCTTGGGGGTGACCTTACCCACCAGGATGTCGCCCGGCTTGACCTCGGCCCCGATATAGACGATGCCGGCTTCGTCGAGGTTCTTCAGAGCCTCTTCGCCCACATTGGGAATATCGCGGGTGATTTCTTCCTGGCCCAGCTTGGTGTCGCGGGCCATCACCTCGAATTCCTCGATATGGATCGAGGTGAACACGTCGTCACGGACGATGCGCTCGGAGATGAGGATGGAATCCTCGAAGTTGTAGCCGTTCCAGGGCATGAACGCGACCAGCACGTTGCGGCCGAGCGCCAATTCGCCCAGCTGGGTGCTGGGGCCGTCGGCGATGATGTCGCCCTTGGTGATCAGATCGCCCACCTTCACCAGCGGACGCTGGGTGATGCAGGTGTTCTGGTTGGAACGCTGGAACTTCAGCAGGTTGTAGATGTCGACACCCGAAGCCGCCGCCGAAGTTTCCTCGGTGGCGCGGATGACGACGCGGGTGGCATCGACCTGATCGACGATGCCGGTCCGCTTGGCGGTGATGGCGGCGCCGGAGTCACGCGCCACCGCCTGTTCCATGCCGGTGCCCACCAGGGGGGCCTCGGCGCGGATCAGCGGAACCGCCTGACGCTGCATGTTCGAACCCATCAGGGCGCGGTTGGCGTCGTCGTTTTCCAGGAACGGGATCAAGGCGGCGGCGACCGAAACCAACTGCTTCGGCGACACGTCGATCATGTTGATCTCGTTGGGCGGCACCAGGACGAAGTCGCCGGCCCGACGGCACGACACCAGTTCCTCGGTGAAGCGGCCTTCGGCATCCAGGCCGGAATTGGCCTGCGCCACGGTGTAGCGGCCCTCTTCCATGGCCGAGAGGTAGACCACGTCGCTGCTGACCACGCCGTCGTGAACCTTGCGGTACGGCGCCTCGATGAAGCCGTACTGGTTGACGCGGGCATAGGTGGCCAGCGAGTTGATCAGACCGATATTCGGGCCTTCCGGCGTCTCGATCGGGCAGATGCGGCCGTAATGGGTCGGGTGCACGTCGCGGACTTCGAAGCCGGCGCGCTCGCGGGTCAGACCGCCCGGCCCGAGGGCCGAAAGACGCCGCTTGTGGGTGATTTCCGACAGCGGGTTGGTCTGATCCATGAACTGCGATAGCTGCGACGAGCCGAAGAACTCGCGCACGGCGGCGGCGGCCGGCTTGGCGTTGATCAGGTCGTGCGGCATCACCGAGTCGATGTCCACCGAGGACATGCGCTCGCGGATGGCGCGCTCCATGCGCAGCAGGCCGACGCGATACTGATTTTCCATCAGCTCGCCCACCGAACGGACGCGGCGGTTGCCCAGGTGATCGATGTCGTCGATCTCGCCCTTGCCGTCCTTCAGCTCGACCAGCACCTTGATGACGCCCAGGATGTCTTCCTTGCGGAGAACCCGGACGGTGTCGGCCACTTCGGGGGTGTTGAGGCGCGAGTTCATCTTGACCCGGCCCACGGCCGACAGGTCGTAGCGCTCGCTATCGAAGAACAGGCCGGTGAACAGGGCCTCGGCAGTCTCCAGGGTCGGCGGCTCGCCCGGACGCATGACGCGGTAGATATCGATCAAGGCTTCCTCGCGCGAGGAATTCTTATCGACGGCCAGCGTGTTGCGCATATACGGGCCGATATTGATGTGGTCGATGGCCAGCACCGGCAGTTCGGTGATGCCGGCCTTCTCCAACTCGGCGACCAGATGGGCGGTCAGCTCGTCACCGGCCTCGGTGAAGATCTCACCGGTCAGCTCGTTGATGATGTCCTCGCCCACATACTGGCCGAGCATGTCCTCGGGAGCCACCAGCACCTCGGTGAGGCCGGCTTCCTTCAGCTTCTTGCCCAGACGCGGCGTCATCTTGGCGCCGGCGTCGGCCACCTTCTCGCCGGTCTTGGCGTCGATCAGGTCGGAGACCAGCTTGACGCCCTTCAGGCGGTCGGTGTCGAAGACGGTCTTCCAGCCCTTGGGGCCGCGGGTGTAGATCACCTTGTCGTAGAAATAGGACAGGATCTCTTCCGAGGTCATGCCGCGGATTTCATTGTGCTCGAGACCACGGCCCTCGACGGCGCGCTTCTTGCGCAGCTCGGCGGTGGGCATGCCGTCCAGGGCGTAGAGCAGGGTGGTGACCGGCAGCTTGCGGCGGCGGTCGATGCGGACATAGACCATGTCCTTGGCGTCGAACTCGAAGTCCAGCCACGAGCCGCGATAGGGGATGACGCGGGCGGCGAACAGATACTTGCCCGAGGAATGGGTCTTGCCCTTGTCGTGGTCGAAGAAAACGCCGGGGCTGCGGTGCATCTGGGAGACGATGACGCGCTCGGTGCCGTTGATCACGAAGGTGCCGTTGGAGGTCATCAGGGGCATGTCGCCCATGTAGACGTCCTGCTCCTTGATGTCGCGGATGGACCGCGCGCCGGTGTCCTCGTCGATGTCCCACACCACCAGGCGCAGAGTCACCTTCAAGGGGGCGGCGAAGGTCATGCCGCGCTGCTGGCATTCCTCGACGTCGTACTTGGGAATCTCAAGCTCGTAGCGCACGAATTCGAGGGTTCCGCGCTCGGAGAAGTCCCGGATCGGGAAGACGGACTTGAAAACCTCTTGCAGGCCGACATTGGCACGCTGCTCGGGGAGGACGTCCATCTGAAGGAAATGATCGTAGGAGCTCTTTTGCACCTCGATCAAATTCGGCATGGGCGCAACCGTTGGAATACGCCCGAAGCTTTTGCGCACGCGCTTGCGACCCGTATAGGATTTAGCCATTGCCGCTCCTCGTCCTCTTCGTGGGCATCAGCCCAACTCAACTTCCGTCCCCGGTTTTGCCGGGATGCCCCAGACAGGGCGCCACCCGTTCAGGTGGTTAGTTCCCACCCCAAGGGCAGGATCGATAAAGCGCCAGAAGGCCGGGATGCGCCAAACACGCATCCCGGCCCCTGGTCAACACACCAGAAGGCGTTTCTACTTGACCTGCACCTTGGCGCCGGCCTCCTCGAGAACCTTCTTGATCTTCTCCGCTTCGTCCTTGGTCGCGCCTTCCTTGACGGGCTTCGGCGCGGCTTCGACCAGGTCCTTAGCTTCCTTGAGGCCCAGGCCGGTGATGGCGCGGACTTCCTTAATCACGTTGATCTTCTTCTCGCCGGCTTCGAGGAGGATCACGTCGAACTCGGTCTGCTCTTCGGCGGCCGGAGCGGCGGCACCGGCGGCCACGGCGGCCACGGCCACCGGGGCGGCGGCGGAAACGCCCCACTTCTCTTCCAGCAACTTCGAGAGCTCGGCGGCCTCGAGAACGGTCAGGGCCGACAGATCGTCAACCAACTTGGCAAGATCAGCCATTTAAACAACTCCTAGATAGTCAAAGCTTTGAAGCTTGGGTTTGTCGGGGAAAATCTCACGCAGCGTCCTTGTCCGCCTTCGCGCGCAGGACCCGGGCCAGCTGGCCAGCGGGAGCCTGAAGCACACCGGCGATGCGGGTGGCCGGGGTCGAGATCATGCCGAGCAGCTTGGCCCTCAGCTCGTCCAGGGACGGCAGGGTGGCCAGAGCCTTGATGCCGTCGACGTCAAGACGCATAGAGCCCAGCGATCCACCGAGGATCTTGAGCTTTTCATTGGTCTTGGCGAACTCGACGGCGACCTTGGCGGCGGCGACCGGATCGCTGGAAGCAGCGATGGCGGTCGGCCCGACGAACAGGTCGGCGAGGTTCTCGAACTCGGTACCAGCAAGGGCAAGCTTGGTGAGACGGTTCTTGGTCACCTTGAAGCTGGCTCCGGCCGCCCGCATCTTGGCCCGAAGAGCGGTCATCTCGGCGACGGTCAACCCCTTGTAGTGGGTGACGACGACGAGACCAACGTCTCCGAACTTGCCATGCAGCGACCCGACCCAATCTGCTTTCTGTGTCCGGTCCACTTTCGTCTCCAAACATAGAGCCGAAGCCCCGCGTCCGGGAAAATCCCTTGGCGTAGTCTTCGGTCCATTGCCCATGGCCCCATCGGACGGTTGAGCCGCCCGTCGGAACCGGTGGCCTGTCCCAGAAGCTTCGAAGCCGTAGACCGCCTCCTTCCAGGGAAGGGGACGGAAAAACGTCTTTTTACCTCTGTCTCGGTAGGCGGGAGCTCCCATCAAGCCTTGGGGCGGCAAGCCGTCCCTCGGCACCTACTGTCTCGGACAGGTTCGGGACCCTCCCGAGGGAGGATCCCACCTCTTCCTCCCCCGAGGGGAAGGAAACTTCAAACCATGCGGGGCGTCAGGCCCCGATGGTGGCGACGTCGAGCTTCAGGCCGGGGCCCATGGTGGACGACAGCGACACCTTCTTGAGGTAGGTGCCCTTGGCGCCCTGGGGCTTGGCCTTGGTGATGGCGTCGACGAACGCCTTGACGTTCTCTTGCAGCTTCTCTTCCGAGAAGCTGGCCTTGCCGATGCCGGCATGAATGATACCGGCCTTCTCGACGCGGAACTGAACCTGACCGGCCTTGGCGGCGCGGATGGCTTCCGTGACGTTGACGGTGACGGTGCCCAGCTTCGGGTTCGGCATCAGGCCGCGCGGGCCGAGCACCTTACCGAGGCGGCCGACCAGACCCATCATGTCCGGGGTGGCGATGCAGCGGTCGAAGTCCATGGTGCCGCCGTTGACGGCCTCGAACAGGTCGTCGGCGCCGACGATGTCGGCTCCGGCCTTGCGGGCTTCCTCGGCCTTGTCGCCCTTGGCGAACACGGCGACGCGGACGGTCTTGCCGGTGCCGTGGGGCAGTTCGACCACGCCGCGGACCATCTGGTCGGCGTGACGGGGATCGACACCCAGGTTGAGGGCGATTTCGATGGTCTCGTCGAACTTGGCGACGGCACCCGACTTGATCGCCTTCACCGCGTCGGTGAGGCTGTAGAACTTGTCGCGGTCAATGCCGCTATAGGCCGCCTTTAGGCGCTTTCCGATAGCCATGGGATTACTCCACCACCTTGAGGCCCATCGAGCGGGCGGAACCGACGATCATGCTGCTGGCGGCTTCAACGTCATTGGCGTTGAGGTCGACCATCTTCTTCTCGGCGATCTCTCGGATCTGCGCCATGGTCACCTGACCGACCGTGCCCTTGCCGGGCGTGGTCGTGCCCTTGGTGATGCCGGCGGCCTTCTTCAGGAAGAAGGTGACCGGGGGGGTCTTGGTCACGAAGGTGAAGGTACGATCCGAATAGGCGGTGATCACCACGGGAATCGGCATGCCCGGCTCGAGACCCTGGGTCTGAGCGTTGAAGGCCTTGCAGAATTCCATGATGTTCAGGCCGCGCTGACCCAGCGCGGGACCGATCGGCGGCGAGGGATTGGCCTTGCCGGCCGGGACTTGGAGCTTGACGTAGCCCACGATCTTCTTTGCCATCTCACTATCCTCTGTTTGACGTCCAGAGTTGGCGGTACGGCCGTGGCAGGCCTTCCGCCGACTTCACCGGTCCCAGACATCCGGAACCGGAAAACGAAAACACCCGTAAGCCGCTCCGCCGATCCGGCGGGGCGGCTTACGGACGCAAACCTCAGACCTTCTCGACCTGGGTGTATTCCAACTCGACCGGAGTGGAACGCCCGAAGATCGAAACCGCCACCTTGAGGCGGGCCTTTTCCTCGTCGACTTCCTCGACAAGGCCGTTGAACGAGGTGAAGGGGCCGTCGGACACGCGCACCTGCTCGCCCACCTCGAAGGTGATGGAGGGCTTGGGACGCTCGACGCCTTCCTGCACCTGCTTGATGATGCGTTCGGCTTCGGATTCGGTGATCGGAACCGGACGGCCCTTGCCACCCAGGAAGCCGGTCACCTTGGGCGTGTTCTTCACCAGATGCCAGGTGTCGTCGGTGAGCACCATCTTCACCAGCGCGTAGCCGGGGAAGAACTTGCGCTCGGCGTTGACCTTGGCGCCCCGGCGCAGCTCGACCACTTCCTCGGTCGGCACCAGAACCTGCTCGAACAGATCGGCCATGCCCTTCTGCTCGGCCTGCTCGCGGATGGACTGCGCGACCTTCTTCTCGAAACCGGAATAGACGTGAATTACGTACCAGCGGGCGGTGGCCATTTGCTTTTCAGCCTCCCAGACCGAATAACTGCTTGACGCTCAGGGCGAAAATCTGGTCGACGACCAGGAAGAACACAGCCGAAAGCATCACCATCACGAACACCATAATGGTCGAGATGGAGGTTTCGCGCCGTGAGGGCCAAGTCACCTTGGCGACCTCCTGGCGGACCTGCTTGAAAAATAGGGCCGGAGTCGTCTTTGCCATATTCTCTACTGTCGTAATTTGGCAGGAGTGGAGGGGCTCGAACCCCCAACCCCCGGTTTTGGAGACCGGTGCTCTACCAGTTGAGCTACACTCCTGCAGCCATCACCGGTCCCCGTGCCACGGGGACCGGCATGAAGGCCCGGCGTGACCGAAGCCACGCCTTATACGCCTACTCGACGATCTTGGCAACCACGCCGGCGCCGACGGTACGACCGCCTTCACGGATGGCGAAGCGCAGACCTTCATCCATGGCGATCGGGCAGATCAGATGGACTTCCATGGAGACGTTGTCGCCCGGCATCACCATCTC
>NZ_CAINTR010000113.1 GCF_903853455.1 uncultured Magnetospirillum sp.
GGGATCATTGGCCAGAATTTGGTCGATGATCCCGGTGAACTTGTCCAGCTTCGGCCGTGCGGCTGGCTCCTTCCGCCGATACCCCGGCGGTGCCGAGAACGCGCACATCTTGTCCACCGTCTTGCGCGCAACGCCGAATAACCGCCACGGCTATTTGCGGGAGAAGCGCCACGCCCTGGAGGGGTGGGCTGGAAAGCTCGAAAGCCTCATTCGCCCCGAGGGGGCGAACGTGGTGCGGATGTGGGGATAGGAACAGCAAAGCCCGCCCCATTCGAGGGCGGGCTTTTACATTGTATCAAGCAGGAGCACGGCCAATCCGGGGCGCCTTCACCCGCCGACCATATCCAGGAACTCGCGAGGCGTGACGACCAGGGCGGAACCGTAGGACGGGGCGGTAAAATGGTTCGTGTTACCCGTCACGATGGCATCAGCCTCGCCCACATGAGCCGCGACCACATACACGAGATCGTCGGCATCCGATATTCCCTCGGTTTTCGGTGGGTTTTCCGGGATGCTCACACATTCGGCACGTAGCGCCACCTCCTCAATGAGGACGTGCATTTTTGTCTTGTTCGCATCGGAAAACTTCGAATATCCAGCCACCCGCCGGTATTCATCGAGAATTTCCTCGCTAACCAGGATGGTATGATTGTCTCGGGCCTCCGCGATGACCCGCAGACAAACACCGCCCGATATGGCGGCGGAAACGATGATGTTGCAGTCGATGAGAACGCGCATAAATCGGGCCGGGTTACGTGGTGGCGGATTTCTTGCGCTCTTGGCGCACTTCATCCACGACCTGGATGGCGTAGGCCATCACCTCGTCCTCAGTCATGCCCTCAAACTGCGGATCGCTCGGGTATTGGTCGAGGATCGCGGTAAGGCGGGCAACCTCAGCTTCGCGCACTTCCTTGGTATCCACGTACTCGACGTGCAAACGCACTTTCCGACCAGGACGGAACCCGGCCCTCACGATGGCATCGCGGGCGGCTTCGACGTTCGTTTCGATGGTGGCTTGCTGGGTGCTCATGCTCATGGTGGCGTGCCGGTTAGAATGTACTTGGCCATTATATCCGTATCCGGCGGATTTCCAAATTTTCTAACCGGGGAGGCAGGGTGGGACTCTAAGCGGTACCCACTTTGTGCCATGAATGGCCTCTAACCCCTGCGATCCAGAATGACGGAATTGGAGCTGAAAGCGGAAGAGTACCTTCTGGGCCTTTCAATGGCTAAATCTGCCACACCAATAGGTCCTAGCGAGGGCATACCGACGCCCAAACCACACCTATAGCGATCTCAATGAAGCCGATTTTCGAAAAATGCTTGAAGAGATGCTGGCGGAGAGACGCGCCCCCCCAATACCTCAAAAATACGCCCATCACGCAGAGAGGCTGGCACTCTACGGTACGCTTCACTATCCAAAGCCATCACCTTCGAAGTCATAAAAAATTCGGGATGGCCGGTTGTGCACACCGGCCATCCCGCCCCGTCAAAAGGAAGTCTCGTGAGAGGGTGTATCGCGTTCGGCAATACGCTCGCTCACCCACGCATCCACCTCGGACATCACCCACGCGACCCGCCCCGGCCCCAGGTTTACCCGCTTGGGGAATTTCCCGGCCGCTTCGAGCCGCCCAATGTGTTGAGGCGTATACGGGATGCCGCAGACGCTCTTGAGCTCCTTCTTCGACACGAGCCGCTTATCAAACTGGATCATCGGATTTCTCCCTCTCGGGAGGCATCGCGATGCCCCGGTTAAAAAGCCGCACCGGTAGGCCCTCAGAGGGTATCGCCGCGCCCGGAGTTAGTCGAGTCCCTGGCGATCATGTTCGCCCGTGCCAGCGGCGCGGATTCCGGCTCGCGTGAAAACAGGCGATGACCTGAACCACCTGCGGCGTAATCCGGAAATAGAGCGCATATGGGAACCTGCGCAGGACGGCCCGCCGGATATCCTGGCGGACGCGGGGAAATTGTTGGGGCTGTTCGCTCATCCTGGAAACCAGGGCGTCCATGTCAGCCGAAAAACGCTTTCCCAAGCCCTCTTGATGCGCGTCGTACCAGTCCGCCGCCTCGAAGAATTCCGCGCGGGCGGCTGGAGTGAAGATAACCGGCGACACTCAGGGATACCGACGGCCAGTTTCCGCCCGGATGGCATCCCATGGTACGGAGGCGGGCAAGTCCGCATCCGCAGTCGCAATCCGCCGATCAAGCTCCTCCTCTTGCGCAGCCGTAGGCGGGATGCTCGCCGCGTCCAGGCTCTCCCACAGGGCTTCGATAAGGTCGAGCCGCTCATTCGGCGAAAGGTGCTCAAATGCGATACGGGGCATGTCGCTTCATTCCTGTCCGTGTACGGGCGGATTGTAGCACAGGGACGGCCAACGCTGCGAACGCCATGCACGTTCGGCCATGTTGCGCCATGTTACCCCAGGCGTTACCCCGACGGCTTCGGGGTAACAAAACCCCGCATCTGTTACCCCAGGCGTTACCCCGAGCGATTTCCGGCACATGGCGCTAAAAATGGAAAGGCCCCAAAACCGTTAGGTTTCAGGGCCTTATATTGGTCGGAGCGACAGGATTCGAACCTGCGACCCCCAGTCCCCCAGACTGATGCGCTACCGGGCTGCGCTACGCTCCGACCGTGATGGGCGATGTGCCCATCGAAGCTGATGTTCCCGACCGCCGAAGCGATCTGGGAGGGGGAAGAACCGGCGGGGTGTGCCGGGAGAGGGGCGCACTATAGTCAGGCGATCCGACGCATGCAACCTCCTTCTTCACCGGGGTTGCAGCAATCCTCGAAGTTGCTCCAACTCGGCCAGAAGCCCTTCCAATTCGCGGCGAATGCCGGGCTTGAACCGGGCGCCGTTCTCGGCGGGCGGGTGGCGAACGGGGGTGACTTCCTCGACCACGTCCATGGGGCTCTCGTCGTACTCCAGGCTCTCGGGCAGTTCTGGCGGATCGGGATCGCGGATGTCGAGAATCAGTTCCGGTTCCGAATCGACGAGGTTCCGGGGGGGCGCGGCGATGTCGCGACTGGTGGCGACGCCGCCTTCCTTCAGCAACTTCTGCACACCCTTGATGGTGTAGCCCTCGCTGTAGAGAAGGTCGCGGATGCGGCGCAGCAGGGCCACGTCGTCGGGACGGTAATAGCGCCGCCCCCCTCCCCGCTTCAGCGGCTTGACCTGGGGAAATTTGCCTTCCCAGAAGCGCAGGACATGCTGGGGAACGTCGAGTTCGTCGGCGACTTCGCTGATGGTCCGGAACGCCGCTTCGGATTTACCGTTGCGCCGGACAGAGGAAAGTTCGCCGTCCTCGGTGTTCATTTCTTGCCGCGCCCGTCGTTGATCCGCTTTTTCAGCAATTGCGACGGTCGGAACACCAGAACACGGCGCGGCAAGATCGGCACTTCCTCGCCGGTCTTGGGATTGCGACCGATGCGCTGGCCCTTGGACCGCACCGAGAAACTGCCAAAGGACGAGATCTTGACCGTCTGGCCCTCGCCGAGCGCTCCGGAAATCTCGTTCAACACCGCTTCCAGAAGATCGGCGGATTCATTGCGCGACAAGCCGACCTCTTGATAGACGGCCTCGCTCAACTGCGCCCGTGTAATGGTTTTTTCACTCATAGCGCCCCACGCCCAAGGATCAGCCATAACCGGCTCCGACCCTATCCCTTTGAGGGAAAACCGTCAATATCAAAGGGATGCGACGTGGCGTTGAAACGCGTCTGCAAGAGCGAGAGCTACATCCGCACCAGGGCGGAGCCCCAGGTGAAGCCGCCACCCATGGCTTCAAGCAGGATCAACTGGCCCGGCTTGATCCGGCCATCGCCGACCGCCTCGGTCAGCGCCAACGGAATCGACGCGGCGGAGGTATTGGCGTGCCACTCCACCGTCATCACCATGCGATCCATGGGGAAGCCGAGCTTCTTGGCGGTCCCCTCGATAATCCGGCGGTTGGCCTGATGCGGCACCACCCAGTCGATATCCGAGGCCTTGAGGTCGTTGGCCGACAGGGCCTCGCCCACCACCGCCGCCAGATTGATCACGGCGTGGCGGAAGACCTCGCGGCCCTCCATGCGCAGATGGCCGACCGTCTGGGTGCTGGAGGGACCGCCATCCACATAGAGCAGGTCATGGTGCGTCCCGTCGGAATGCAGATGGGTCGACAGAATGCCGCGATCCTGGCTCGATCCCTTGCCGCGGCCGGCGCGTAGAACCACCGCCCCCGCGCCGTCGCCAAACAGCACGCTGGTGGTGCGGTCGGTCCAGTCGAGAATGCGTGAGAAGGTCTCGGCACCGATCACCAGGGCGGTCTGAACCTGACCGCTCTTGATGAAGTTGTCGGCGATGGACAGGGCATAGACGAAGCCCGAACACACCGCCTGGATGTCGAAGGCGAAGCCGTGCTTCATCCCAATGGCCCGTTGCACCTTGGTGGCGGTGGCGGGAAAGGTATTATCCGGCGTGGCGGTGGCGAGGATGATGAGATCCACCGCCGAACCCGAGATGCCGGCCGCCTGCAACGCCCGTGTGGCGGCGGCGATGGCAAGGTCGGAGGTCATCTCGCCATCGGCGGCGATGTGGCGCTGGCGAATGCCGCTGCGCTCGACGATCCACTCGTCCGAGGTATCGACCTTGGCCGCCAATTCGGCATTGGTCACCAAGCGCGCAGGCAAATAGGACCCGCAGCCGATGATCTGAGAACGTGCGATCATCAAATCACCGTGTTCCGGCAGCCAGTTGAGACGGAGAGGCATCGACCGGCTTCAAGCGGTCGAATTCCTTGCGGATACGGTCGTTGTAGCCGTGGGTCACCAGTTCGACGGCGACCCCGATGGCATTGGCGAAGCCGAAGGCGTCGGTGCCGCCATGGCTTTTCACCGCGATACCGTTCAGGCCCAGGAACATGGCGCCGTTATAGCGGCGGGGATCGGTCCGGACCCGGACCTTGTTGATGGCGTGACGGGCGAACAGATAGCCGAACTTGGCCAGCAACGAGCTCTTGAACCCTTCCTTGAGGAAGGTGGAATAGAGCTTCACGGTGCCTTCCGCCGTCTTCAGCGCGATATTGCCGGTGAAGCCGTCAGTCACCACCACGTCGACGGTGCCGCCGCAGATGTCGTTGCCTTCAACGAAACCGTAGAAGCTGATGGGCAGATTGCCATCGCGCAGGATGGCGGCGGCGGCCTTGACGGCGTCGTTGCCCTTCATGTCCTCGGACCCGACGTTCAGCAGGCCGATGCTCGGCTTCTCCAATCCCAGCACCGCGCGGGCATAGACTTCGCCCATCACCGCGAACTCGACCAGATTATTGGAGTTGCAATCGACGTTGGCGCCGAGATCCAGCATCAACGTCTCCCCCTTGACGGTGGGGAACATGCCGGCGATGGCCGGCCGGTCGATCCCCGGCAAGGTGCGCAACACGAACTTCGACACAGCCATCAGCGCGCCGGTATTGCCGGCGGATACCACACCGGCGGCTTCGCCCTTGTGGACGGCATCGACCGCCAGCCACATGCTGGTGCGCCGCCCGGTGCGGAGCACCTGGCTGGGCTTGGCGTCGTTGGAGATCGACTCGTCGGTGTGATGGACGGTGCACACGCCTTTGATCTCGGGGAAGCGCGCAATCAGCGCTTCGATCCGAGGGGCGTCGCCGAACAGCAGATAGCGGACGTGAGGCAGGCGCTCATGCGCCATGCGCACCCCTTCCACGACGATGTCGGGAGCGGCATCGCCCCCCATGGCATCAATGGAAATGGTGACGGCAACGCTCACCGGCCCGCCCTCCCCTGCATCGACATCTGACTAATCAGGCTTCAGCGGCCTGAACGACCACTTCGCGACCATCGTAATGACCGCAAGAGCCACAGACGTGATGCGGCAGCTTCACTTCGCCACAGTTCGGGCACTCGGCGCCGACCACGTTGACCAGGGCGTGGTGGGACCGGCGCATGTCGCGGCGGGACTTGGAGGTCTTCTTCTTCGGGACAGCCATTTTATCTACTCTCTTCGACCCATGATGGGAAAGGGTGGTTTATTAGCCAAAAAGACCGCCCAGAGCAAGGGGATGCTTTCCCTCACTCCTTTTTTTGCCGTAGCGACGACAACACAGCGAAGGGATTGGCCCGCCCATCGGTAATCTCCGGCTCCTCCGGCGGCGGTTGGAACGCCGCGTCGGGCGCCCGTGGAAATGGGTCGAGCGCCAGAGCCAGATGTTCGACCACCACTTCGCCAATGTCGATGCAACCATCGACGATTGGGTCGGGAGGATCTTGCTGGTCCCATGATACCTCGATTTCGTCCTCTTCATCCAGTACCGCTTCTGGGGGACCGAAAGTGAGTTCGAACGCCTCCTCTACCGTCGCGGCAAGCGGCGCCAAGGTCACGACGCAAGTCTGCACCACCTGGGCTGTCAACCGGCCATTGACGCGAATAAATCCGCTCCTGGCAAGGGGTTCCAGCTCGACCTTGGCGGTCAACGACATAACCTCGACCAGACCGAGACGCTCCGCCAAGGCTTGGCGCTCGGTCGGCTCGGCCTCGATACTGCGCCGGCTGACCTTGGCCGGCAGCTGATCGACCAGGATCGGGCGCGAGAATTCCGGGATGACGGACTCAGAATGCATGGAGTTCCTCCGGATCCGACAGCACCACCCTGCCCTCCATCACCGCCGCCTCGTCCTGATCGGCAAGCTCCTTGACCTGGCGGCGCAGATAGGCGGCCATGGCAGCCAGAACCGGCGGGGCAACCTCGTCGTCCACGGTGCCGTAGAGATTGCGGACCAGCGCTCCCTTGAGGGCGTTATCGTCGCCATCCAGCCCGTCCCCATAGGCGGAGACCCGGCCATAGAAGGCCCGGGCCATCTGCTTGACCTTCTTGCCCACCGACATGTCGCCGACGCCGAGTTCCCGCAGATTCTGGTCCATGTCGTCGAACATCAGGTCGAACAGGGCCTGGGACAGGGCGCGTGCTGCCTCGGTCTGGACGCTCGACACCCGGTTCAGGCGGCGCATCACCAGGAAGGCATGCAGCACGATCAGGTCGAAGCGGCCGTCCAGCGAGTCCGGAACCGCCGCCTTGGTATAAAAGATCGGCTGCCTGGAATGCTCGATGATGACGGTGTAAAGGTCGTGGGCGACCCGCTCGCGGCGGCGACGCTCTCGAATATGGCGGAACGGCATAGGCAAATCCTGGCGCCGGAACGAACTCGGTACGGCGATGACGTTGACAAGACGAAGGGGCGAGGTGCAATCTGCCCCCACATTGGCCGCGGTGGCCGTATCCGTCAATGCTCCGGCTTCGTTGCGAATGAAAAACCTGATTCCGATGCGCTTTGCCTTGCTTGCCGTCGCGGTAGCGTTCGTCGCTCCCGCCTGCGCCCCTGTCGTCGAACTTCGCGGTAACCTGCCTCCGCCCGAACAGGTCGAGCAGGTGAAGGTCGGAAAGACCACCCGCGACGAGGTGCAAGGGCTGCTGGGAACCCCCTCCAACGTCACCCCCTTCGGTGACGAGACTTGGCACTACATCTCGACCGTGACCGAACGCCAGGCGTTCTTCGAGCCCGTGGTGAAGGACCGCAAGGTCATCACCATCGTGTTCGACCGCAACGGCGTGGTCAGGGTACTCGACACCAAGGGGCTCAAGGACGGCAAGGACATCACCCCGGTCGATCGCGAGACGCCCAGCGCCGGCAAGGAAATGACGGTCCTGCAGCAGATGATGGGCAATGTCGGCAAATTCTCCAAACCCGCCGCCGGATCGAGTTCCACCGGGCCGTAGACCAACCAACAGGTAAGCGTTTTCGCCTCACGGTTCCACTCGGACAGCAAAAACCCCCGGCCTTTCGACCGGGGGTTTTCTTTGTCCCGCCCCTCAATCGCCGGGCAGGCCGCTCCGTGGCCCTTGGCTTTCGCCGCATGAGCGGCGGCGGCCCTTGGCCTTTCCTCCGAACGAATGGATCGCGCCATTCGTTCGGAGGTGTTCCATCCTTGCGGCGGATTAGTGACCGGCCACCATGGCCAGCAGCAGAATGGCCACAATGTTGATGATCTTGATCATCGGATTGACGGCCGGACCAGCGGTGTCCTTGTAGGGATCGCCGACAGTGTCGCCGGTCACCGCCGCCTTGTGGGCGTCGGAACCCTTGCCACCATGATGGCCGTCCTCGATGTACTTCTTGGCATTGTCCCAAGCGCCGCCGCCCGAGGTCATCGAGATGGCGACGAACAGGCCGGTGACGATGGTGCCCAGCAGCATGGCACCGAGAGCGGTAAAGGCCGACTTCTGGTCGGCCGCCAGCAGGATGACGAAGTACAGCACCACCGGCGACAGAACCGGCAGCATGCTGGGGATGATCATCTCGCTGATGGCCGCCTTGGTCAGCATATCCACGGCACGACCATAGTCGGGCTTAGCGGTGCCTTCCATGATGCCGGGGATTTCCTTGAACTGACGGCGAACCTCGACCACGACGGAGCCGGCGGCACGGCCGACCGCCATCATGCCCATGGAGCCGAAAAGGAACGGCAGCAGGCCGCCGAGGAACAGACCAACCACCACATAGGGATCCTCGAGGCTGAACTGGATGTTCAGCTGCGGGAAGTAGTGGTGGAGGTCGGAGGTGTAGGCGGCGAACAGCACCAGCGAGGCCAGACCGGCCGAACCGATGGCATAGCCCTTGGTAACCGCCTTGGTGGTGTTGCCGACGGCGTCGAGCGCGTCAGTCACCTTGCGGACTTCCTTGGGCAGTTCCGCCATTTCGGCGATACCACCGGCGTTGTCGGTCACCGGGCCGTAGGCGTCGAGGGCCACGATCATACCGGCCAGGGCCAGCATGGTGGTCGCAGCGACCGAGATGCCGAACAGGCCGGCGATCTTGTAGGCGACGATGATGGCGACGCAGATGACAATCACCGGCAGGGCGGTGGCTTCCATGGAAACCGCCAGACCCTGGATCACGTTGGTGCCGTGACCGGTGGTCGAGGCCTGGGCCACGCTCTTGACCGGACGATAATCGGTGCCGGTGTAGTATTCGGTGATCCAAACCAGCAGGCCGGTAACGATCAGGCCGATCAACGAGCAGATGTAAAGCCCGGTAACGGTGATTTCCTTGTCCAGCACCATGAACGCTGTGGCAAAGCCCTTCTCGAAGATGACGTTGAAGATCACCGCGATCAGAACGGCCGACAATACGGCGGTGACGATGACGCCCTTGTACAGCGCCTTCATGATGTTGTTGCTGGCGTCGAGCTTCACGAAGAAGGTGCCGACAACCGAGGCGAAGATGCAGACGCCGCAGATGATCAGCGGCATCATCATCATGGTTTCTCTGGCGGCATCCGTGAAGAAGATGGAGCCCAGCAGCATGGTGCCGACAACGGTCACCGCATAGGTCTCGAACAGGTCGGCGGCCATGCCGGCGCAATCGCCGACATTGTCACCCACGTTGTCCGCGATCACGGCGGGGTTACGGGGATCATCCTCGGGGATACCGGCTTCGACCTTGCCCACCAGATCGGCACCGACGTCGGCGCCCTTGGTGAAGATGCCGCCGCCGAGACGGGCGAAGATGGAGATCAGCGAGGCGCCGAACGAAAGGCCGACCAGCGATTCAAGCAAAGTGCGCTGCTCGATGCCGGCATTCTTCAGCACCATGTAATAGCCGGCGACGCCGATCAGGCCGAGGCCGACCACCAGCAGACCGGTGATGGCGCCCGACTTGAAGGCGACGTCAAGGGCCTGCTGCATGCCACCCGAACGGGCGGCCTCGGCGGTCCGGACGTTGGCGCGAACGGACACGTTCATGCCGACATAACCGGCAACGCCCGAAAGCACCGCGCCGATGACGAAGCCGACGGCTTGGTAGATCCCAAGACGCCAGGCCAGGATGATGGCCACGGCCACGCCGACGTAAGCGATTGTTTTGTACTGACGGTTCAGGTAGGCGGCAGCGCCTTCCTGAATGGCGGCAGCGATTTCCTGCATCCGGGCGGTGCCGGCCGAGGCTGCCATCACGGATCGGATGGTGTAGACCCCGTACAGCAGCGCCACGACGCCGCATGCGATCACGAAGAGATTGGTCATGTGGTTCGAGTCCCCTGATGTATCATCTTAGCGTCGCATCTCGCTATACGGCCGGCGAGGATTGCTGGTGCGTGAAGGAGGACGACGGAAGCGTAGAGAAACTGCCAGAATAACCCTGGTGATGCAATAAAATGCTGGCAGCCCCCCCTTATCGCGGAATTATCGGGTTGCTGTGGTAGGACCACCGGCAATTTTCCATCCCAATCCCATCTGGAATGGAGTGCCCCTATCCGTTTGGGCAGCTCGGGCTCTCCCTCATCCCTGACCGAATGGGTAGTTATTTCAGGACGGCGTTCTCGATGGCCACGTCCTTGAGATAGCCCGGCCCCAGGGTTTTGTCGCCCACCACCAGCAGGCGGTGCCGGATGGCGGCAACATCAAGCGGCTGATCGTCGCGCAACGACATGCTGAGAAAGCCGATCATGTCCTCAAGATAGGCGTTCTGCAGCCGAGGCAGGTTGCGCGCCACGATTTCCTTGTTCTTGGGATCGACTTCGAGGCGCACGATCATTTCGGCCTGCTTCTTGACCTCCCGGTCCTGAATCACCGGAATGATGAGAATACCGAAATCCACATAGCTGGGCGGTGGCGGCGGTGGCGGCGCTTCATCCTTATGGACCACGGGAGCCGTGATGCCAAGTTTGGCCAGCGGATCGATCCCCATGAAATAGAGCCCGCCGATCACCGCGCCGATCAGCAGCAACAACGCGACGACAATGAATATCAATCGGACCAACCGCCAGCCCCCTTAATCAAACCGGCCCGCGGAAATGCCGCCAGCCTCCTCGTTCGATGGCGAGCACCTGCCCGTCTTCTCCCCGCACCGTCACCCCCGCCGTTCCGCCGCCATCGGCCGCCACGCGACCAATCCGCGTCACCGGGACCCCGACCGCCTTGGCCATGGCAAGGATGCCGTCGGTTGCCTTGGGCGGCGCCGTGAACAAAAGCTCGTAATCATCGCCTCCCGTCAGCACAAGGGCAAGCAGGGACTGATCCGCCGCCACGGCCGCCGCCGCCGCTGCCGACAGCGGCACCAGCGCGGCGTCGATCTCCGCGATTACCCGCGAGACGCGGCAGATATGCCCCAGATCCTGGACGAGGCCATCCGAGACATCCATGCCGGCCGAGGCCAACCCGATCAGGCGCGGCCCCAGCTCGGTCCGGGGACGGGGCAACCGGTAGCGGTCGGCAAGGTCGATGAGATGGCAATTGTCCAGATCGGGCAACGCGCCACGGATAGCTTTCAGCCCCAAGGCGGAATCGCCGATACTGCCGGACACCCAGATCTGGTCCCCCGGCTTGGCGCCCGAACGCAGCAGTCCCCGGCCCGCCGCGACACGCCCCAACGCCGTCAGCGTCAGGCTCAGCGGCCCCGGCGTCGAAACCGTATCACCGCCGATCAGAACAATTCCGTAATGATCCAGATCCTGCTTCAGGCCACCGGCAAAGGCCTTGAGCCAAGCTTTGGTGGTTCCACCGGGAAAAGCGGCCGCCAGCATCAGGAAGGCCGGCTCGGCGCCCTTGGCGGCCAGATCGGAAAGATTCACCCGCACCAGCTTGCGGGCGATCAGATCGGGCGGGTCGTCGGGCAGGAAATGAACCCCCGCCACCATGGCATCCATGGTGGCGACGGTGTCGAAGCCGGGTTCGGCGGGCAGGAAGGCGGCGTCGTCGGTCAGGCCGAGAGCGCCGGGGCAGGCGGCCGCCAGCGGCGCGAACAACTCGGCGATGAGGCCGAACTCATCGGGAGGATCGTCGTCGCTACCGGCCATGACGGTCACCCTCCCTTCCCTGTCTCCCCGGTCCGGAGAAGCTGGGCGAGGCGGTCGAGGACGGCATTGACCAAACCCGGCTCGGGACCGGAATAAAAGGCGTGAGCCACATCGACCCATTCCGAGATGCAGACTCGGGTGGGTGTCTGGGCCCGCGCGCCCAACTCCCAGGCTCCGGCCCGCAAGATGGCCCGCAACACGGCCTCCAGCCGCTCCACAGTCCAATCACCGGTCAGGGCTCCGCCGATCAGCTGGTCGAGCTTGGCCGTATCGGCGGTCACGCCGCGTACGGTCTGGCCCAGTAACGACGAATCCGGCTCGGCCATGCGCCCACGCGGCTCCTCGGCCCGGCGGGCCTTGGAATCCAGCAGAGCCTGCTCGTCGGAAATGCCGGTCATCTCCATCTGGTAAAGCAGTTGAACCGCCGCCAGACGGGCGGCGCTCCGGCGGGCAACGGAGGGGTTGACGCTCATGACGCCAATCCAAGGTCGCGTTTGACCGCCATCATGCGCAAGCAAGCCCGCGCCGCCTGGCCACCGAGATTCTTGCGGGCCGGATCGGATCGGGCCAAGGCCTGGGCCTCGTTGTGAACGGTCAGCACGCCGTTGCCCAAGGCCAGGTCGTAGGCCATGGACAGATCGGCGATGCCGCGCATGCACTCGGATCCGACGTGATGGTAATGATCGGACTCGCCGCGAATGGCGCAGCCAAGGGTGACGAAACCGTCATAGCGGGCGGATTTGTTGCCCTGCTCGGCGGCGGTCAGCACCAGCTTCAGCGCCGCCGGCAGTTCGAAGATGCCGGGCACCACCAGGATCTCGTGCGGAACGCCGGCCTTGTCCAACACCGCGCGGGCGCCGGCCAGAAGTCCGTCGGCGATATGGTCGTAGAACCGGGCCTCGATGATAAGGACGCGGGCCATGGATCGTTCTCCTCTTCAGCCGACCGGAATCGGCCGCTGCTCCACCACCTTGAGGCCGTAACCATCAAGGCCGATGATGGAACGCTTGGTATTGGACAGCAGAATCATTTCATGGATGCCGAGATCCAGCAGGATCTGGGCACCGACGCCGTAATCGCGCAGCGCCGGAGCCGGCGGGCGACGCTCCAACTGGGCACGGACCCGATCAGACAAGCTGGTCGGTTGCGGCTCGCGGATCAAGACGATGACACCGGTTCCATGCGCGGCAATCATCTCCATAGCGGAATGAAGCTCGCCGGCCTTGCCCGATCCCTGGTCGCCCAGCACGTCATCCAGCACGTTGACGGCATGGACCCGTACCATCACCGGCGTGTCGCCGCCAAGATCGCCTTTGACCAGGGCGATGTGCTCGGCATAGGCGATGGTGTTGGTGTAGACCATCATCCGCCAATCGCCGCCCCACTTGGAGTGGAAGGTGGTTTCGAGATCGCGCGCCACCAGCTTGTCGTTACGGCGGCGATAGGCGATCAGATCGGCGATGGTGGCGATCTTGAGACCATGGAACTGGGCGAAGGTCACCAGATCCGGCATGCGGGCCATGGTGCCGTCGTCGTTCATGATCTCGCAGATCACGCCCGACGGGTTCAATCCGGCCAGCCGCGAGATATCGACCGCCGCCTCGGTATGGCCGGCGCGAACCAACACGCCGCCGTCGCGGGCAACCAGCGGAAACACGTGGCCGGGAGTCACGATGTCGTAACGTCCCTTGGCGGGATCGATGGCCACTTGGACGGTCCGCGACCGGTCGGCGGCGGAAATGCCGGTGGTGACGCCTTCACGGGCTTCGATGGAGACGGTGAAGGCCGTCTCCATGCGGGTGCCGTTGTCGGCACTCATCAGTTTGAGGCCCAACGCCTCGACCCTCGGCCGCGCCATGGACAGACAGATCAGGCCTCGGCCGAACCGGGCCATGAAGTTGACCGCCTCTGGGGTCGCCATCTCGGCGGGAATGACCAGATCGCCTTCGTTCTCGCGATCCTCGTCATCAACCAATATGAACATGCGGCCCTGGCGGGCCTCCTCGATGATGTCCTCGATGGACGACAGGTACTGGTGATATTCCGACACGGCGGGGCTAATCCCTTTCCAAGAGGCGCGCAACATAGCGTGCGAGCATGTCGATTTCCATATTAACGGCGTCGCCCGGCTTATAACCGCCAAAGGTGGTCACCGCCTGGGTATGGGGAATGATGTTGACCCCGAACCGGCGCCCGTCAACCTCGTTGACGGTCAGAGAGACACCATCCAACGCCACCGAGCCTTTGGGAGCCACAAAACGGGCCAGATGCTCTGGAGTTTCAAAGGTGTAACGCTGCGACTGGTTGTCGGGGCGAATGTCCACCACCGTGGCGATTCCGTCCACATGGCCGGAAACGATATGGCCGCCCAGTTCGTCGCCCACTTTGAGCGCCCGTTCCAGGTTGATGCGGCTGCCTTCGGTCCAGCTTCCCAGGGTGGTCTTGGATAGGGTCTCGGCCGAGGCTTCGATGGCGTGCCAACCGGGACCGGTGTCCACCACGGTCAGACAGACGCCGTTATGGGCGATGGAGGCACCCAGCGCGATGGTTGAGGAATCGTAATGACTGGAAATCTCGAAGCGGGTCTCGCGGCCCTCGCCCCGGATCACCCGCCGAACCTCACCGAAGTCGGTGACGATGCCGGTGAACATCAGGATTTATCCTTTTAAAGTCGCGTATAGATTTCCATCACGTCGTCGCCGACCGGGCGGACCTCGACCCGTTCGAACCGCGGCGTCTGGGCCAGATGATCGACGCCGAAGGCCACCGCGGCGGCAAGTCCGTCGCCGCCCATCAGACGTGGCGCCCTGAACCAGATCAGCCGATCCACCAGACCGGCCCGCAGCAAGGCGGCGGCCAGATGAGCCCCGCCCTCAACCAGGACACGGGTCACGCCACTCTCCGCCAGGGCTTCGAGGGCGATTTCCAGGTCGACGGCACCATCGGCGCCCGCCGGAACCTCCACCACATCGACGCCGGCATCCTCGAAGGCATCACGGCGAACCTGATCACAACCCTCCAGGGTCAGCACCCAGGTGGGAATCTCATTGGCGGTCGCCACCAGCCGACTGGTCAGGGGCAAGCGCAACCGTCCATCCACCACCACCCGCACCGGCGAGCACTCGACCAGACCGGCCAGCCGGCAGGTCAGGTCGGGATCGTCATTCAGCGCGGTACCGCTGCCAACCATGATGACGTCGTTCTCCGCCCGCAGCATATGGGCGACGGTTCGGGCGGCCGGACCGGTGATCCAGCGGCTTTCGCCCGAATGGGTGGCGATGCGCCCGTCGAGAGTGCTGGCCAGTTTCAAGGTCACCAAGGGCCGGCCGGAGGTGACGCGCATGAAGAAGCCGGCGTTGATTTCGGCCGCCTCGGCCTCAAAAACGCCTTCCGTCACCTTGACGCCGGCCCGCATCAGCATCTCCACCCCTTTGCCGGCAACGCGGGGGTCGGGATCCTGAACCGCCACCACCACGCGGACGATGCCGGCGGAGATCAGCGCCTCGGCGCAGGGAGGGGTCTTGCCGTGATGGGCGCAGGGCTCCAGCGTGACATAGGCGGTGGCGCCGCCGGCCGCCTTGCCGGCCATGGCCAGCGCCTCGGTCTCGGCATGGGGACGCCCGCCGGGCTGGGTCCAGCCCCGCCCGACCACGCGGCCATCCCTGACGATGACGCAGCCGACCGCCGGGTTGGGCCACACCGTCCCCAGGCCACGGCGCGCCAAAGCCAGCGCCGCCCGCATATGGGCACGATCAATTTCAACCTGCGACGGGTCAGTCGTGGCGTGGGCCAACCATCTTCCCCAGGAAATCCTCGAAGTCCTTGGCTTCGCGGAAGTTTCGGTACACCGAGGCGTAGCGGACATAGGCGACCTTGTCGAGGTCCATCAGAACCTCCATCACCAGTTCGCCGATAAATTTGGAGGGTACCTCATTCTCGCCCATACTTTCCAGGCGGCGATGAATACCGTTGACGATGCGCTCCATCTGCTCCTCGTCCACCGGCCGCTTGCGGAGCGCGATCTTCAAGGATTTCAGCACCTTCTCGCGGTCGAACGGCGAGCGCGATCCATCCTTCTTGATCACCACCAGATCGCGGATCTGAACCCGCTCGAAGGTGGTGAAACGCGATCCGCAGGCCGGGCAGGAGCGCCGCCGCCGGATGGCCGAGTTATCCTCGGTCGGCCGCGAATCCTTCACCTGGGTATCGTCGTGACCGCAAAACGGACACCGCATGACTCTTTCCCCCCGGAAAATCGGCGGGAGCCCTACCGCTCCCGCCCCTGTTCTTATGGCCTACTGATAGATCGGGAACCGCTTGCACAACGCCGCGATTTCGGCGCGGGCCTTGCCCTCGGCCGCCGAGTTGTCGTCGGGATTGGCGGCAAGTCCGTCGAGGACGTCGCCGATCAACTCACCCACCGTCTTGAACTCGGCAACGCCGAAGCCGCGCGTGGTCGCCGCCGGCGTGCCGAGACGCACCCCCGAGGTGATGGTGGGCTTTTCCGGATCGAACGGAATGCCGTTCTTGTTGCAGGTCATGCCGGCATGTTCGAGGCTGGCCTCGGCGGCCTTGCCGGTCAGCTTCTTCGGCCGCAGATCCACCAGCATCAGATGGGAATCGGTGCCGCCCGAAACAATGTCGAGGCCGCGCCGCACCAAGGTATCGGCCAGGGCGCGGGCGTTGTCCACCACCTGGCGGGCATAGAGCTTGAACTCAGGCTGCAGCGCCTCACCGAAGGCCACCGCCTTGCCGGCGATCACATGCATCAGCGGGCCGCCCTGAATGCCGGGGAAGATGGCCGAGTTGATCTTCTTGCCGATATCGGCGTCGTTGGACAGGATCATGCCGCCGCGCGGGCCGCGCAGCGTCTTGTGGGTGGTGGTGGTGACCACATGGGCATGCGGCAGAGGGCTGGGATAGGCACCGCCGGCCACCAGACCGGCGAAATGGGCCATGTCCACCATGAAGAAGGCCCCGACCTCGTCGGCGATCTTGCGGAAGCGCGCGAAGTCGATCTCACGCGGATAGGCCGAGCCGCCGGCGATGATCAGCTTGGGCTTGTGGGTCCGAGCCAAGTCCTCGACCTCGCCGAAGTCGATCTGGGAGTCTTGCTTGCGCACCCCATACTGAACCGCCTTGAACCACTTGCCCGACTGGTTGACGGACGCGCCGTGCGTCAGGTGGCCGCCGGCCGCCAGCGACATGCCCATGATGGTGTCGCCGGGCTGCAACAGCGCCATGTAGACGCCCTGATTGGCCTGGGAGCCGGAACTGGGCTGGACGTTGGCGTAAGAGCAGCCGAACAGCTTGCAGGCGCGCTCGATCGCCAGCGATTCGGCGATATCGACGAATTCACAGCCGCCGTAATAGCGCTTGCCGGGGTAGCCTTCGGCGTATTTGTTGGTCAGGACCGAGCCTTGAGCCTCGAGCACCGCCCGCGACACGATGTTCTCGGAAGCGATCAGCTCGATCTGATCCTGCTGGCGCTTAAGCTCCTTGGCGATGGCTCCGAAGATCTCGGGATCGCGTTCGGCAAGCGGGGTGCGGAAAAAGGCGTCGGTGGATGCGCTGGTCATCGGTTCTCTCTTCGAATGGGCAGGTCTACGAATTTTCGGACATCTTGGCCACACGGCGGGCGTGGCGGCCTCCCTCGAACGCTGTGTCGAGGAAGATCTTGAGGCAGTCGCGGGCAACCTCGGGACCGATGGTGCGGCCGCCCATGACCAGGACATTGGCGTCGTTGTGCTGGCGGCACATGCGGGCGCCGAAGGCGTCGTGCACCAATGCCGCGCGGATATGACCATGGCGATTGGCGGCAATGGAGATGCCGATACCGGTGCCGCACAGCAGCAGGCCGCGCTCGGCCGCGCCCGACTTGAGGGCTTCGGCCACCTTGAGCGCGAAATCGGGATAGTCCACCGAAGCCGGGCCGTCCGTGCCGAGATCCAGCACCCGCCAGCCCCACTCGGCCAAATCCTTGGCGAGCTGCGCCTTCAATTCGACGCCGCCGTGATCCGACGCTATGGCAATGGTCCGTTCGGTCATTCCAGCACGCCCCAATCAACAGAAGACAAGTGCGCTAGATACCATATGTCGGACCGTCTTGCCAATGCGCCACAAGCTCATGGGGGGCCGCATCCAAGGTATTCCCGGCTTCCTCCAAATCGCAAGACAGGCGGCCATTACCTCTTCCGATCAATAGAACCCTTCCAGCAGCAACAGACCATCGGGGTATTCCGCAGGCCAATGGTTGGCTGATTATTGCCGCGAGCGACATAAGCAAGAACTCATTATTCTCCAGATTCAATTTCGAATTGACAGTGAAGATCAGCTATGCATTCATTGATGAAGTCCATCTAACAAACTTTGGTCGGATAGCCAGATGAGCGATACAAACACCGAAAAGACCAGCCGTGACGACCTGTTGCGCATGGTCACCGACGTCGTTGCCGCTTACGTTGCCAAGAACGCGGTCCCCGCAACACAGCTTTCCGACCTGATCAACACGGTATACGGATCGCTTTCGTCCTTGGAAGGCGGCCAGCCGGAAGCAAAGTCCGAGGCCCCGAAGCCTGCCATCGCCATCAAAAAGTCGGTGACGCCGGACTACATCATCTGCCTCGAGGACGGCAAGAAGCTGAAGATGCTCAAGCGGCATCTGCGCACCACCTACAACATGACCCCCGACGAATATCGCGCCAAGTGGGGCCTTACCCCCGATTATCCCATGGTGGCTCCCAACTATGCCGCCCAGCGTTCGGATTTCGCCAAGAAGATCGGCCTGGGCCGCAAGGCGGCCGAGGTGGACGAAAAGCCGCCGACGCGCCGCGGTCGTCGTTAGTATCGTTCGGCACGAGCCCTCAAAGGCCGGCATTCACGAATGCCGGCCTTTTTGCTTTGTTTTCGAGTCCCGTCAACGGGAGACCTGAATGGACGTGCTGACATCCTATTGGTCGACGAACGAGTTGGTGACCAATGGACTTATCGTGCTGCACCTTCTGGGCGCGCTGGCGGTCGGCTCCATTATCGGCTACGAGCGCTCCTACCATGGACGGGCCGCGGGAATTCGCACCTATTCCCTGGTTTGTGTCGCCTCCGCCGCTCTGACCGTGGTCAACGCCTATCCCGCCATGTGGTTCGGGGGGCTCGCCCATAGCACGGCGACGGCCGATCCGACCCGAGTGATCCAGGGAATCCTGACCGGCATCGGCTTTCTCGGCGCCGGCGTGATCATGCACGACGGCTTTTCCATCCGCGGACTATCCACCGCAGCCTCCATCTGGATGACGGCGGCCATCGGTATCGTCATCGGTCTGGGCTTTTACGGCGCGGCCATCGCGGTGGCGGTAATCACCATCGCCCTGATGAGCGGTGCCCGCAGCATCGAATTGGCCCTGCCCCATCAAGAGCAGCTCCATCTCTCCCTGACTTTCCCGACCGAAAAGACCGCCTCCGCCAGCGCCATTCGTCAAATGATGTCCGAACTTGGCTACGAGGTGTCAAACTGGAGCTTTCATCTTGCCGATCAGGGCAAGAGATATAAGTACCAACTGGTGCTGCAAGCCCCCAGTCCGATCGACCCCTCGGTTCTGGCCGACACCTTGACGCGATTCGACGGATTGCAGGAGTTCCACCTGTCGCCGGCGCGTGGGTGAGAGTTAGGGCTTCTTCTTCGCCAGGACATATTCCAGCCGCTTGAGCGCCATCATCTTCAGATGCGCTTCCGTGGCGCCCGCCGGCCCCACCACCGATATTTCGGTCAGGGTCGGAGCATGAAACGCCGTCACCTTGACGGCGTTGCCGATGCGGCGGAATTCGAACAGCACTTCGCCGGACAAGGCCATGGTCGATCCTTAGGGTTCAGGCAACTCACCGCCGCCCAGGCATGAGACATACCCTGTCACCACGACTTCGTCGACCTCGGCTTGGCTCGATGGCATCCGCCTAATTACCCACTTAATCTGTAGACTAAAAGCTTGACACTCCACAATTTCAGTGTGAATTTTTCTGAGTTGCCACGACGCGCGGCTCAGCCGACGCTGTCGATGCGAAATTTCCACCTCCGCCACCGGCGGCTCAACCATCCACAGGAGCCCGAGGCCCATGACCGTGACGAGCACCAATCCCGAAACCATCGTGCTGCATGCCGGCTACCGCGCCGATCCCACCACCGGCGCGGTCGCGGTTCCCATCTACCAGACCACGTCCTATCAGTTCCGCGACACCGAACACGCCGGCAATCTGTTCGCCCTCAAGGAACTGGGCAACATCTACACCCGCATCATGAACCCGACCACCGATGTGCTGGAGCAGCGCCTCGCAGCGCTCGAAGGTGGCGTCGCCGCCCTGGCGGTGGCCTCGGGCCAGGCCGCCAGCACCTTCGCCATCCTCAACGTCGCCCAGGCCGGAGACAATTTCGTCACCTCCACCGACCTGTACGGCGGAACCTGGAACCTGTTTGCCAACACCTTCAAGCAGATGGGCATCGAAGCCCGCTTCGTCGATCCGGCCGACCCGGAGGCCTTTGTCCGTGCCACCGACGACAAGACCCGCGCATGGTATGCCGAGACCCTGCCCAATCCCAAGCTGCAGGTCTTCCCCATCGCCGAGGTGGCCAAACTGGCCAATCAGGTAGGCGTGCCGCTGATCGTCGACAACACCGCCGCCCCGGTGATCGCCAAGCCGCTGAGCCTGGGTGCCCACATCGTGGTCTATTCCACCACCAAGTATATCGGAGGTCACGGCACCTCTATCGGCGGCGCCATCGTCGATGGCGGCACCTTCGACTGGGAAAAGCACGCCAAACGCTTCCCGCTGCTGAACGAGCCCGATCCCAGCTATCACGGCGCTGTTTGGACCCAGGCGGTCAAGGCGCTGGGTCCCATCGCCTACATCATTCGCGCCCGCGTCACCCTGCTGCGCGACATCGGCGCCGCCATCAGCCCGTTCAACGCCTTCCAGGCGTTGCAGGGCCTCGAATCCCTGCCGCTGCGCATCCGCGAGCACAGCCGCAACGCTCAGGCGGTGGCGGAATTCCTGGCCAACCATCCCAAGGTGACCAAGGTCATCCATCCCAGCCGGCAGGAGGGCGAGCATCGCCGCCGCGCCGACGCCGTCCTCAAGGGCGGTTACGGCGGTCTGGTCGGCTTCGAACTCAAGGGCGGCGCCGATGCCGGCCGCAAGTTCATCGACTCGCTCAAGCTGTTCTACCACGTGGCCAATATCGGCGACGCCCGTTCCCTGGCCATCCATCCCGCCAGCACCACCCACTCCCAGCTGGGGTCATGACACGAAAGTGATCATATTGTCCGGCTCGTTAGAACATTCGCGGAACCTACGCTGCCAGCATCGAAAGCGCGTGCCGCAACGGCCGCAACGTCCCACCATGAGGCTGATCGATCCCCCAGACGTAATCGCCGGTCAGGCCGATATGCTCCCACCCGAGAGGGGCAATATGACGAACCATATCGACGGGTATGGCGGTGCCGTCGGCCCTCAGTTTATCGATGGCAGCCTGAAGGTAGCGGGTGTTCCATAGGATAGCCGCCGACACCAGCAGGTTCAGGCCGGACGCACGATAGACTTGGTTCTCGAAGCTGCGGTCGCGCATTTCGCCCAGCCGGTGAAGAAACATCGCCCTGGCCAGGGCGTTTCGCGCCTCACCCTTGTTCAACCCCGCATTCGCCCGCCGTCGCAAGACGGGATCGCGCAGCCAATCCAGGGTGAACAGCGAGCGTTCGATCCGGCCGAGATCGCGCAGCGCTACCGCCAGGCCGTTCTGCCGTGGATAGTTGGAGAGGCGCCGCAGCATCGCCGACGCTGTGGCGGTGCCGGTGCGGATGGATGTCGCCAGCCGGAGCAATTCCTGCCAGTGATCGATCAGGTGCGGCAAGTTGATGGTGCCGCCGATCAGCGGCTGCAATCCGGCCGGTGCTTCCGCTCCGGGAAAGAGGTAAAGGCGTCGGTCCTTCAGGTCGCGGATGCGAGGCGCGAACCGGAACCCCAGGAGATGACAAAGGCCGAAAACGTGGTCGGTAGCGCCGCCAGTGTCGGTGTAATGCTCCTCGATGGCAAGGCCGGTCTGGTGATAGAGTAGGCCATCGAGGACGTGGGGTGCCTCGCTGGCCGTCGCCGCGATCACCTTGGTGTGGAATGGGCCGTACTGGTCGGAAACGTGGGTGTAAAAGGCGACGCCGGGCTCATTGCCGTGCCGGGCATTGACGTCCCCAACCGCCTCGCCACGGCCACCCGCCTTGTAAAACTGGCCATCGGACGACGATGTGGTGCCATCACCCCAGGCGGCGGCAAGCGGCAAAGCCCGATGGGCATCAACAATTCGGGACAGCGCCGTCGCGTAGGTTTCCTCACGGACATGCCAATCATGCACCCAGGCAAGCTGGCGTGCGGTGACGCCCCGGCAGGCTTCGGCCATGCGCATCAGGCCGAGATTGATGCCATCGGCGAGCACGGCCGTCAGCAGGGCGGCGCGGTCCTCGGTCGCCCGGCCGCTCCGTTGGTGCGTAAAGCAATCGGTGAATCCGGTCCAGCCATCCACTTCAAGCAGGAGGTCGGTCACCTTGATTCTCGGCAACAACCCGTAGACTCTTCGTCCCAGTTCCGCCGCCTCGGGTGGCGTGGCATCGCGAATGGGAGAAATTTTCAATTCCCCATTGGAAAGATCGACGTCTTTCAGCTTGCCCGCTTCGCCCAGAGCCGCCACCTCCGCCATCATGCGCGCAAGCTCATTCTTCCGTTCATCAAGATGGGCGGCTCCGTCCATGCTGACGGCCACGGGCAGGGCAGCCTCGGCCAAGAGGATGTCAAAGGTGGCGCGCGGCATCAGGCAGGTGTCAAAGTTTTGGTACTGCCGACTGCCGTCCACCCACACATCGCCCGCCCGAAGACGGTCGCGCAGTTCGGAGAGAACGGAGATTTCATAGGCGCGTCGGTCAATCTCGCCGTTGCGGATGACGAATGGATGCCAGGCGCGGCGGATGAACCCGGTCGGCGGCTTGTCGGGCAATTTGCGCCGACCGGAATTGTACATGTCGCGCAGGGAGTTGATAGCCTGGAGCAACGACGATACCGTTGGGCTGCCCAGGAAGACGAAGGCATTGAGCATCGCCGGGGCAAAGGCGCGGATGGTGGAGAAACGGGTAAGGAGTTCCGTGCGGGGATCGGTGGTCTCCGGCTTGGCCAACGCCTCCGCCTCGCCGACACATTGCTCGAACCGCTTCCAGCCGACTTTGGTGTCGATCACGGCGAACGGATCGCCCCCGTTGGCCTTGGCCTCGATCACCGCCCGGCAAGCGGCGGCCAAGGTTGCCAGTTGCTTTTGGGTGTCGCGAACCGATTGCAGCGTCTTTTCCGCCGTCCGCCGTTCGGCCTTGCGCCCCAGGCTGCCCATCAACTTGTCGAACATGGCGAGGACTGAATCGGTGAGTTCCGCTTCCATGCGAATGGCGGTGGCGGTGAGGACAGCATGCCGCCGTTCGGCGGCAAGATCACCCAGGTGCTGGACCGTCATTCTGGCGCCCTCGGCCGCCATCTGGTCGAACGCCGCTTCGGTCACGCGGGTTCGTAACGAGCGGTCCACGCCGAGTTCTTTCAGTACCTTCAACCGCTCCATGATGGCGACCATGTTCCGAGCGGCGGGTGACTGTGGCGCTTGACGCAGCCAAGCCAACATGGCCATGCCGGTGTCGGCCCAAGGCTGGAGAAGTCGGTCCAGGGCGTCGGCCCCACCCGTCGCCAGACCGGATGTGATCGCTTGATGCAGCACCCGTTCGGCACGACCGCGCGCCCGGTGCAGGACGAGTTCGAGTGCGTCGGCCGAAGGAAGCAGAACCCTGCGGCGGCGCAGTTCATCCACCAGGGTAGCCGCCAAATCGACCGGATTCTTAGAGGTTTGAGCAATCGGCACCAGCCAACCAGCCACCTCATTGAATATCGTCCGGTCGAACGAGCGGTGACCAGTTCGGCGGATGATCTCCGCCAATTGTTCCCGTCGGGTTTGGTCCCGTCGGCGGTATTCGTCGAAGTCGCTGGCATCGGCCCCGACTTGGCGGGCAAGATAGGCGAGGATGGCGGGATGCGGCTCCTCGTCCGGTTCAAACGGGCGCCCAGGATGCCGGAGATAGCAGAGCAGCAAAGCCAACCCGAGCCGATTGTGGGCCAGCCGCTTCGCCGCAATGAAACCCATGTCATCTCGACCGAGGGTGTAGTGGCGGACAATATCGCGCTCGTCTGTCGGCGGCATCAGGAACCGCGACCATTGTTCCGTCGTCAACAGCCGCCGCCTCGCCATCGCTCCACTCCCAGGACCATTGCCGTACGATTTTGCCGCAAAAACGCTGTCCGCAAAACGATCGTCTGATGGGCAAGCATAATTCTGTCCGCAAACAGCTTGTTTGTCGGGAAAACGGACGGTATGATTGTCGGATGGGTTGACGGACAAATGGGTATTGGAGATGGCGCTGATCGGTTATGCGAGGGTGTCCACAGCCGAGCAAGACACCGCCTTGCAGACCGATGCGCTGACAGCAGTCGGTTGTAAGCGCATCTTCGAAGACTCGGTGTCCGGTGCCACGGCTGAACGGCCGGGCCTGTCGGCCACCCTTGCGTTTTTGCGCGATGGAGACGTTCTTGTTGTCTGGCGGCTTGATCGCCTTGGCCGATCACTGCCACATTTGATCGAGGTTGTTGCCGGACTGGAGGCGCGAGGGATCGGCTTTCGTTCGCTAACGGAGGCTATCGATACCACGACACCAAGTGGGCGGCTGATTTTTCATATTTTCGCGGCTTTAGGTCAGTTCGAACGCGACCTCATCAAGGAGCGAACCAAGGCGGGTCTATCCGCTGCCGCTGCTCGCGGGCGCAAAGGCGGCAGAAAGCCGGTTGTTACCGAAGATAAGTTACGCAGGACAAAAGCCTTGGTGGCCCAGGGGTTGACTGTGCGAGAGGTTGCAGATCGGCTAAAGATTAGCAAGACAGCGCTCTACAACGCGTTGCTAAAGGCCAGATCATCGCATTTACACAGTGCGGATGATTCATGATTCATCCGCACCCGTGCGTTCATTACTTATGGAATGGTGGACAATGCATGTGTCTATGGACGACGCTGGGCGCAGCTAACAAAGGGGAAGATGATGAGTAAAGCAATCATATTTCTCGGATACAACCGAGAGCAGACAAGATTGATCGATTCGATTGAACGATTAGGCTGGAGCGTGGATTGGACAGACCAGAGGGTTGACGATCTCTCGTCTTATGACTTGGCGGTCAGTTTTGGCTATAGGCATATATTGAAGGCGGATGTGCTGGCAACGGCAAGGCGTCCCGTTTTGAACCTTCATATTGCCTATCTCCCGTGGAACCGTGGCGCGCATCCGCTTTTCTGGGCTGCATATGATGGCACACCGGCGGGGGTTACGATCCATGAGATTGACTCGGGAATTGACACGGGGCCCATCTGCATTCAGCGCAAGGTCGAGTTTGACTATCAAACGGAGACTTTCTCCAGCGCTTACAGGAAGCTCATTGAAGATATTGAGGCCCTGTTCGAAGAACATGTGGCCGAATTGCTGAATGGAGACTACTCACCCGCCCCCCAGGAAGGCTCTGGCAGCTTCAAACGGGTGCGGGATCTACCCCAGGGTTTTTCGTGGTCTGAAGGTGTTGCTCCGGCAATTCTTCGATTGAAGCAGGCTAAGTATGCATGACGCCGTTATCGTCCTTGCCAATCTGATGGATGCCGAAGGGCGGCTGAACCACGAGAGTCTGGCGCGGCTCTCTCTGGCTTGTAAGCTAGTGAGGGCTGGTGAAGCGCCTGTCCTCGTAACCTGCGGCTGGGATTACCGGGACGATTCTGAGATACGTATCGCGGAGGCCATGTCCCAGCATGCGATACAACATTTGCTGATGGACAAGTCTCAAATTATCACTGAGCCGCATTCTCGGGACACCGTTGGGGATGCCGTCTTCACAAAGCGCAATCTCGTGAACCCTTACCGTTGGCGCAGCGTTCTTGTTGTAACCACCAATTATCACGTCAATCGGACCCGCGAAATCTTCTCTTTTATCTACGGTAGAAATGTGGATGTCGCAGGGGCAGAGAGCCCCGACAGCGCGGCTCTTGTAACTTCAGAAGCCAAGTCCCTTGAGGCGTTCAGATCGACATTTAATGGTGTCCCTGCGGGCAATGACGAAGCAATTTATCAGCGACTGAGAACTGCCCATCCCTTCTACAATGGTGAGGTTTATCCTGCCATATCGCAGCAGGCTCCCTGATGATCGGCGCTTCCCCTCTATATCTGGCTTGCCCGAAGACGGATTGGTTATGGGGCACATTGTTCTATGCGGGATTGCCTACTGTAACGCTGGTCAATTGAAGGATTTTTATGCCTCCTGAAATAGTCATCGCCGGACGTCCGATCGGCCCCGGCCATCCCCCTTATGTTCTTGCCGAGCTTTCCGCAAATCACGGCGGCAGCTTGGAACGCGCCTTGGCGGTCGTAGAGGCGGCTGCGCGGGCTGGTGCGGATGCGGTAAAGCTGCAGACATATACTGCCGATACCCTGACCATTGACCATGACGGCCCGGACTTCATGATCAAAGGCGGGTTGTGGGACGGAAGGAAGCTCTACGAGCTTTACCAGGAGGCGCATACTCCGTGGGAGTGGCATTCCGCGCTTTTCGCCAAGGGGCGCGAACTAGGTATTCCGGTATTCTCGACTCCTTTCGACGAGACGGCGGTGAATTTCCTGGAAGCCCAGGAGGTGCCCGCATACAAGATCGCCTCTTTCGAAATGGTAGACCTGCCGCTTATCCGCCGCGTGGCCATGACCGGAAAGCCGACGATCATGTCCACTGGCATGGCGACCATGGAGGAGATCAGCGAGGCGGTGGACACCTTCCGTGCCGGAGGCGGGCAGGAACTGCTGCTGCTGCATTGCGTCAGTGGCTATCCCACGCCTGTAGAGCAGGCCAACCTGCGCCGAATTCCCGCCCTCGCCGCATATGGCTGCCCAGTGGGACTGTCCGATCACACATTGGGGACCGAAGCGGCAATCGCAGCGGTGGCGCTGGGAGCCAGCCTAATCGAAAAGCATTGTACTCTGCGTCGCGCCGATGGAGGCCCCGATGCTGCTTTTTCACTGGAACCCGATGAACTGGCCGCATTGGTGCACGGCGCGCGAGCGGTGTTTGGCGCTCTGGGGAGCGGATCAGAGGTTCGTTCTGAGGTAGAGTCGGCGAGTCGGGTTTTTCGGCGGTCGCTTTATGTAGTATCAGACATCGCAGCAGGGGGGACTTTCACTTCTGATAACGTGCGAATCATTCGGCCAGGCTACGGCCTTCCGCCTCGTTTTCTACCCGAAATCTTGGGGCGGCGCACGCGGCGGGCTCTCAAACGCGGCACGGCGCTTGATTGGGATTTTATTGAATGAGCGCAATAGAGATGGCGCTCTTAATCGCCAAAGGAAGGACATACGCGATCGGGACAGCCTATCGTTGTTGGCGCGGCAGGAGGGGCGCGCACTCTCTACGGCCATTGCGGCACGCGATTTCGTTCCTGTCGGCAAGGGTTCCGCCTACGTTCTAACGAACCGGACAATATGATCACTTTCGTGTCGTGACCCC
>NZ_CAINTR010000114.1 GCF_903853455.1 uncultured Magnetospirillum sp.
GGAGGTGATGACACCCCTGCCGGGGGCCAATGACAACACCGGCCTGGCCGATGACAAGGCCGCCGCATGAGTGCCCACGAACGGCTGGAGCGGGAGATGGCCATCGCCGAGGGCCGGGCTTGGTTGGAAACCAGGCCCGCGGCTTCCATGGCGACGGATCGGGTGGCCGGTGCGTTCTACTACCCCGGCGCCCACATGGACGGGGCCGGCTATGGCGACATCCTGCTGGCCATCCGCGAGCCGGACAATTCCCACGACGAGAACGCCATCGCCCTGTGCTCTGCACTGGCCCTGGTCGGGCACGTCCCGGCCTGCGCGGCCGCCATGCTGGCTCCAGTGATGGATGCCGGGCATGCCCTGTGGGCGAGGATCGTCAGGGAGGTTACGGCGGACCAACCCAGCACGGTGCTGGTGGAAATGTTCGGTCCGGCGGTGGAGGCCGGAAAAGCCGACAGCGAGGAGATCGGATGGCACGACGACACGGATGATATTCCGTTCTGATTCCCTTGCACTCGAGCGTTACCGTCGGAAACGACCTCGGGCTGGAATCAGGATGACATCACGCAAATTGGCGTTGTTTAATAGAACATGACATGGTAGCGTTGAGCGCCAGCAGATTGGTCTGGCCGGCGATGTCGTTGATCAGGGTCACCACTTCGCCGATCTTGGCCGCCGCGGTGGTCAGGCCGCGAACCACCGTGTCGGTCCGGCGCGCCGTTTCCACCGCCGATTTGGCGATGGTCGCGCTTTGCCCCACCTGCGAGGAGATCTCGCGGATCGAGGCGCTGAGTTCCTCGGCGGCGGCGGCGACGGTCTCCACATTGGAGCTGGTCTGCTGCGCCGCCGCGGCAACCGCCTGGGTCTCGTGGGAGGCGCGATCAATGGCGGCCGACATGGTGGTGGCAGTGGAACGCACATGCTCCGCCGACTGGCTGACGGTGATCGCGGTAGCCTTGACGCCGCGCTCCAACCCGCCGGCCAGGCCTTCCAAGGTGGCGTGACGCTCGGTCTCGGCATGTCGGCGCGTCTCTGCCCGCTCGTCGGACATGCGCGACACGTCGAGCGAATGCTGGCGGAAGATTTCGGCTGCTGAAATCAGATCGCCGATCTCGTCGCGCCGGCCGGCGTCGGGGAACACAACCGCCGTGTCGCCGTCGGCCAGTTTGCGGATCCCGTTGGTCACCCGCCCCATGCCGGTGACAATGCCGGTCCCGATCCACCACGACACCAACAATACGCCCAATACAACGCCCCAAACGGCCCCCCCGAGGGTGACGAGCTTGGACTGAAATACAGCGTCGATGTCGTCGATGTAGATGCCGGAACCGACCAACCAGCCCCATTCGTCCACGCCCTTGACGTAGGACACCTTGGCGACAGGCTGATCAAAGCCGGGCTTGGGCCACAGGTAATCGACAAATCCGGCCTTGTCCTTGGCCACCGTCTCGATCATGGCGCTGAAGAATTTCTTGCCGCTGGGGTCGGCCATGTCGGCAAGTTGCTTGCCCTCCATGTCCGGCTTGATCGGATGCATGATCATCCGGGCGTTCATGCCGTTGATCCAGAAGTACTCGTTTCCGCCGTAACGGAGATCCCTGACGGCGGAAATAGCGGCGGCCTGCGCCGCCTCGACCGTCATGCGGCCGGCTTGGGCTTCCTTGACGAAATGGAGGATGGCGCTATGGGCCGTCTCGACCACATGTTGGGTTTTGAGCCGCCGGGCCTCCAGCAGTTCCTGCCGCAAATTTCCAACATTGACGGCGATGATCAGCCCCATGCCAACCAGAGACGCCGCCACTATGAGGAGAATTTTTGCCTTAAAACGCCAATTATCAATGACCATTGGTTCAAGAACCCCGGACTGCCGATACTAACGTCCCCCAACGCAGAAGCGCCGTTGTATGACGTTCGACTTAGAGACGTCAACACCTGTATACACAGAAGAAGTATTCCCCGCCAGCGACCGGAGGATTGATGCAAACGGAAACAGTTAAGAAACAAAACAAAATGACGCCAGAGGCATAAAACACGGACGGTTCTTCTACCGCGTAAGTTATCAGCCGATTTTATAGGGTGTTGCGAATCCCCCCCGCCTCCGACGGCGGGGGGAGAAAGACACTCAGAACAGGGGCAGGTCGCTGCCCCCCATCAGAAACGTATCGACGGCATGGGCCGCCTGACGGCCCTCGCGAATGGCCCAAACCACCAGGCTTTGGCCACGACGGATGTCACCAGCGGCGAAAACCTTGGGATTGGAGGTCCGGTAGGACTGGGTGTCGGCCTTGACGTTGCCGCGCCCATCCTTTTCCAGCCCCAGCCCATCGACAAGGCCCTCGTGAACCGGATGGACGAATCCCATGGCCAGCAGGACCAGATCGGCCTCCAGGGTGAACTCGGTTCCGGGAATCTTTTGGAACTTGCCATCCACCTCGAAGCAGTCGAGACCGGACAGCCGCCCCTGCTCGCCTCGGAAGGCGGCGGTGGACACAGACCAGCGACGCTCGCAGCCCTCGTCATGGGAGGACGAAGTCCGCAGGCGATTGGGCCACAACGGCCATGACAGGCCCTTGTCCTCCTTCGCCGGCGGCTTGGCCATGATCTCGATCTGGGTAACCGAGGCGGCCCCTTGGCGATTAGAGGTTCCGACGCAATCGGCGCCGGTGTCGCCACCGCCGATCACCACCACCTTCCTGCTGGTGGCCAGGATGTCGGCCACGTCCTGCGACTCGCCGGAATCCCGGCGGTTCTGCTGGGTCAGGAAGTCCATGGCGAAATGGACTCCGGCCAGGTCACGCCCCGGCACGGCCAGGTCGCGCGGCTTTTCCGAGCCGCCGGTCAGCACCACCGCGTCGAAACCGTCCAGCAGTTCCTGGGGCGAAACGGTGACCCCCACATTAGCATTGGCGCGCAGTTCGACACCCTCGGCCGCCATCTGGGCCATGCGGCGGTCGATCACCGCCTTGTCCAGCTTGAAATCGGGAATGCCGTAGCGCAGCAAGCCGCCGACCTTGGCGTTCTTTTCGAACAGCACCACCGCATGACCGGCCCGGGCCAGTTGCTGCGCCGCCGCCATGCCAGCGGGGCCGCCGCCGACCACCGCCACCGTCTTGCCGGACTTGGGGCGCGAAGTGTCGGGCGTGATCCAGCCTTCGGACCAGCCCCGCTCGACGATGGCGTGCTCGATGGTCTTGATGGCCACCGCCTCGTCCGTGAGGTTCAGGGTACAGGACGCTTCGCACGGAGCCGGGCAGATCCGGCCGGTGAATTCCGGGAAATTGTTGGTGGAATGAAGAACCTCGAGGGCCTCCCGCCACCGGTTGCGGTACACCAGATCGTTCCAGTCGGGAATGATGTTGTTGACCGGGCATCCCTGATGACAGAAGGGAATGCCACAATCCATGCAGCGCGCCCCCTGGCTGGCCAATTCCTCGTTGGTCAGCGGCTTGGTGAATTCGTGATAGTGGCGAACACGCTCCTCCGGCTTCTCATAGCCGGGAGTCTGGCGAGCGAATTCCTTGAAACCCGTCGGCTTGCCCATGTCAGCGCCCTCCCCCGGCCACCAGTTTGGGTTCTTGCGCCTTTTGCATTTCGAGCAGGGCACGCCGGTAGTCCACCGGCATCACCTTGACGAATTTGGGCACGTAGTACTCCCAGTTCAGCAGGATGTCGTGGGCGCGCTTGCTGTTGGTGTAGTGCTGATGATTGCGCAACAGCGCCTGGATCCGCGCGGCGTCGTCACGGGTCATGTCGCCCATGAGTTCGACCAGGCCATGCCCCTCCAGATCACCCTTCTGGTTCTCATAGCGGGAGTTGGCGTCTTCCTCGGCGGCGACCGGCTCCAGATCGACCATGGACAGGTTGCAGCGCTTGGCGAAATCTCCGGCCTCGTCCAGCACATAGGCGATGCCGCCCGACATGCCGGCAGCGAAGTTGCGGCCGGTGGCGCCGATCACCAGGACGACGCCACCGGTCATGTATTCGCAGCCATGATCGCCGACGCCCTCGACCACCGCGATGGCGCCGGAATTGCGCACGCCGAAGCGTTCGCCGGCGACGCCGCGGAAGTAGCACTCTCCCTCGATGGCGCCGTAGAGCACGGTGTTGCCGACGATGATGTTGTCCTCGGCGACGATCTTCGACGCCTTGGGCGGATAGATGACGATACGGCCGCCGGAGATGCCTTTGCCCACATAGTCGTTGGCCTCGCCCTCCAACTCCAGCGAGACGCCGCGCGCCAGGAAGGCGCCAAAGCTCTGGCCGGCGGTGCCGTCCAGCTTGACGTGGATAGTGTCGCCGGGCAGGCCCGAATGGCCGAAACGCTTGGCGACCTCACCCGACAGCATGGCACCGACGGTCCGGTTGACGTTGCGGACATGCTTGCGGATCCGCACCGACACGCGATCATCCAGCGCCGCCTTAGACTCGGCGATCAACTCGCGGTCCAACACGTCGTCGATCTCGTGCTCCTGGGTCTCGCAATGGCGGATGGCGGTGCCCGCCTCGACCGGAACCTGGTGGAACAGCTTGGAGAAGTCGAGCCCCTTCGCCTTCCAGTGGTTGATGGCGGCATCGACGCCCAGCAGATCGGTACGGCCCGTCAATTCCCCAAGCTTGCGCATCCCCAGCTTGGCCATCAGCTCGCGCACTTCCTCGGCGACGAAGAAGAAGTAGTTGATGACATGCTCGGGCAGGCCGACGAACCGCTTGCGCAGCTCGGGGTCCTGGGTGGCGACGCCCACCGGGCAGGTGTTGAGGTGACACTTGCGCATCATGATGCAGCCGGCCGCGATCAGCGGCGCAGTGGCGAAGCCGAACTCGTCGGCCCCCAGCAGGGCGGCAATCACCACGTCGCGGCCGGTGCGCAATCCGCCGTCGCACTGCACCGCGATGCGGCCGCGCAACTGGTTGAGCACCAGGGTCTGGTGGGTTTCGGCCAGACCGATCTCCCACGGTGAACCGGCATGCTTGATGGAGGTCAGCGGCGAAGCGCCGGTGCCGCCGTCGAAGCCGGAGATGGTGACGTGATCGGCCTTGGCCTTGGCCACGCCGGCGGCCACGGTGCCGACGCCGATTTCCGAGACCAGCTTCACCGAAATGCGCGCCGCCGGATTGACGTTCTTGAGGTCGAAGATCAGCTGGGCCAGATCCTCGATGGAATAGATGTCGTGATGGGGCGGCGGGCTGATCAGGCCGACGCCGGGGGTCGAGTGGCGAACCCGGGCGATGGTCTTGTCCACCTTGTGGCCGGGCAGCTGACCGCCTTCGCCGGGCTTGGCGCCCTGGGCCATCTTGATCTGGATGTCGTCGGCATTGGTCAGATATTCGGCGGTGACGCCAAAGCGGCCCGACGCCACCTGCTTGATGGCCGAGCGCATGGAATCGCCATTGGCCATGGTCTGGAACCGTTCGGACTCCTCGCCGCCCTCGCCGGTGTTGGACTTGCCGCCGATGCGATTCATGGCGATGGCCAGGGTGGTGTGAGCCTCGGCCGAGATCGAGCCGAACGACATGGCGCCGGTGGCGAAGCGCTTGACGATGGCCGAAGCCGGCTCGACCTCGTCCAGCGGAATACCGTTACCGCCGATCTTGATCTCGAACAGGCCGCGCAGAAACAGCAGACGCCGGCTCTGGTCGTCCATGGCCCGGCTGAACTCGCGGAACTTCTCGGTGGAGCCGGATCGCACCGCGTGCTGCATGGAGGCGATGGTCTCGCTGGTCCAGGCATGGTCCTCACCGCGCAGGCGCACCGCATACTCGCCGCCCACGTCGAGGGCGTTGCGATAAATCGGCGCGTCGGAATAGGCGATCTGGTGGCGGCGCACCGCCTCTTCCGCCACGCCGGCCAGCGAGATGCCCTCGATGCGGCTGCCGGTTCCGGCGAAATAGGTGCTGATGAACTGGCTGGACAGGCCGATGGCGTCGAAAATCTGGGCGCCGCAATAGGACTGGTAGGTCGAGATGCCCATCTTGGCCATGACCTTGAGAATCGCCTTGTCCAACGCCTTGGTGTAGCGCTTCTGCACCTCGTAGGACGACAGTTGCTCCGGCAGGTTGGGGCGCATCTCCTCCAGCGTCTCGAACGCCAGATAGGGATTGATGGCCTCGGCGCCGTAGCCGGCCAGCACGCACATGTGATGGATCTCGCGCGCTTCGCCGGTCTCCACCACCAGCCCCGCCTTGGTGCGCAGACCTTCGCGGATCAGGAAGTGGTGCACCGCCGACACCGCCAGCAGCGACGGAATCGGCACGTTGTCCGGTCCGACCGACCGGTCGGACAGCACGATGATGTTGTAGCCCTCGGCCACCTTGCCCTTGGCCTGCCGACAGATGCCGGCCACGGCCATTTCCAGCCCCTCCGCCCCTTCGGAGGCCGGCCAGGTGATGTCGATGGTCACCGCCTTGAAGCCGGAGCCGGGCAATTTCTCGATCCGGCGGATCTTCTCCAGATCCTCGTTGGAGAGAATGGGCTGACGCACCTCGAGCCGCTTGGCGTGCCCGCCTTCCTTGCCCAGACCCAACAGATTCGGCCGGGGACCGATCAGCGACACCAGGCTCATCACCGATTCCTCGCGGATGGAATCGATGGGAGGATTGGTCACCTGGGCGAAGCATTGCTTGAAGTAGTTGAACAACAGCTTGGGCTTGGACGACAGCACCGCGATCGGAGTGTCGGTGCCCATGGACCCCACCGCTTCCTGCCCGGTCACCGCCATGGGCTGGAGCAGGAATTTCACGTCTTCCTGGGTATAGCCGAAGACCTGCTGGCGCTGGAGCAGGGTGGCGGGGTCGGGCTTGGCCGGCTCGACCGCGATGTCCACGTCCTCCAGGATGATCTGCGACTGCCCGAGCCACTCGGCGTAGGGCTTTTCGTCGGCCAGTTGGGCCTTGATCTCGGCGTCGTCGATGATACGGCCCTGTTCCAGGTCGATCAGCAGCATCTTGCCCGGTTGCAGGCGCCACTTCTTCTTGATCCGCTCCTCGGGAATGGCCAGGACGCCCATTTCCGACGCCATCAGGAACTTGTCGTCGGTGGTGACGAGATAGCGGGCTGGGCGCAGACCGTTACGGTCCAGGGTGGCGCCGATCTGACGGCCGTCGGTGAAGCACACCGCCGCCGGGCCGTCCCACGGCTCCATCAGGGCGGCATGGTACTCGTAGAAGGCCTTGCGCTTCTCATCCATCAGCGGGTTGCCGGACCACGCCTCGGGGATCAACATCATCATGGCATGGGCCAGCGAATAGCCGCCCATCACCAGCAGTTCCAGCGCATTGTCGAAACAGGCGGAGTCCGACTGGCCTTCCGGAATCAGCGGCCACAACTTGGCCAGATCCTCGCCCAACACGTCCGACGACATGGTCTGACGCCGAGCGTTCATCCAGTTCAGGTTGCCGCGAAGCGTATTGATCTCACCATTGTGGGAGATCATGCGGAACGGATGCGCCAGCCGCCAGCTGGGGAAGGTGTTGGTGGAAAAACGCTGATGCACCATGGCCAAGGCGCTGACCATGCGCTCGTCGGTCAACTCCTTGTAGAACACCCCCACCTGATCGGCCAGCAGCATACCCTTGTAGATCAAGGTCCTGGTGGACAGGGATGGAATATAGAAATCGCGCTCCGATCCCACCGGGGCATGGTTGAACACCTGCTTGCGGATGATGAACAACTTGCGTTCGAAGGCGTTCTGATCGGCGATGGCGGCACTCATGCCGATGAACACCATGCGCACCACCGGCACGGTGGGCAACACCGAATGGCCGAGGCTGGAACTGTCGGTGGGCACGTCGCGCCACCCCAACAACACCTGGCCTTCGGCCTTCACCAGACTCTCGAAATGCTCCTCGCAGGCGCGACGGATGGCAGCGTCCTGGGGCAGGAACACGCAGCCGGCGCCATAGGAGCCCTCCGGCGGCAAGGTGATGCCCAGCTTGGCGGCCTCGTCCCGCAGGAACGCGTCCGGCAATTGGATGAGGATGCCCGCGCCGTCTCCGGCTTTGGGGTCCGCGCCGACCGCGCCGCGATGGGTGAGATTGACCAAAATCTCCAACCCGTCCCTGACAATGTCATGGGATTTGCGGTTCTTGATGTCGACGATAAAGCCGACCCCGCATGCGTCGTGCTCATGGCGCGGGTCGTAGAGCCCCTGTGCTTCAGGCAATCCGCTCATCTTCACTTCGGTTCCTTTTCGCCGCCGCCGGAATCCTAGGATTTCCGCGGCAAAATCCAATAACCCGCCCGACATAGGGGCACGACCGAACCCTTGCCCGATCACAAAGCCTGCGATCAGCCAAAGAAGCTTCATACGGCATTCCGTCCGCTTCGCCAAGTATGGGAAATGTTCCGGCCTGCTCCAGGCCTTCTCCGGGCCTTCTCCGGGAAGAGAGTTCGGTTAAGTTTCGCTTTCGCAACAGCGGTCGTACCGGTATCCTTCGAAACTAGAGGGCTTGGCCTTCCGGGGAACAGGAACGGTCGGGCCTGGGAAGGTTCGCCCTCGACGCGCGAAAAATTGGGCCGCGGCAAAGGACGATATACAGTCAAATGAGCGACGATTTCGAACTCTTCGGCGACGAGCCGGCAGCGCCGAGCACGCCAGCAAACAAGGGTGGAGGCGATCTGTTTTTCGACGACGACGACGATCCCGCCGCCGCCGCCGCCCCCACCATGAGCATGAAGGAGCGCGTGGCGCAGAACCTTCAGCTGTTCTCGGTGGACGACACCGTCAACCACACCATTCGCGACGCCTCCGGCCAAGTGGTCCAGGCCATGGAAAGCCTGGTCGGCGACGCCTTGACCTGGGTCCAGCAGTTCCCCCCCTTCGGCGAGAAGCTGACCGCCGACGCCCGCACCACCCTGTCGGGGGTGCTGATCGAGCATTGGAGCAACCTGTATCGCGGCGAATTCACCGCCGACTACAACGCCACCGCCCAGCAATTGGGCTTCATGCTGGCCTACATGGATCTTGGCGCCTCGTGGTATCAGGCCATGGCGGCGGCCGGCTCCAGCCGCGCGCTGTCCATGATCTTCCGCAACAAACGAGGATCGGAAATCGTCGCCACCGCGCTGCAACGGGTGGTGATGCTCGACATCTCGGTGGTCACCCACGACTATTTCGCCGCCGCGACCCAGAATCGCGCCAAGGTCACCCAGGATCTGGCCAACGCGTTCGAGAAATCCATCAAGAAAGTGGTGGACGAGGTCGGGGCCATGGCCATCGACCTGAAAACCCATTCCGACGAGATGCTCAAGCGCCTGTCCCACATGGACTTCGAAACGGTCAACATGGCCGCCGCCGCCGAGGAAGCCTCGTACAGCGTCGACAATATCGCCGGCAACACCAACGAATTGGCCACGTCCATCGGCCATATCCGCGACAACGTGGTCCGCACCTCGGAAGCGGCGCAACAGGCGGCCGAAGCCGCCCGCTCCACCGATGCCGCCATGCGGCAATTGCTGGGCGTGGCCAGCCGCATCGGCAAGATCGGCGAGACCATCGACACCATCGCGCGGCAGACCCGCATGCTGGCGCTCAACGCCACCATCGAGGCGGCACGCGCCGGCGCGGCCGGTCGCGGCTTCGCCGTGGTGGCCCAGGAAATCAAGAACCTGTCGGAACAGACCAGCCGCGCCACCAAGGAGATCGCCCATTCGGTCAAGGAGGCGGTCGACGCCACCACCGAGGCCGTCACCACCATCAACCGGACCGTCGATGCGGTGGCGGGCATCAACGAAGTCGCCACCGAAGTGCGCCATTCGGTCGAGGCCCAGACGGGAGCCACCTCCACCATCGCCGGCCATGTGGGCGAAGCGGCCTCCGGCGCCAAGGCGGTGACCGCGTCGGTCAACAGCGCCATCGAGGCCTTGGGGGTCTCCAGCAGCGCCGCCAGCGAACTCAACCGTTCGGCCGACGCCCTGTCCATCAAGGCGGCGATCATGCGCACCGAGGTCGATCAGTACCTGGAACGCCTTCACAACATGGGCTGACCGTCCTTGAGCGGGCGTTCCCGAAGTGGAAATCCGTTTCCGCCATTAATTCGTGCCGCCGCCCATAGGGAAGCCTGGGTGCCCCATCCTCATTCGCAAGATATCCGCGTCCGCCTAAGGTCAAGCCCTTAGGCTGCACCGCAGCTTTCAGCATGCTTTGACAGCGCCCGAAAATAGTGGCCTTATTTAAAGATAATAATCAGGGGGCAGGTACGGCGGCCTTTGGTGCCAATGTACGGTAGCCTTTGGGAACACCGCGGGAGGTGTCCATGGGAGATGACTTTATCGTCGAAACCCGCTCCTTGACCAAGGAGTTCAAGGGTTTCGTCGCGGTGTCCGACGTCAACCTTCGGGTTCGACGACATACGATCCACGCCTTGATCGGTCCCAACGGGGCGGGCAAGACCACCTGCTTCAATCTGGTGACCAAGTTCCTGACGCCGTCGCGCGGGCAGATCCTGTTCAACGGCCGCGACATCACCCAGACCGAACCCGCCGCCATCGCCCGCCAAGGCATGGTGCGCTCGTTCCAGATTTCCGCCGTGTTCGGACATCTGAGCGTAATGGAAAACGTGCGAGTGGCGCTTCAGCGCGTCCAGGGCACCTCGTTTCATTTCTGGCGCTCCGGCGCTTGCCTCGACAGCCTCAACCAGCGGGCGGAAGAACTGATCGAAGCGGTCGGCATCGGCCAATATCGCGACACCCCCGCCGGCGAACTGTCCTACGGCCGTAAGCGGGCCCTGGAAATCGCCACAACCTTGGCGCTCGACCCGGAAATGCTGCTGCTGGACGAGCCCATGGCCGGCATGGGCACCGAGGACGTCAAGCGCACCGCCGAACTGATCCGCCGGGTCGCGGCCAATCGCACCATCCTCATGGTCGAACATAACCTGTCGGTGGTCGCCGATCTGTCCGACACCATCACGGTGTTGAAGCTGGGCCATGTTCTGGCCGAGGGCAGCTACGCCGAAATCTCCGGCAATCCCGAGGTCATCGAAGCCTATATGGGGTCCGGACATGCCTGAGCCTGAGATCCTTCTCTCCGTCCGGGATCTGAATGCCCATTACGGCGAATCCCACGTGCTGCACGGCATGAATTTCGACGTCCCCAAGGGCGAGGTGGTGACCCTGCTGGGCCGCAACGGCGTCGGCAAGACATCGACCATGCGCTCGATCATGGGCATCGTGTCCAAGCGCGCCGGCTCGATCCGCTATGGCGGAGTCGAAACCATCGCCATGCCCTCCAACAAGATCGCCCGCCTGGGCCTGGCCTATTGCCCGGAAGAGCGCGGCATCTTCTCGTCGCTGTCGGTGCGCGAGAACATGGTGCTGCCGCCGATCATCAAGCCGGGCGGCATGCCGCTGGAGGAGGTTTACCAGTTGTTCCCGCGGCTGCTGGAGCGCGCCAACAGCCAGGGCACCAAGCTGTCCGGCGGCGAGCAGCAGATGCTGGCCATTGCCCGCATCCTGCGCACCGGCGCCGAAATGCTGTTGCTCGACGAGCCCACCGAGGGCCTGGCCCCGGTCATCGTCCAGCATATCGGCGAGATTATCCGCGAGCTTCGCAAGAGAGGGTTCACCATCTTACTGGTGGAGCAGAACTTCCACTTCGCCGCCACCGTCGCCGACCGTCATTACGTGGTCGAGCACGGGCAGGTGATCGATATGATCCCCAACGCAGACCTGGCGGCGAACATGGATAAGCTGAAGACGTATCTCGGCGTCTGATCCAACCGGAACACTAACGGGAGGTATAACCAATGATAATGAAGCGATTGCTGCTGAGTGCCGCCGCCTTGGCCCTGTCGGCAGGCATGGCCCAAGCCCAGTACAGCGACAACAAGGTCAAGATCGGCGTACTCACCGACCTGTCGGGAACCTATTCCGATCTGGCCGGCCAAGGCTCGGTGGAGGCCGCCAAGATGGCGGTGGAGGATTTCGGCGGCAAGGTCAACGGCACGCCCATCGAAGTCGTTTCCGCCGATCACCAGAACAAGGCCGACATCGCCTCCTCCATCGGTCGCAAGTGGTATGAGAACGAAGGCGTCGATGCCATTTTCGACCTAGTCACCACCGCCGCCGCCGTCGCGGTGCGCGAAGTGTCCCGCGAGAAAGGCAAGATCGACATCAATTCCGGCGCCGCCTCCACCGTGCTGACCAACGCCCAATGTTCGGCCACCGGCTTCCACTGGACCTACGACACCTATGCCCTGGCCGTGGGAACCGGCACCGCCGTGGTCAAGCAGGGCGGCGACACCTGGTTTTTCCTGACCGCCGACTACGCCTTCGGCCAGAGCCTGCAGGCCCAGACCGAGCGTGTGGTCAAAGCCAATGGCGGCAAGATCCTTGGTGCCGTCAAGCATCCCTTCCCCAACTCCGACTTCTCGTCCTTCCTGCTGCAGGCGCAAGGATCGGGCGCCAAGATCATCGGCCTGGCCAATGCCGGTTCCGACACGATCAACGCCATCAAGCAGGCCAAGGAGTTCGGCATCACCCAGAGCGGCCAGAAGTTGGCCGGCCTGCTGGTGTTCATCTCCGACGTCCACTCGCTCGGCCTCGACACCGCCCAGGGCATGCAGTTGACCACCGGCTTCTACTGGGACATGGATGACGGCACCCGCGCCTTCGCCAAGAAATTCGGCGCCCGCATGAACGGCAAGATGCCCACCATGGTGCAGGCCGGCGTCTATTCCTCGGTGACGCACTACCTCAAGGCGGTGCAGGCGGCCAAGACCGACGAAGGCATCAAGGTCGCGGACAAGATGCGCGAACTGCCCATCGCCGACTTCTTCGCCAAGAACGGCAAGATCCGGGCCGATGGCCGCATGGTCCACGACATGTACCTGGCCGAAGTCAAGAAGCCGTCCGAGTCCAAGGGACCGTGGGACTATTACAAGATCGTGCGCACCATCCCCGGCGACGAGGCCTATCAGCCGCTGGCCGAAAGCACCTGCGCGCTCGTCAAGAAGTGAGTTGATCGCGTGAGGGGCGCCGGCCGGTCCGGCGCTCCTCACGTGAGCCCATAGGGGAGCCCACCACGCCATGATGACGTTTTTCGGCATTCCAACCCAGGCCCTGTTCGGGCAATTGCTGCTAGGGCTCATCAACGGCGCCTTCTACGCCATGCTCAGTCTTGGGCTGGCGTTGATTTTCGGCCTGCTCAACATCGTCAATTTCAGTCACGGCGCGCTCTACATGATGGGCGCCATGGTCGCTTGGCTGCTGCTGAACGTCCTCGGCCTGGGCTACTGGCCGGCTCTCATCGTCGCCCCCATCGTGGTCGCCATTTTCGGCATGATCATCGAGCGAACCATGCTGAGCCGGCTGTACAAGCTGGACCATCTTTACGGATTGCTGCTGACCTTCGGATTGGCGCTGATCATCGAAGGGGCGTTCCGCCAGCTTTACGGCATTTCCGGCATGCCCTACTCGGTGCCCAAGGAACTGGCCGGCGGCTGGAATCTGGGTTTCATGTTCCTGCCGATCTATCGCGGCTGGGTGGTGGGGGCTTCGCTGGTGCTGTGCCTGGGCTCGTGGCTGCTGATCGAAAAGACCAAGCTGGGCGCCTATTTGCGCGCCGCCACCGAGAATGCCACCCTGGTCCAGGCCTTCGGCATCAACGTTCCCATGATGGTGACCCTGACCTACGGCTTCGGCGTCGCCCTGGCCGCCATCGCCGGCGTGCTGGCCGCACCGATCTATTCGGTCAATCCGCTGATGGGGTCGAACCTGATCATCGTCGTGTTCGCGGTGGTGGTGATCGGCGGCATGGGCTCGATCCTCGGCGCCGTCATCACCGGCTTCATGCTGGGTCTGGTGGAGGGGTTGACCAAGGTGTTCTACCCCGAAGCGGCCAGCACCGTGATTTTCGTGGTGATGGCCATCGTCTTGATGATCAAGCCGGCCGGGCTGTTCGGTAAGCGGAGTTGATGCCATGACCACCGTGACTTCAACCTCGTCCCGCGCCGTGTCGCCTCAGCTGCTGCTGGTGCTGGTGCTGATCGTCCTGGCGATGATCGCGCCGTTCGGAATCTATCCCATCTTCCTGATGAAGGGATTGTGCTTCGGACTGTTCGCCGCGGCCTTCAACCTGCTGCTGGGCTATGTCGGGCTGCTGTCCTTCGGCCACGCCATGTTCTTCGGCTTTTCCGCCTATGTCACCGCCCATGCCGCCAAGGAATGGGGCCTGACCCCGGAACTGGCGATCCTGGCCGGCATCGCCACCGCAGCAGTGCTGGGAGCCGTCACCGGCTGGCTGGCCATCCGCCGGTCGGGCATCTATTTCGCCATGGTGACCCTGGCCTTCTCGCAGATGATGTATTTCGTGGCGGTGCAGGCGCCGTTCACCCATGGCGAGGACGGCATCCAGGGCGTGCCGCGCGGCCATCTGTTCGGCCTGATCAACCTGAACGACACCATGACCATGTACTACTTCGTGCTGGCGATGTTCGTGGCCTCGCTGCTGGTCATCCACCGCATCGTCACCTCGCCGTTCGGCCAAGTCCTGAAAGCCATCCGCGACAACGAGCCGCGCGCCATTTCGCTGGGCTATCAGGTCGACCGCTACAAGCTGCTGGCCTTCATCCTGTCCGCCTCCCTGGCCGGGCTGGCCGGTTCGCTCAAGGCGCTGGTCTTCCAATTGGCCTCGCTGACCGATGTTCACTGGCATGCCTCGGGCGAAGTGGTGCTGATGACCCTGCTGGGCGGCGTCGGCACCGTGTTCGGCCCGACGGTAGGGGCCTTCCTGGTGGTCGCCATCCAGAATTACCTGTCCGAGGTGGGGTCGTGGGTGACCATTATCCAAGGTTCCATCTTCGTGGTTTGCGTGTTGCTGTTCCGTAGCGGTATGATCGGCGTCATGACGCCGTGGTTGAAGCGGCGCGGCATCACCGGTTGAGGAGTTCCTTCCGTTCATGACCGAAACCGTCCAACGGCGCCGCGAAATGCTGGCGAAGACGCCGCTGTTTTCCGCCATTCCACCATCGTTGTTGGATGAGCTGGCGATCAAGGCCAAGACCATTCGCGTCGATACCCGTGAAGTGCTGTTTTCCAAGGGAGACCCCGGCGACCGCCTTTATCTGGTGGCCAAGGGCCTGATTCGTATCGGCGTCCTGTCGGTGGAGGGCCGCGAAGTCACCTACGGCATGATCAAGCCGGGCGAGCTGTTCGGCGAAATCGCGGTGCTCGACGGCGGCGTTCGCTCGGCCGACGCCACCGCCATGGAAACCAGCGAACTGCTGGCCTTGGAGCGCAGGGATGTCACCGCCTTTCTCCAGCGCCACCCCATCCAGGCGCTGCACCTGCTGACCGTGCTGTGCGACCGGGTTCGTCGCGCCGACGATCTGCTGGAGGACGTGGTCTTCCTGTCGCTGCCGTCCCGCCTGGCCAAGCACCTGCTGATGCTGGACGCCACGCTCGGCACCCGTGACCATCCCAAGGGTCCCGTCACCATCCGGCTGTCGCAGCAGGAAGTGGCCGACCATCTGGGCATCAGCCGCGAGAGCGTCAACAAGGTGCTGTCCAAATGGGAACAGGTGGGCATCGTCACCCTGGGCCGCGGCCAGATCACCTTGAACAAGACCGCCGCCCTGGAGGAGTTCGCGTCGCCGCCGTGAGGGGCGATTGGGACAACACCCCTTATGTGAGGATCTTCACAGACGCTGGAATCGTCCCCATCTACATTAGGCCTCGTCACGAACTGGAAGTCCGTCCCCTCCTCCGAACGAACGAACGGGACTTGAGACGGGCCCGAGGGTGACTTTTGGGGCACTACCTCTGGGCAAAAAGCCCCCCGGCGCCGTGCATGCGCCGGGGGGCTTCCTTGTTTCGGAGATCAGCCGTAAAGCTGCCTGGCGCGCTTCTCGAAGGCCGAGACCATCATCTTGACCGCCTCGTTGAACAGCGCCCCGATCAGGGTCTGGAGCAGCTTGGAGCGAAATTCGAAATCCACATAGAAGTCGATCTCGGTACCGCCATCGGGCAAGGGCTTGAAGACCCAGTGATTGTTGAGGTGATGGAACGGACCCTCGGTATAGGTGACGTCCACCCGCCCCGGCCGGCTCAGCGTCACCTTGGAGGTGAAGCGCTCGCGCACCATCTTGAAGCCGATCACCAGATCGGCGAAGAACACGTCGCCCTCGCGCCGACGGATGCGCGAGGCCACGCACCAGGGCAGGAATTCCGGATAGTGCTCCACATCGGCCACCAGCGCGAACAACTGCTCTTGGGTATAGGGCAGGACCCTCTGTTCGGCATGAGTCGGCATGATCAGTCCTTGGTCTGACGGCGCAGACGCTCGGCCCGCAGCGCTTCGAAATCCCGGTCGGCATGGTGCGATGACCGGGTCAGCGGCGTCGCCGCCACCATCAGAAAGCCCTTGGCCATGGCCATGGCGCGATAGTCGTCGAACTCTTCCGGCGTGACGAAACGATCCACCGCCACATGCTTGCGGGTCGGTTGCAGATACTGGCCGATGGTCATGAAATCCACCCCGGCCGAGCGCATGTCGTCCATCACCTGCAGCACTTCCTCCCGCGTTTCGCCCAGTCCGACCATGATGCCGGACTTGGTGAAGATGGACGGGTCGAGTTCCCGGACCCTTTGCAGCAGACGCAGGGATTGGAAATAGCGCGCGCCGGGACGGATGCCGGGATAGAGCCGGGGAACCGTCTCCAAATTGTGGTTGAACACGTCGGGCTTGGCCGTCGCCACCTTTTCCACCGCGTCGCCCTTGTCGCGGAAATCGGGGGTCAGCACCTCGATGGTACAGTCGGGCGAGGTGACGCGGATGCGCTCGATGCAGGCGACGAACTGGAAGGCGCCGCCATCGGCCAGATCGTCGCGATCCACCGAGGTGATCACCACATGCTTGAGGCCCATGGCCTTGACCGAGTCGGCCAGGTTTTCCGGCTCGGTCATATCGACGCCGCCGGGCTTGCCGGTCTTGACGTTGCAGAAGGCGCAGGCCCGCGTACAGGTGTCGCCCAGGATCATGAAGGTGGCGTGCTTGTGCTTCCAGCATTCGCCGATATTGGGACAGGCCGCCTCCTCGCACACCGTGTGCAGGTTTTTGTCCCGCATCAGCCGGCGCACCTCGGCCGCCTCTTCCGAAGTGGGCGCCTTGACCCGGATCCAGGCCGGCTTGCGCGGGCTGGGATTGTCGGGCTTGTGGGCCTTCTCGGGGTGGCGGAGGAGTTGTTTGTCGCTCATGGCCCGATATTGTCCTCTACGCCCAAGAGGTCAAGAAAAACCTCCCCCGAATCGAAAACGCGAACGTGACCGCCCGCGCTCCGACCAAGAACATCACATGTGAACGGCACGTCCATAGGCGTCAAGCACCGACTCGTGCATCATTTCCGACAGGGTCGGATGCGGGAAGATGGTGTGCATCAGCTCGGCCTCGGTGGTTTCCAGGGTCTTGGCGACCACATAGCCCTGGATCATCTCGGTGACCTCGGCGCCGATCATATGGGCGCCCAGCAGTTCGCCGGTCTTGGCGTCGAACACCGTCTTGATCATGCCCTCGGTCTCGCCCAGCGCGATGGCCTTGCCGTTGGCCATGAAGGGGAAGCGGCCGACCTTGACGGCATAGCCTTTGGCCTTGGCCTTGGCTTCCGACAGGCCCACCGAGGCCACCTGGGGATGGCAGTAGGTGCAGCCGGGAATCTTGCGCATGTCCAGCGGATGGACGTCGGGCAGGCCCTTGATGGTCTCGACGCAGATGATGGCTTCGTGGCTGGCCTTGTGGGCGAGCCAGGGGGCGCCAGCAATGTCGCCGATGGCATAGATGCCCGGCTCACCGGTGCGGCAATAGGGGTCGGTGACGACGTGGGTCTTCTCGACTTTGATCTTGGTACCTTCCAGGCCGATATTCTCCACATTGCCGACGATGCCGATGGCGGTGATGATTCGCTCGACGGTGATCTCGTGAGTCTTGCCGCCGGCCTCGACCGAAACGGTGATGCTGGCGGCGGCCTTCGTGATCCCTTTGAGGGTGGCGGAGGTGAGGATCTTCATTCCCTGTTTCTCGAATGATTTCCGGGCTATAGCCGAGATTTCCTCATCTTCCACCGGAAGAACCCGATCCATCATCTCAACCACGGTGACATCAGCGCCCAATGCATTGAAAAAGCTAGCGAACTCGATGCCGATGGCGCCGGATCCGATCACCAGCAGACGCTTGGGCATGGTGTCGGGTACCAGGGCTTCCTTATAGCTCCAGATGAACTTGCCGTCGGGCTCGAGGCCCGGCAGGACGCGGGCCCGCGCCCCGGTGGCCAGGATGATATGGGGGGCGGAAATGGTGTCCTTGCCTTCGATGGCGACCTTGCCGCCGCCCTTGGAATCGAGCTGGGCCAGTTTAGCGGTGCCCTCGATCACCGTGACCTTGTTCTTCTTGAGCAGGTGCTTGACGCCGGCTTGCAGCTGGGCCGACACCCCGCGCGAGCGCGCCACCACCTTGGGAAGGTCGAACCCCACCTGCCCCGCCGATAGGCCGTAGGACTCGGCGTGTTGCATCTGGCGATAGACCTCGGCCGAGCGCAGCAGCGCCTTGGTCGGAATGCAGCCCCAGTTGAGGCAGATGCCGCCCAGATGCTCGCGCTCCACCAGCGCGGTCTTTAGCCCCAACTGGGCGGCGCGAATGGCGGCGACATAGCCGCCGGGGCCACCACCGATGACGACGAGGTCGAAGCTGTTATCGGCCATAGGTTCTCTCCACCAATCGGAATTCAAGTGCGTGGCGCGTCAGTCCGAGGCGCCGGGAAAGATCATGTTGAGGCGGCCCTCGATCTCGATGTCATACGCCTCGCCCAACCGCCAGACATGCATGCCCAGCAATTCCCGGAAGGCTCCGAGCAACTGGTAGAACACGAAGGTCGGGATCTGGAAGCGCCGCCCGGTGCGGCGGTCCCAGGCCTCGGCCTCGATGATGTATTTGCGGCAGGCGCAACGCATGGCGGCCAGCAGATCCAGGGCGGGAGCGTCGGGCGGCAGCAATTCCGCCGTTCCGACGATCAGATGCTGGGCATCGACCACGGCGCGGTAGCAGCGCTCCTGCTCTTCCGGCAGGACGCCGCGATTACAGAAGGCCGGGTTGTTCTCGATCATGGCGATCAGGCCGGACAGTACCGAGCGATCGGCGGCGTTTCCCACCGGAAACGGCGTCACCGGCATGCCCGGCGGCCGTGGCAAGTCCCTGATCCGCAACCCCATTTCCGCTCCCTCCAGACGTTATTGTTCAGGCGCCGCTCAAGGGGCGCCAGGCTTGGTCGAAATCGAAATCCAGGTCGTGCTCGGCGACGTAGTGATGGACGAAGGCCTCGAAATCGCCATCGAATTGCGAGGCGATGAAGGCGTCGAAGGCCCGGATCTTGTCGCGGTACAGCGGCATCAGATCGAAACGCCAGCCGCCCCCGACCCGTTCCGCCGTGACGATGCTGCCCTCGTCCACACCGTCGAACAGGCAGTGGAGGCGCAAAGGATCCCCCTCGCCCGCTTCGACCGGTTCCCCCAACTCCCAGACCTCCATCATCACGTCGAGATAGGGAAAGGCGGTGAAGGCCAGCACAAACCCCACCCCGGCCGGAGCCCCGGTCAGGTCGGCCGGAACCGGCATGCCGCGATAGCGCAGCACCCAGAATCGGGCCAAGGAATCCACCGCCTCCAATTCGGCGCGACCGCCGGTGCGAAACAGGCCGAGCAGGCTGTCGCCCCAGACCAGGGCCTCGCCCGCCAGCCGCCCCGCGACCACCGGAAAGCGGCCGTCGCGGAAATCGGCCTTAAGGCTGTCGAAAGCGGCCTTGACCGCGTTCAAAGGCATGACGCGGCCCCTACAGCAGCATGGACAGCGGATCTTCGATCAGCTTTTTGAAGGCGGCGAGGAACTCGGCCCCCACCGCACCATCGACCACCCGATGATCCACCGACAGCGTCACCGTCATCACCGTGGCGACGGCCAGGGCACCGGCCTTGACCACCGGGCGCTGCTCGCCGGCCCCCACCGCCAGGATGCAGCCCTGGGGCGGATTGATGATGGCGGCGAAGTTCTTGACCCCGAACATGCCGAGATTGGAGATGGTGAAACCGCCGCCCTGGAATTCCTCGGGCTTCAGCTTGCCGTCGCGGGCCTTGGCGGCCAGGGCCTTCATCTCGTTGGAGATCTGAGCCAGCCCCTTGTGGTCGGCGTGATGCACGATGGGGGTGATCAGGCCGTTGGGCGTCGCCACCGCCACCGAGATGTCCACATCGGTGTAACGCTTGATCGCCTCCTCGCCCCACGACGCATTGGCGGCCGGCACCTTCTTCAGGGCCAGCGCCACGGCGCGGACCACGAAGTCGTTGACCGACAGCTTGTAGGTGTCGGAGCGGGAGTTCAACTCGGCCCGCACCTTCAACAGGGTGTCCAGCTCGCAATCGACGGACAGGTAGAAATGGGGAATGGTCGACTTGGCCTCGGTCAGCCGCCGGGCGATGACCTTGCGCATGGAGGAATTGGGAAGCTCCTCGAAGGCCGGCTCGAACGGGCTGGCGGCAACGGGAGCGGCAGGCTTCGGCGCGGCGGCCGGAGCGGAAGCGGCAACCGGAGCCGGCTTGACCGGACCGGCGGCGATGGCGGCCTCCACATCGGCTTTGACGATGCGGCCGTGGGGACCGGAGCCCTTGACCGCCTTCAGGTCCAGATTGCCGTCCTTGGCGATGCGCTTGGCCAGCGGGCTGGCGAAGACACGGTCGCCGGCGGGAGCGGCCTGGGCGGCCGGCGCGGCGGAAGGAATCGCAACCGGAACGGTCGCAACTGCGGCCGCAGGCGCCGGAGCGGCGGCGGGAACGGGAGCGGCCGAAATGGCCGAGGCATCCTCGCCGTCCAGCAACAGCACGGCGATGGGCTGGTTGACCTTGACCCCCGAAGTGCCGTCGGGCACCAGGATCTTGCCCAGCACCCCCTCGTCGGCGGCTTCGAACTCCATGGTGGCCTTGTCGGTCTCGATCTCGCACAGCACGTCGCCGGACTTGACGGCGTCGCCTTCGGCCTTGAGCCACTTGGCCAGATTGCCCTCGGTCATGGTTGGCGAGAGGGCGGGCATGAGAATTTGCACGGGCATGGACAGTCCCCCCTCTTAACGGCGATAGCAGACGGCGCGAGCGGCCTCGACCACATGCTCGATCTGCGGCAGGGCCAGCTTTTCCAGATTGGCGGCATAGGGCATGGGCACGTCGGCGCCGCAGACCCGCACCACCGGCGCGTCCAGCCAGTCGAAGGCGTGCTCCATCATCACCGCCGCGATTTCCGAACCGATGCCGGCCACCGGCCAGCCCTCTTCCAGGCTGACGATGCGGTTGGTCTTCTTGACCGAAGCGACGATGGTATTGATGTCGAGCGGCCGGATGGAGCGCAGGTTGATGACCTCGGCCTCGATGCCCTCGGCCTTCAGAATCTCGGCGGCATCCAGCGCCACCTGCACCATGCGCGAATAGGCGGTGATGGTCACATGGGCGCCGGCGCGTTCGATCTTGGCCTTGCCGATGGGAACGATGAAGTCGGGATCGTCGGGCACGTCGAAGGTGGAGCCGTAGAGCAACTCGTTTTCCAGGAACACCACCGGATTGGGATCGCGGATGGCGGCCTTGAGCAGTCCCTTGGCGTCGGCGGCGCTCCAGGGGGCCAGAACCTTCAAGCCCGGGCAGTGCGCGTACCACGAAGCGTAATCCTGGCTGTGCTGGGCTCCCACCCGCGACGCCGCGCCGTTGGGACCACGGAACACGATGGAGCACGGCTGTTGCCCGCCCGACATGTACAGGGTCTTGGCCGCCGAGTTGATGACGTGGTCGATGGCCTGCATGGAGAAGTTCATGGTCATGAACTCGACGATGGGCCGCAACCCGGCATAACCGGCACCGCAGGCGAGACCGGCGAAGCCCATCTCGGTGATGGGGGTATCGATCACCCGGTCGGCGCCAAATTCCTCCAACAGTCCCTGGCTGACCTTGTAGGCCCCCTGGTACTGGGCCACTTCCTCGCCCAACAGGAACACGGACGGATCGGCCCGCATTTCCTCGGCCATGGCGTCGCGCAAGGCTTCACGCACCGTCTGGCGCTTGAAGCTGGCATAGACCTTCTCGTCGGGCGCGGCCGGCGGCAGCGGCACCGCTGCCGGAGCGGCGGCAGCCGGCGCGACGGCGACCGGGGCCGGAGTTGCGGTGATCGGAGCAGCGGCGGACAGTGCCGAGGCATCCTCGCCTTCGCCCAGCAGCACGGCGATGACGGCGTTGACCGCCACCCCCTCGGTGCCGGCGGCAACCACGATCTTGCCCATCACGCCGTCCTCGATGGATTCCAGCTCCATGGTGGCCTTGTCGGTCTCGATCTCGGCCAGGACGTCGCCCGACTTCACGGCATCGCCCTCGGCCTTGAGCCACTTGGCGAGCTTGCCCTCGGTCATGGTCGGCGACAGCGCCGGCATCAGAATTTGAATCGGCATCGGTTTCCCCCTCGCCTTACGCTTCGATCAGCACATCGGTCCACAGCTCGGACGGATCCGGCTCGGGACTGGCTTGCGCGAATTCGGCCGCCTCGGTGACCACGGCCTTGACCGCGCGGTCGACCTCCTTGAGGCCGGCATCGTCGAGCAGGCCGTCGGCCAGCAGCTTTTCCTTGAGATGGTCGATGGGATCGTGCTGCTCGCGCATCTTGGTCACCTCCTCCTTGCTCCGGTACTTGGCCGGATCGGACATGGAGTGGCCGCGATAGCGGTAGGTCATCATTTCCAGGATGTAGGGCCCCTGGCCCGAGCGGGCATGCTCCAGGGCACGGACGGCGGCGGCGTGTACCGCGATGACGCTCATGCCATCGACCGCCTCGCCGGGAATGCCGTAGGCGGCGCCGCGCTTGTACAGCTCCTGACCGGCGGCATGACGCACCGACGAGGTGCCCATGGCGTATTTGTTGTTCTCGATCACGAACACCACCGGCAGCTTCCACAGCGACGCCATGTTGAAGCTTTCGTAGACCTGCCCCTGGTTGACCGCGCCATCGCCGCAGTAGACATGCGCGACGCCGTTGTCCTTGGTGTATTTATGGGCGAAGCCGAGACCGGTCCCCAGCGGCACCTGGGCGCCGACGATGCCGTGGCCGCCATAGAAGCGCTTTTCCCGGCTGAACATGTGCATGGAGCCGCCCTTGCCGTGGGAATAGCCACCGAAGCGTCCGGTGAGTTCCGCCATCACCCCCTTGGGGTCCATGCCGCAGACCAGCATGTGGCCATGGTCGCGATAGCTGGTGATGCAGGAATCGGTCGGACCGGCCGCCGCCTGCATGCCCACCACCACCGCCTCCTGACCGATGTAGAGGTGGCAAAAGCCGTTGATCAGGCCCATGCCGTAAAGCTGCCCCGCCTTCTCCTCGAATCGGCGAACCAGCAGCATCTCGCGATAGTACCGGACGAGCTCTTCGGGGGTAGGCTCCGACGCGCCCCGTTCCTTTTTCTTGGCAACCATGGTTCCTCCCGCGGGCCTGGATCATCGAACTGCGACAATAGGTAAACCAACCTTCCCTATTTTGCAAGAACTTCAAAACCATGAAACCCTTATGCTGCGCCGCACACAGATAGATTAACTTGATATTGGTTAATTGCGAATTTGTTGCTGCGGTGCAATATGAGGTTAGAATATCCCTCTGCCACGACGGCCGCCGGCCCCACCTGCTTGGGCGGGACGCGCTTCTGATGTGGGGAGGACAACGACAAATGGAAAGGGGGGAAAAGCCTCAGCCCTTCGGCGCCAACGGCAGGAAGGCGGCATGGATACGCGCGCAGGCCTCTCCCACCTCGCACTCGGCGGCACCGGGGCAGGCGCAGCTCTCCTCGATCATCCGAGCCATGACGCCCATCTCTCCCTGGTTAATCACATCCAGGAGAGCCTTGATCCGACGAGGGAGGCAATTGACTTCACGGGTCACGGATAAGTCCGCCAACAATGATCGCGCATCGAGGAGTTAACGGCGAGCATATCCCCACGGCAATCAGGCCAACACCTGATTTCGCTACCGGCGATTACGATTGCCACACGTATTGAGATTGTCGAAAAAAGCGGGGTCCGTTTCCCTTTTTAAGGGCGCAAGCGAAACATCTATTGCCTGCCTTAGGTGGGGGAAGTTACCGCTTTTTGTCGAAGACGACCACTTCGCCGTCGCGGCCCATGTTGAGCATGATGCGGGCGCGCTCTTCCAGCATGTCGGGGTCGAGATGATCGGGCCGCAACAGCAGCACGCGATGCTCCATCTCCTGGCGCTCCGACGAAACCTTGGCCAGCCGCATTTCGGCGTCGAGGATTTCGTTGTGGAGACGCGCATAGGCCAGGACGCCGCGATCACCCTCCACCGTGTGGTAGGCGAAATAGGTCACGGCACTCAGCCCGATCAAGGGGCCTGCGATGTGACTGAAGCGGCGGCGAAGTTCCTGTAACATGAGGCGGATAGAATCACAGCCGGATTCACGCCGTCAACAAGTACAGGCCGAACAGTTTCACTTTTTCAGTTCGCAAGTCTCGGATGTTGCAGAAATGACTCACATTTTGCCGCTTGTGTGACGACACTCACAATTCACATGTGAACGTAATGTGAACTCAATTGTTAGGGCTTCATACATCCTGTTCGCACTGAAATCTTGCCACGCCGGGCGGCGATGACCTCGGCCAGGATGGAGACCGCGATCTCCGCCGGTGTCTTGGCGCCGATGTCGAGACCGACCGGCGCCGAGATGCGGGCCAAGGCCTGATCGTCGAGGCCAAGGTCTCCCAGACGCTGGCACCGCTTGGCATGGGTGCGGGTGCTGCCCAGCGCCCCCACATAGAAGGCGGGCGAGGCCAACGCCATGCGCAACGCGGCATCGTCCAGCCGCGGCACATGGGTCACGCTGACCAGGGCGGTGCGGCGGTCCAGCTTCATCTCGGCCAGCACCTCATCGGGCTCGCCGCAGATCAGGGTGACGCCGGGAAAGCGCTCGGGCGCGGCGAAGGCCCGGCGCGGGTCGAGCACGGTGACGGCAAAGCCCACGGAGCGGGCCATGCCGGCCAGCACCTGCGAGATGTGCACCGCGCCGGTGATGATCATGCTCCAGGGCGCCTCGTGAACCCGCACGAACACGCCGCTGGACTCCTTGGCCCCCTCCGTATCCTTGGTCAGAGCGTCGATGGCCTCGTCGCCCTCCGCCAAGGTTTGCGCGCCGGTGGTCAGGTCCAACACCAGCGCCGAGGGAATCCGCTTGGCATGGCTGGCGACGATCCGCTCCAGCAGCTCCTTCTCGGACGGAAACACCGCCACCCGGATATTGCCGCCGCAGGGCAGCCCCACAGCCCAAGCGGTTTCATCCTCGACTCCGAACGCCAGCAGACGGGGAGCGTCCCCGTCCTCCATCTCGCGGGCCTCGGCGATCACCGCCGCCTCGACACAGCCGCCGGAGACGGAGCCGGCGAAGGCTCCATCCCGACTGACCGCCATGTAGGAGCCTTGGGCACGCGGCGCCGAGCCCCAGGTGGACAGCACCACCGCCAGATTCACCGTCTGGCCCGCATTCAGCCAGCGCAGCGCCGTTTCCAGCACCTCGCCGTCATCGGCGGCCATGTCGGCGGGATCACAGCGGATGGCATCGACGCACATGATGGTTACTTTCGGTTCCAAAGGTCGTCCACCAGTTTACGGCTGACCGCGAGCAACACCCGACGACGGTATTTGACCCCGGCGACGGTGGTTTTCAAGACGTTGGAGGTCTTGCGCACCGTCTGGACCAGAGTCTCGGCCGCCGCGTCGTCCCAGCCCCCCCCCACCACCGCCTCGGTCGCCACCATCAGCGGCGCTGAATTGGTGCCGGTGATGGCCACACGCAGGCCGGCGATGGTGTCGCCGTCCCGCTTCAACGCCACCGCGATGCCAGCCAGGGGGAAGTCGATGGCGTCGCGGATGCGGACCTTGGCATAGCTAGCCTCCCACCCCGTGGCGGGAGGCACGATCACGGCAGCCAGCACCTCGCCCTTGTCCAGAGTCAGGTGGTCGGCCCCGCTTTCACGGAACAGCTGAGCCAGCGGCACCGTGCGCTTGCCCTTGGAGCCGACGATCTCGGCCTCGGCGCCCAGCACCATCAGGGCCGGGGCGACGTCGCCGTGATAGGTGGCGTAACAGCGGTCGCTCTTGACCACCACATGGCACTTGTCGCCGTCGTGCTTGAGGCAATAGCCGTTGCCGGACCGCCACCATTCGCTCTGATTGTAAAAGACGCAGCGGGTGTCCTGGCACAGATTGCCGCCCAGGGTCGCGGCCGAGCGATGGGTCGGCCCCGCCACCAGTTCCGCCGCCTGGGCGATGGCCGGCCAGCCGGCACGGAGGCCGGCATCCTCGACGATGGCCTCCAGGGTGGTGCCGGCGCCGATACGCAAGCTCCCGTCCGTGGCGATTCCGATGCCGGCCAGATTACCGATGCCGGTAAGGTCCACCAGAACCTCCGGCCGGCCGAGGCCGCGCCGCAGATTGGGCAACAGGTCGGTGCCGCCGCCGATGGCCTGGGCGCCTTCGTTGGCCAGGGCGGCGACAGCCTCAGCCAGGCTGACGGGGCGAAGGGTGCGGAAATCGGGAAGGATGTTCATTCTGCGGCTTCCTTCGCATCAAGCAGTTCCACGATCTTGTCGGGGGTGAGCGGCAAGTCCAGGGGGCGGATTCCCACCGCCTCGTAGACGGCGTCCATCACCGCCGGCAGGAAGCCGGCCAGCATACCCTCCGACGCCTCCTTGGCGCCGAACGGCCCGTTGGGGTCGATGCTCTCGACGATGATCACCTCGATATCGGGGCTTTCCGCCATGGTCGGCATGCGGTAGTCGAGGATGTTGCCGTGAAGCATGCGGCCGTCGTCATAGCGGGTCTCCTCTGACAGGGCTTGGCCCATGCCCATCCAGACGCCGCCTTGGGTCTGGCCCTCCACCGCCAGCGGATTGAGCGCCTTGCCCACATCCACCGCTACCCACACTTTGTGGGCGGTGACCTTGCCGGTGACCTCGTCCACCGACGCCTCGACCACCTGGGCGGCGTAGCAGAAGCCCATGGTGGCGCCGATGGCGCTGCCCCGGATCTTCTTGTCACCCTGGTACTCGATGGGACAGGTGAAGGTCCCCTTGACGGTGATGGTGCCGCTGTCGATCAACGCCGCCTTGACCACCTCCTGGAAGGTCAGGCCGGGGTCCTGGCTGCCGGCCACCATGAAGACCTCGTCCATGACCTCGATATCCTCGGGCCTTGCGTCCAGCTTCTTGGCCGCCGCCTTGACCAGGACGGCCTTCAGGGACTCGGCGGCGTCCAGCGTGGCGTTGCCGACCATGAAGGTGACGCGCGACGAATAGCTGCCATTGTCCTTGGGGGTCAGGGCGCTGTCGGCGGAGATCACCCGGATACGGCCGAGACTGACGCCCAGCACCTCGGCCGCCACCTGGGTGGCCATGGTGTTGGAGCCTTGGCCGATATCGGCGGCGCCGGTCAGCAGGGTGATGCCACCGTCGAAGTCGAGCTTGAGGTTGACGGTGGCATGGGGCTCGCCGGTCCAGTGCTTGGGGGTCGAGGTGCCCGACACGAAGTGGGAGCAGGCGACGCCGAGCCCCCTGCCCTTCGGCATGTTGCCGCGCCGCTGTTCCCAGCCCGACGCCGCCTTGACCTTCTCCAGGCATTCCGGCAGGCCGTAGCTCATGACCTTCTGGGCATACATGGTGGTGTAGGGAATCTGCTGGATCAGGTTGATCTGGCGGACTTCCAGGGCGTCGATACCCAACTCCTCGGCCATCTCGGTCAGCAGCGCCTCGAAGGCGGCGCGGGTATCGACCGTGCCATGGCCGCGCATGGCGCCGCAGGGCGGGGTATTGGTGTAGACCCGCCAGGCATCGTGCTTGATGGCGGGGACATGGTAGAGCCCATGCATCAGGGCGCCGGTATAGAGGATGGTGATGATGCCGTAGCCGGCATAGGCGCCGCCGGCCTGGGTCGCCTCCAGGGCGCAGGCGGTGATCTTGCCGTCCTTCTTGAGGCCCAGCTTCATCTTCACTTCGGTCCACGGCCGGCCGCGATGGGAGATGAAGGTTTCCTCGCGGGTCTGGAGCAGCCGCACCGTGCCCTTGGCCTTGCGGGCCAGCAGACCGGCGATGATCTCGAAGCTGAGGCATTCGGTCCGTGCCCCGAAGCCGCCGCCCAGGAACGGCTTGATCACCCGGATGCGAGCCGAGTCCATCTGGAGGCAAGCCGCCACCTTGAGGTGGACGTAATACGGCACCTGGGTGGTGGTGTTCAGCGTCAGCCAGTCGCGGACCGGGTCGTACTCCGCCAGGGTGGCGTTGAGTTCCATGTGGACGTGATTGACCTCGGCGAAAATGTAGGTCTTCTCGCGGATCAGGTCGGCCTCGGCGAAGCTAGCCTCGACGTCGCCGAACTCGGCATGGACCTCGCGCAGGACGTTGTTGGGCTTGTCGTCGTGCAGCGCCACCGCGCCGGGCTTCATGGCCGCCTTCGGGGTCATATAGGCCGGCAGCACCTCGTACTCGACCTTGATCAGGCTCAGGGCCTTCTCGGCGGTGATCTCGTCGATGGCGGCGACGGCGGCCACCGGGTCGCCGCGATAGCGCACCTTGTCGCGCGCCAGGGGATACTCGTTCTCGGCGATGGGCAGCACGCCGAAGGGAACCGGCGTCTCGGCGCCAGTGCAGACGCAGACCACGCCGTCCAGCGCCTCGGCCGCCGAGGTGTCGATGGACAGGATCCGGCCATGGGCGACAGGGGAGCGCAGGATGCGCCCGACCAGGGCGCCCTGTACCACGATGTCAGCGGTGTATTTGGCCTTGCCGGTCACCTTCTCGACGCCGTCCACCAGGGGGGTGCGGGCGCCGATCTTGCCGTTTTTCGGGATCTTGACGGTCATTCCGCGGCCTCCCGGCAGGAGCTGGAAGCGGCCGCCTCGACCGATTCGATGATCTTCACATAGCCGGTGCAGCGGCATAGATTGCCGGCCAGCGCCGCCTTGATCTCGTCGCGCGACGGATCGGGGTTTTTGCGCAACAGCGCCTCGGCCGCCATGATCATGCCCGGCGTGCAGAAGCCGCACTGGGTGCCCAGCTTCTCGTGGAAGGCCGCCTGAAGCCGCGAGATGGTGCCCTGGGTGGCGAGGCCCTCGATGGTCTCCACCACCTTGCCGGCCACCTGATGCGCCAAGGTGGAACAGGCCAGACGCGGCCGGCTGTCCACCAGCACGGTGCAGGCGCCGCACTCGCCGCCATCACAGCCCTGCTTGGAACCGGTCAGGTTGGCGATCTCGCGCAGATAGTCCAGCAACAGCATGTTGTCGGGGACCAGATCCTCGCGGGGCCGGCCGTTGAGGGTCAAACGTAGGATGCTTTTCAAGGTCGTCCTCCCATGTCCCGGAAGTTTTGTTTTCTTATGGATACAAGCGTTTGAGCAGGCTGATCAGGGTAGCGCGCTCGGCCGGCGACAGCGCCGCCGCGAAGTCGCGGTCCTGGCGCATCACCGCGTCCTCGATGCGCTTGAGCGCCCGCTTGCCGTCGGCGGTCATGCGCAGGCTATAGCTGCGCCGGTCGTTGGGCACCGCGTCGCGGCTGATCAGCCCCTTCTCCTCCAACTGGTTGACCACCTTGACGATGGAGGAGCGGTCCACGTCCATAGCCTCGGCCAGGGCGCTTTGGGTCAGTCCCGGATTGTTGGCGATCACCTGGATCATGCCGTAAAGGCCGGGCGTGATCCCCTCGGCGGCGGTCACGGTCTGGGCGAAATGCTTGAAGGCGGCCACCTGGGCGCGGCGCAGATGGAAGCCCAATTCCTCGGCCATGCAGCCTTGGGAAATTTCCGACTCCACCGTATCCACCAGCTTGGCCTGGGTAACCTTCATGGCAATCCCTCGATCTCGGTCCGGGGGATTGTTTACCAGGTCAACAACTTTAGCAACAAGATTGTTTACCTAGCAAACAATCGTGGCCGGGTGCCCCCGTGCCGGAGGCCCGCATTCGGCCCTGGTAACCTGCGGGGCGAGCCCCCATATGCCGCCTCATCGCAACGATTGCCACAAGTGCATCGATCGGGAGGCCGCCAATGAAACCCCTGGCTTCAACCATTCTCGTGATCTCCGCGACGCTGCTGCTCGGCAGCACCGCACAAGCCCAATCCCCCGCGCCGATGCCGGCGCCGATTCCAGAGACGATGCCGTTCGAAATTCCGTTCGGCACGCCCATCACCCTTGACCACGCCAAGAAGGTGGGCGCCGCCGCCGAAGAAGAGATGAACCACCACGGCTGGAAGATGGCCTGCGCCGTGGTCGAGCCGACCGGCGACCTGGTCTATTTCATCAAGCATGACGGCACCCAATACGCCTCCATCGCCATTTCCCAAGGCAAGGCCCGCACCGCCGCCACCTTCCGCCGCCCAACCAAGGTGTTCCAAGATCTCATCAACGGCGGCCAGCCCGTCATCCTGTCGTTCCCCGGCATCGTGGCCACCGAAGGCGGCATTCCGTTGGTCGAGAACGGCAAGCTGATCGGCGCCATCGGGTGCAGCGGCGGCTCGTCGGCCCAGGACGGCGTGGTGGCCAAGGCCGCCGCCGACACCGTCAAGTAATACCGTCGAGGACTCGACGGTATAAACCCCATGGCGATCAGCCTTCACGGTTGACAAGAGAGCGGCGTCAACCGAAATATCGGTCCCGTCTGGTCCAAGCACTTGAGGGGGCTGTCCATGCGTATCGCCGCGATTCTGGGATTGGTGTTGTTGTCGTCGTCGGCCTGGGCCGCCGAAGAGAAGGTACTCAACGTCTACAACTGGTCGGACTATGTGGCGCCCGACACCTTGGAGAAGTTCACCAAGGCCACCGGCATCAAGGTCAATTACGACGTCTATGACGGCAACGAGATCCTGTCGGCCAAGCTCCAGGCCGGCAAGTCGGGCTATGACGTGGTGTTTCCCTCCGCCTCGCCCTTCCTGGCCCAGCAGATCAAGGCCGGCATCTATCAGAAGCTGGACCGCGCCAAGCTGAAGAATTACGGCAATCTCGACCCTCAGGTCATGAAGACCCTGGCCGGCGTCGCCGATCCCGGCAACCTCTATGCCGTTCCCTACCAGATCTCCGCCACCGGCATCGGCTACAACGTGGACAAGGTGGCCAAGGCGGCGCCCGGCGTGGCGCTGGGCAGTTGGTCGGTGCTATTCGACCCGGCCAATGTGGCCAAGTTGAAGAGCTGCGGCGTCAGCGTCCTCGACACCCCCACCGAGGTGTTCCCGGCGGCCCTGCTTTATCTCGGCCGCAATGGCGCCAGCCTCGCCACCGACGACCTCAAGGCGGCGGCCGAGGCGGTCGGCAAGATCCGTCCGTCGCTGAAATACTTCCACTCGTCCAAATACATCAACGACATGGCCAACGGCGACACCTGCCTCGCCCACGGCTATATCGGCGATCTGGTCCAGGCCCGCAACCGCGCCAACGAGGCCGGCAAGGGCGTCAAGATCGGCATCTTCATTCCCAAGGAAGGCGCGGTGGTCAATATCGACACCGCCGCCATTCCCGCCGACGCCCCCCACCCCGACAACGCCCATGCCTTCATCGATTTCCTGTTGCAGCCGGAGATCATGGCCGGCATCACCAACACCACCGGCTACGCCAATGCGGTGCAGTCGTCCAAGCCCTTCGTCAAGAAGGAGATCCTGGAAGACCCGGTGATCTATCCGCCGGCCGAGGTGGTGGCCAAGGAATTCCAGGTGCCGCCGGCCGAACTGGCCAAGGAGCGCGAGCGCACCCGCATCTGGACCGCCGTGAAGACCGGCCACTGATGGCGTCTCCCACGCCCCATCAACCCTGGACCGACCCGCAGGCGGTGCCGCTGATCCGCTTCGAGGGGGTCTCGAAGCGGTTCGGCGATTTCGTCGCCGTGGAAAAGGTCGATCTGTCCATCTTCCGGGGCGAGTTCTTTTCGCTGCTGGGCGCCTCGGGCTGCGGCAAGACCACCCTGCTGCGCATGCTGGCCGGCTTCGAGACGCCCAGTAACGGCAAGATCTTCATCGACGGCGTCGAGATGACCGGCATTCCGCCCTATGAGCGGCCGGTCAACATGATGTTCCAGTCCTACGCCCTGTTCCCCCATATGACCGTGGCGCAGAACGTGGGTTTCGGCCTCAAGCAGGACGGATTGCCCAAGGCCAGGATCGCCGACAAGGTCAAGGCCGTGCTCGATCTGGTGCAGATGGGCAAGTTCGCCACCCGCAAGCCGCATCAGCTGTCGGGCGGCCAGCGCCAGCGCGTCGCCCTGGCCCGCTGCCTCGCCAAGGAACCCAAGGTTCTGCTGCTGGACGAGCCGCTGGCGGCGCTGGACAAGAAGCTGCGCGAACAGACCCAACTGGAACTGGTCAACATCCAGAACCGGGTCGGCATCACCTTCGTCATGGTCACCCACGACCAGGGCGAGGCCATGACCATGTCGTCGCGCATCGGGGTGATGAACACCGGCTTGATCCAGCAGGTGGGAACGCCGGTGGACATCTACGAATATCCCGGCTCGCGCTTCGTCGCCGACTTCATCGGCGCCGCCAACATGTTCGAGGGCAGCGTCACCGTCGATTCCCCCGACCACGTGACCACCACCTGTCCCGAACTGGAGCACGACCTCACCATCGCCCATGGTGACTCGGTGCCGGTGGGCAGCCCCGTCACCGTCATGGTGCGGCCGGAAAAGATGGCGGTCAGCCGCGACAAGCCGGCCGAGGGTCTGAACTGGGCCAAGGGGGTGATCAGCGATATCGCCTATCTCGGCGACGTCTCCACCTACCATGTGCGGCTGGCCTCGGGCCGCAAGGTCCAGGTGTTGCAGACCAATCTGCGCCATACCGACGAGCAGCCCCTGACCTGGGACGACCCGGTCTATCTCGGCTGGCACCCGGCCAACGCCCTGGTGCTGACCCGATGACTCCACGCCTGGGCCGCTTTCTGGTGGGGCTGCCGCCCTATGCCTGGCTGGCGCTGTTCTTCCTGGTCCCCTTCCTGATCGTCCTCAAGATCAGCCTGTCGGAACCGGCCGCCGGCATCCCGCCCTATATGCCGCTATGGGAGTGGGGAGAGGGCGCCGCCCTGGAAATCCGCGCCACCCTGGCCAGCTATGCTGGCCTGTTCGGCGACGAGCTTTACGCCTACGCCTATGTCAACTCCATCCGCATCGCCGGCATCGCGACCCTGGGCTGCCTGCTGATCGGCTATCCCGCCGCCTACGCCATCGCGCGGTCGCCGACGGCATGGCGGCAATCGCTGCTGCTGCTGGTGGCGCTGCCGTTCTGGACCTCGTTCCTGATCCGGGTCTATGCCTGGATCGGCATCCTCAAGACCGAGGGATTGCTGAACGCGCTGCTGCTGGGACTGGGAGTGATCACCGAACCGTTGCAGATCCTCCAGACCGATCTGGCGGTGATCATCGGCATGACCTATTCCTATCTGCCGTTCATGGTCTTGCCGCTCTACGCCACCTTGGAGAAGATGGACCTGTCGCTGCTGGAGGCCGCCGCCGATCTGGGCTGCAAGCCGCACCAAGCCTTCCTGGCGGTGACCCTGCCGCTGTCGGTCCCGGGCATCGTCGCCGGTTCGCTGCTGGTGTTCATCCCGGCGGTGGGCGAGTTCGTCATTCCCGACCTGCTGGGCGGCCCCGACACCCTGATGATCGGCAAGGTGCTGTGGGCCGAGTTCTTCGACAATCGCGACTGGCCCATGGCCTCGGCGGTGGCGGTGGCCATGCTGGTGGTGCTGGTGGTGCCGATCATGCTCATCCAGAGCGCCCGCTCCAAGGCCGAGGAGAGCGAGGGATGATCCTCTACAGCCTGCTGGCCCTGGCCTATGCCTTCCTCTACCTGCCTATCGTGGTCATGGTGATCTTTTCGTTCAACGCGTCCCGGCTGGTGACGGTGTGGGGCGGCTTTTCCACCAAGTGGTACGGCGAGCTGCTCCATGACGAGAAGGTGCTGGACGCCGCTTGGCTCAGCCTGAAAGTGGCCATGACCAGCGCCACCATGGCCACCGTGCTGGGCACCCTGGCGGCGGTGGTGCTGGTGCGTTTCCATCGTTTCGCCGGCCGCACCCTGTTTTCCGGCCTGGTGACGGCGCCGCTGGTGATGCCGGAAGTCATCACCGGCCTGGCGCTGCTGCTGCTGTTCGTGGCCATGGAGCACAGCTTCGGCTGGCCGGCGGGGCGGTCCATGACCACCCTCGTCATCGCTCATGCCACCTTCAGCCTGTCCTTCGTCACGGTGGTCGTGCGCTCGCGGCTGGCCCAGATGGACCTTTCGTTGGAGGAAGCCGCCATGGATCTGGGCGCGCGGCCGCTGACGGTGTTCATGTCCGTCACCCTGCCGCTGATCGCGCCGGCCCTGCTGGCGGGCTGGCTGCTGGCCTTCACCTTGTCCATCGACGACGTGGTCATCTCGGCCTTCGTCTCCGGCCCCGGCGCCACGCCACTGCCCATCGTGATCTTCTCCAAGGTGCGCCTGGGCGTCAGCCCCGAGATCAACGCCCTGGCCACCATCGTGGTGGCGCTGGTCGGGGTCGCCATGGCCATCGCCGGCCGGGTGGCCCTCAACCGCGAACACGCCCGACCGGCATGACAAATTCCTGGTTGCCCCAATTTCGCGCATGGTTAGGATGTGGCCTCGGAATCGCCCCATCCAGGCCAGCCTCATGAACCGCCGCGTCGACGACATCGTCACCCAGATCTTCGAACGGCTTCGCCCCAAGGCGAAATCGCTGATCATCACCGTCTATGGCGACGCCATCCTGCACCATGGCGGCTCGGCCTGGCTGGGCAGCGTGATCAATCTGGTCGAGCCGTTGGGCCTCAACGAACGCATCGTGCGCACCTCGGTGTTCCGCCTGTCCAAGGAGGAGTGGCTGGCCTCCAGCCAGATCGGCCGGCGCAGCTATTACCGTCTGACCGATCTGGGCCGCCGCCGCTTCGAGGCCGCCAACAGCCGCATCTATAACCACGTTAGCCAGCCCTGGGACGGCCGCTGGACCCTGGTCATCACCAATATCGCCCAGATCGACGCCGAAAAACGCGACATGATCCGCCGCAATTTCGGCTGGATCGGCTTCGGACAATTGGCCAGCGGCGTCATGCTCCATCCCGACCCGGACAAGGCCGTGATGCGTCAGGTTCTGACCGACCTGGACGTGTCCGAACAGGCGGTGGTGATGACCGGCGGCATGGAGGCGGGATTTTCCACCGCCGCCCAGGATGCCATGATCCACAGTTGCTGGGACCTGGAGCGCCTCGCCGAGGATTACACCGAGTTCCTCGACATCTTCCGCCCGCTCTGGCAGGGCCTGAGCGCCAATGGTGGACTTGATCCCCAGCAGTGCTTCGTGGTTCGCACCCTGCTGATGCACGGCTATCGCCGCGCCTTGCTGCGCGACCCCATGCTGCCCGACGAGCTGCTGCCGGCCAATTGGCCGGGCACCTCGGCCAGGCTTCTGTGCCGCAACCTGTATCGCCTGGTTCAAGCGGCGGCCGAAACTCACGTCATGAGCATGCTGGAAACCGCCGAAGGGCCGGTGCCCGAAGCCCATCCCGGCTACTACACCCGGTTCGGCGGGCTTCAGACCGCCGACTGAGGCGTCACCTTATTCACCAGATCACCAACAAGTTTTGTATCGCTTTAGCATGGCCTAAAGCGGCTGATGCCCCATGCCATCGTGACAAAGCGCCGCCCCTTCCCCAAAATCGTTACGCAAAAATTTTGACTCACATGCATAATTTGCAGTACATATGCATAAGAACGCAGTGCGCCAACGAGCGTATGGAGGGAATAACGCCATGTCTAGCAAGGGCTTAGCCTCAAAAAAATCCATCCCGACATACTGCTACAACTGCGTCTCTTGACCTGACTTTATGTGCATCACGGTGGAGGACGGCGTCGCCACCACCATCGAGCCCAACCACGCCGGCAAAGGCATCCACCCCGCCGACGGGCGACCCTGCGTCAAGGCCTATGGCTTGTTGCAGAAGACCTACAACCCCAACCGCGTCCTGACCCCCATGAAGCGGACCAACCCCAAGAAGGGCCGCCACGAGGACCCCGGTTTCGTGGCGATTTCGTGGGACGAGGCGCTGGACGAAGTCACCGCCAAACTGAACGACATCCGGGCGCGCGGCCTGACGGACGAGGCGGGACTGCCGCGCGTTGCCGCCACCTTCGGCCATGGCGGCACCCCGGCCAGCTATATGGGCACCCTGCCCGCCTTTCTCGCCGCCTGGGGCCCCATCGACTACAGCCTGGGCTCGGGCCAGGGCGTCAAGTGCACCCACTCGGAGCATCTCTACGGCGAATTCTGGCACCGGGCCTTCACCGTCTGCGCCGACACCGCCAATACCCGCTACATCGTGTCGTTCGGCGCCAATGTGGAAGTGACCGGCGGCGTCTGTGCCGTGCGCCGCCACGCCGACGCCCGCATCCGGGGCGTCAAGCGGGTCCATGTGGAGCCGCATCTGTCGGTGACCGCCGGCTGCTCGGCCGAGTGGGTTCCCATCAAGCCCAAGACCGACCCCGCCTTCATGTTCGCCATGCTGCACGTCATGCTGTGCGAGGCCGAGCGTCAGCGGCTCGATCTTCCCTTCCTGCGCGACCGTACCGCCGCGCCCTATCTGGTCGGTCCCGACGGCTATTACCTGCGCGATCCCGAGACGGGCAAGCCGCTGCTGTGGGACACCGTCACCCAGGCGCCGGTGCCGTTCGACACGGCCGACGCCGTCCCGGCGCTGGAGGGGGCGTTCACCATCGCGGTCGCGGTCAGCCACCGGGCCGACGGCGAAGTCGCCCGGCACGACAATGTCGTCGCCGGCACCTCCTTCGCCGCCATGGTCGAAGCCATGCGGCCCTATACCCCGGACTGGGCGGCCACCGTCTGCGACGTCCCCGCCGCGACCATCCGGCGGGTGGCGTTGGAATATCTCGACAACGCCTGTGTCGGCCAGACCGTCGAGATCAACGGCCAGACCCTGCCCTTCCGACCGGTGGCGGTCACCCTGGGCAAGACCGTCAACAACGGCTGGGGCGCCTTCGAGTGCTGCTGGGCCCGCACCGTGCTGGCGACGGTGGTGGGTGCGCTGGAAGTGCCGGGCGGAACCCTGGGAACCACCGTCCGCATCAACCGTCCCCACGACAACCGCCTCGCCAGCATCAAGCCGGGCGAGGACGGCTTCATGAATTGCACCTTCAACCCCACCAGCAAGGAAGGGTGGTCGGCCAAGCCGACCGGACGCAACGCCCACCGCACCCTGGTGCCGCATGTGGGCAATTCGCCGTGGAGCCAGGCCCTGGGGCCGACCCATCTGGGCTGGATGTTCCTGCGCGAGGTACCGGACAACTGGCCCAAGCCGGCCATGCCGGAAATATGGTTCGCCTATCGCACCAATCCGGCCATGTCGTTCTGGGAGATCGAGCGGCTGACCGAAACCATTTCCATGATGCCGTACATCGTGGCCTTCGCCTATACCATGGACGAAACCAACCACATGGCCGACATCCTGCTGCCGGAGGCCACCGATCTGGAAAGCACTCAGCTGATCCGGGTGGGCGGCACCAAGTTCATCGAGCAGCACTGGGATCATCGCGGTTTTGTTCTGCGCCAGCCGGTGGCTGAGCCCCAGGGCGAGGCCCGCGATTTCACCTGGATCGCCACCGAACTGGCCCGGCGCACCGGCCTGCTGCACAAGTACAATGAGAGACTGAACAAGGGCGCCGCCCTGGTGCCGCTGAAGGGCGAGGGATACGACTACTCGCTGCCGCTGGACGAAGTGCCCCAGGTGGACGCCATCTGGGACGCTGTGTGCAAGGCAGCCACCGCCGAACTGACCGACGGCGCCGACATCAAGGACCTGGAGTGGATGAAGGCCAACGGCTTCTTCGTGGTGCCCTATGCCCGCGAGGACTGGTACCTCTATCCCACCATGGTGGAACAGGGGCTGCGCTTCGAGCTGCCCTATCAGGAGCGGCTGCTGCGCATCGGCGAGGAGTTGAAGCGCCGGCTGCACGAGCAGGGCATCCACTGGTGGGACACCCAGTTGACCGAATACCGGGCCCTGCCCCACTGGGACGACGTGCCGGAACATTGGACCAAGGCGGTGCGCGCCTCCGACCGCGATCCCGACGATTTCCCGTTCTGGGGCATCACCACCAAGAGCATGCAGTACAGCACCGGCAGCAATTCCGGCATTCCGCTGATGAACGAGGTGGCCGGCAACATGCGCGGCCACGGCAAGGTCATCATGAACGCCGGCACCGCCAAGCGGCTGGGCATCGCCAAGGACGACTGGGTGGAGATCTCCTCGCCGGTGGGGGCCACCCGCGGCCGCGCCGAACCGGTCCAGGGCTGCCGGCCCGACACCATCGTCATTCCCAGCCAGTTCCAGCACTGGAAGACCCCCTACGCCAAGGATCTCGGTTATCCCTCGCTGAACGCCGTCACCCCCATGTCTGGCCCCACCCTGGAACTGACCGACGCCACCGGCTCGGGCGCCGACGTGGTCCGGGTGGCGCTGCGCCGCGTCGATGGCCCGCTTGAGAGGGGAGAAGCGTCATGACCGCCATGCCGCGCATGGCGGCGGACACGGTGATGGTCGAGCGCTGGAGCGACGGCGTCGCCGAGACCGGCTCGGACATGGCCGCCGCCGAGATCCCGGTGAGCCTGGAGTATAACGGCATCTCCCACGCGGTGATGCTGGCCTCGCCCACCGACATCGAGGACTTCGCCACCGGTTTCAGCCTGACCGAGGGGATCGTCGACCACCTCCGCCACATCCAGGACCTGGAGGTCGTCGAACGCGACGAAGGGCTTCAGGTCCGGATCACCATCGCCGCCGAGTGCTTCCACCGCCTCAAGCTGCGCCGCCGCAGCATGGCGGGGCGCACCGGCTGCGGGTTGTGCGGCACCGAGAGCCTGTCGCAGGTCTTCCGCCCCATCGCCCCGGTGACGGCGCGAAGCATGGTGGCCCCCAGGGACTTGCAGCAGGCCCTGGAGGATCTGGTGGCGTCGCAGCCATTGCAACACCTGACCGGCGCCACCCATGCCGCCGCCTGGCTCGACGGCGCCGGGCGCCTGACCGTCCTTCGCGAGGATGTGGGCCGCCACAATGCCCTGGACAAGCTGATCGGCTGCCTCGCCCGGACCGGCACCGATTTTTCCACCGGCGCGGTGGTGATCACCAGCCGCGCCAGTTCCGAGATGGTTCAGAAGGCGGCGGCCATGGGAATCGGCGTTCTGGCGGCGATCAGCGCCCCCACCGTGCTGGCGATCCGCATGGCCGAGCAGTTGAACCTGACCCTGGTCGGTTTCGCCCGGCGCAATCGCCACGTTCTCTATGCCGGGGCGCAACGCATCGCCGGCCACTCGACCCGTCAGGGAGCTGCATCATGACCCGCTATGTCATGCTCGCCGATCTGCGCCGCTGCGTCGGCTGCCAGACCTGCACGGCGGCCTGCAAGGAAAGCAACGGCACCCCGCCCGGCGTCCAGTGGCGCCGCGTCCTTGACCTGGAGGTCGGCGAATACCCCGAGGTCAGCCGGGTGTTCGTTCCCACCGGTTGCCAGCACTGCGACGACCCGCCCTGCATGGAGGTCTGCCCTTCCACCGCCACCAAGAAGCGGGCCGACGGCATCGTCACCATCGACTACGACATCTGCATCGGCTGCGGCTATTGCGCCATCTCGTGCCCCTATGAGGCGCGCTACAAGGTCGATCACGCCACCTTCGCCTATGGTCCCACCCCAACCGCCACCGAACGGTCCCGGTTCGACGCCGCCAAGATCGGCGTCGTCACCAAGTGCACCTTCTGCGTCGATCGTATCGATGCCGGGGTGGCGGCCGGCAAGGTGCCGGGGGTCGATCCGCAAGCGTCGCCGGCCTGCGTCAATTCCTGCATCTCCGGGGCGCTGCGCTTCGGCGACCTGGACGATCCCGACAGCGGGGTGTCGCGGCTGATCGCCGAAAACCAGTGGTTTCGCATGCATGAGGACGAGGGCACCGGCCCCGGCTTTTATTATCTGTGGGACAAGGGGACACTATGAAACAGATCGCGACGGCACGGCGTCAGGGCTTTTGGGACCTGCGCGCGGCGGCCAATTTCATCGGCGGCGGCACCGGCACCGGCCTCATCGTGGCCTCGGCCATGGCGGCGGCGGCCGGCATGGAAGTGAGACTCGCCCTGGCGACCGGTCTTTGCTGCGTCATGCTGGGCCTGTCCATGGTCTGGCTGGAGATCGGCAAGCCTTGGCGGGCGCTGAACGTCTTCTTCCACCCCCAAACCTCGTGGATGACCCGCGAAGGCATCCTGGCCGCCCCGCTGGCGGCGGCGGCGGCCGGCTATGTGCTGTTGGGCCATCCGGCACTGCTGGTCCCCATCGTGGTGCTGGCGCTCGGCTTCCTCTATTGCCAGGCCCGCATCCTCAAGGCGTCGCGCGGCATTCCCGCCTGGAAGCAGCCGGAGATCGTCGCCTTCATCATCGCCACCGGACTGGCGGAAGGAAGCGGCGCCGCGTTAGTGATCGGCGAGCCCTCGACCATGATGGCCGCCATCGCCCTGGTCGCCGGTCTGGGACGCGAACTGGCCTGGGCCCGCTACGGGCGCGGACTGAGACGGGATCAGGCGCCGCAGGGAACCATGGACTGCCTGGCATCGCCGCCCGCATGGGGTGCAAGAGTCGCGCAACTGGCGGCGCTGGCGCTGCTGGCTCTGGCGGTGGCGGGATATGCCCCGGCCGGAGTGGCCGGCGGGGCGCTGGCGATGCTGTCCGGCTGGGGAATCAAGGCGCTGTTGGTGACCCGCGCCGCCTTCACCCGTGGCCCTCGCATCACCCATACGCCGGTGCGGGGACGCGGCCTCAGCCGGCCGGTCGAGGCCTAATACACGCCCTTGGAATTGAGATAAACCGCCGCCCGGTGATCGTCGGACAAGGTATGGCCGACGATCCATTCCTGGAGGAAGGTCAGCACCTCGACCTCGTTATATCCCTTGCCGTCGGCGATGGTGGCCTGAAGCTCCGTCAACTGCTCCAACAGCCGGGTATGACGCTCCTTGTGGCTGTGAAATTCCGGATACTTGTAGCGAATCATCAGCCCTTCTTCCTCGCCGAAATGGAAGCGGGCGTATTCGCGCAGCAGCCCCATGGTCTCGGTGATCTCCTCGTCGGAGCATTTGCGCTCCATCTGATCCAGCGCCGAATTGCCGATCTCGAACAGGCGGCGGTGGTGGCTGTCGATGCGCTGGACCCCGACCGAGTATTCGTCGTGCCACTTGATCAGGACGCGGGCATGCTCGCCGGCCTCCATCATGGCCCGCGTCCGCTTGGTGCTGGCTTCGAACAGCTTCCAGCGAACCGAGGGAATATCGCGGAGCGTATGGGCGGGAACCAGGAACACCTCGCACGCCTCCAGCGCCCGGACCCGCAGCAGGCTGGGCGTTTCGAAGATGGCCACATCCTCGCCGAAGAAATCGCCGACCTTCAGGGTCTCGAACATGTGCTCGCCCAAGAAACGGCCGGCGCTGCCCGACTTGATCATGCAGACCATGTCATGGCCGGGCTCGATGACGCTGTCAGCCTTGACGCCGCAACTGGACATGCCCAGGGCGATGCGGTTGAGCGATTTCGATGACACCACCTCGCCGAACAGGCTGGTGCGCAGCAGGAATTCCCGATGCTCCAGCAGCCGCGAGACCCCCGAGAACACGTCGTTGCGCCGGACGAACTCGGAATAGAGCGAACACGGAATCGCCAGCGCCTGCACGAAGCTGGCGGCACGGTAGGTCTCGGACGCGGCGGCGCCGAACAGTCCCGACAACTCGCCGACCAGGGCGCCGGCCGACAGCACGGAGCGCATCTCGATCTCGATGGGGATCATTTCGACGCTGCCCGACAGCAGCAGGTAGATCTCGTTGTTGACCACCCGCTCCTTGACCAGGATGGTGCCGGGATTGAAGGTCACCACCGGATTGTTGAGTAGCACCCGGATCTGATGGCGCGGAATACCGGGGAAATAGGCGTCCAGCGCCTCATAGGCATAGGGCCAGATGAAGTCGTGGTTGGACGGGATCAGGACATCGACGGTGCCGAACGACGCCGACGAGCCGATGGCCTTCTGGGCGCGGGTGTTCCGCTGCGAGGTGTGCGCCAGGATGACCTTGTCGGAGGTGTCGTCGCGAAAATCGTAGGCGTCGCCGTGGATCATGCCACCGCCCACGTCGATCTTCTTGACCTGGGCCGGTTCCAGATAGTCGGCGGCAACCTGGTCGTACATGGCCTGGCTGATGCCCGGCGCCTCCGGGTCGCTGGTGATGAAGCTTTGCAGAACCGACAGCCGCGCGATGTCGGCCAGATGGGAATAGGTGCGGTTGCCGCCTTCCCACATGGCGCGGAAATGCATGATGGTGGTCTCGACCGGATGGGGCGAGAACACCGGCTTCACCTCCAACCCGTCGATCAGGTTCCACTCGCCTTCCATCAGGGGACAGACGTCGAAATAGTCGGCGAAGGCGGCCTCGTCGATGGACAGCAGGGCCGAGACCTTCTTGGCCACCGACGCCCGGACCAGCGGTGTCGCATAGTATTTCAGCTTGTGGTCGGAACGGATCAGGGTGGTCAGGCCGGCGAAGTGGTCGTCGTGGGAATGGGTATGGAAAATGCCTTCGATCTCGTTGACGCCGATGCCCAGCGCGTTCAGCGAGAACAGGATATTGGGGCCGGCGTCGACCAGATAGACCTTGCCCTGAAACATGACGATGGAGGCCATGCTGGGCCGGTTGATGTCCCAGCCGTCACCCTCGCCGCAATGAATCACCGCGAAATATTCCCGCCGCAGCCGGTAGAAACCCAGCGGATACGGCGCTTCGTAGCTCTCGAAGGACGGCAGGTTGAGATCGACCACCGCCGTCTCGCCCTGGTAGGAGAACTCGAACACGTTGAACAGCATGCGCCGGACGAAGACGCCGCCCCGGATCTCCACCGGATCGGTATCCACCACCAGGGTATCCAGCAACTCGGCGGGATGACGGATCTTGCCGAACGCGAATTTCAGCTTCATCCGCATCAATTCATGAGCCCGGCCGGGATCGACTCCGGCCTCGACCATTTCCTCTTCCGTCACCAGGCCGTAATTGCCGCGATAGATGTACTGCATCTGCGCCTGAACCTGATCGGCGCTGCCGATCAGCAACGGCTTGAGCCCGGTGTTGCCGGGATGGTCGGGCACGATCATGCCCTGGCGATAGAGCATCTGGAGGACGGGAAACTCAGCCAGATTGGAGAAGTTGCCGTTCTGGACCATGGCGTCCGACAGCAAGATGGCGTTCGGGCCGGTCTCGAACGGAATCCCGTTGCTTTCGGTGGAGACGATCAGGCCGCGCTTCATCAGGTGCTTGACCGAATCGGCCGGACAACCGCACAGAATGGACAAGCCGGCCTGGGGGGCCTCGATCCACCACACACCGGTGGTCACTTCGATCTTGCGAAGCAGCGGCATTGGCCCCTCCCTATGCGGCGGCAGTCTCTGGTGCGACCCCAGGGGGTTCCCGCCCACTCGGTCCATACTGCTTGGATATATAGCATGGGTGAGTCCGCGAACCACCCCCTCCAGGGAGTAAAGTGCGGCGATTCTCTTCGTCTAGGACAAAAACCCGATGGCTCAGAGCTGAGCGGCCGCGAAGCGGGTGGGGGCGGGCTGAGGGTGCCACAGGCCGGCGGCGGGCGAGAAGGCCACGGCCACGGCGACGGCCCCCAGATAGACCAGGCACAGCAAGGCACGGCGCAGGCCTTCTCCCGGCGGGGTCTGGGTGATGTCCTGGGTGAGCGTGGCCATGAAGATCTTACCCTAAAGTTTAATGCTGCTATGCGGTAGGAGTAATCTGCACATTCGGACCATTCGAATCCAGCGCTTTCTTATATGCCGCAAGTATATGGCCACTGTCCCATGCCAAGGGGACAAAGCGATACAGAGTTTGGGCTTTGACTTTTGAATCTGAATTAGGTATCTTGATGCCGAATTATGCCGCCACGCTAATGATGGCGGCGAGAGGGAGGATGAGAAGGCATGCATGAGGTGCGCCTTCACGGCCGGGGCGGGCAAGGTGCCGTCCTGGCTTCGGCCATTCTTGCCGCCGCTTTGGTGGAAGAAGGTCGCCACGTCATGGCCATTCCGGCCTTCGGCTTCGAACGCCGGGGCGCGCCGGTGGTGGCCTTCCTGCGTATGTCCGACCAGGTCATCCGCCGCGTCACCAACATCTATCATCCCGACATCGTGGTGGTGATCGACCCCACGGTGGTCCGCGCGGTGGATGTCTACGCCGGCATGCCGGCGAACGGAACCCTGGTTCTGGCCACCAGCAAGCCGCATTCCGAATTGGGCCTGCCCGGCCATCTCGGGCGTGTCGCGATCTGCGACGCGGTCGGAATCGCCATGGAGATCTTCAAGCGGCAGATCACCAACACCATCATGCTGGGAGCCTTCGCCAAGGCCACCGGGCTGGTGTCGGTGGAATCGCTGGAGAAAGCGCTGGAGCACACCGACTTCCGCGACGCCGGTTTGCGGCAGAACATCGAAGCGGTGCGGCGCGGTTATGCCGAGACCACCGTCATCGAGCTTGGCAAGGAACAGGCGGCATGAGCACCCACGGCCGGAACGTTCCCGACAACCTGTGCCCCATCGCCACCGAATACACCACCATGCTGACCGGCGACTGGCGGGCGCTGAAGCCGGTGGTGGACCGCGACCGCTGCGTCAAATGCGCCACCTGCTGGCTGTACTGCCCGGTGCAATGCGTGGTCGAGCGGTCGGCCTGGTTCGACGTCGGCTACGACACCTGCAAGGGCTGCGGCATCTGCGCCGAGGAATGTCCTCACCGCGCCATCACCATGGTCGAAGAGGCGGAGGGTTGAGATGAGCCACGCAATGATCGCCCCCCCGACCGAAGGGAGTTGCGGGCGAGGCCCGGCGCGCCTCATGGCGCGAAAGCCAAGCGAACGGAGTTCGCGCCCGGCGCCTGAGGGACAAAACCAATGAACAAGATCCTCCATACCGCCAAAACCATCGTCTGCGACGGCAACGAAGCCGCCGCCTGGGGCGCCTGCCTGTCACGCCCCGACATGGTGGCGGTCTATCCCATCACGCCGCAGAGTTCGCTGGTCGAGTATCTGGCCAAGTTCATCGCCGAAGGCAAGATGAGTGCCGACCTGATGGATGTGGAAGGCGAGCATTCGGTGCTGTCGGTGCTGCACGGCGCCTGCCTGGCCGGCGCCCGGACCTATTCCGCCACCTCGGCCCAGGGCTTGGCCTATATGTTCGAGCCCTATTTCCGTACCCCCGGTCTGCGCCTGCCCATGGTGGTGTCGCTGGTCACCCGCGACGCGGTATCGCCCACCTGCGTGTGGGGCGGCCAGCAGGACGCCATGACCGTCAAGGAGGTGGGCTGGATCCACATGTACTGCGAGACCCAGCAGGAGATCCTCGACACCATTCCCATCGCCTACAAGGTGGCCGAGCATCCCGACGTGATGCTGCCGGTCAACGTCAACCATGACGGCAATTACCTGTCCTATGGTGTGGCGCGGGTCGAACTGCCCGATCAGGCGGTGGTCGATTCCTTCCTGGGCGAGAAGAACGTCAACTGGCACGCCTGCCTCGACCCCGAGCGCCCCATGGCGGTGGACCCGCTGACCGGAGGCGCCGGCGGCGTCGGTCCGGCCACCTTCGTCCGCTACCGCAAGGGCCAGTGTTCCGGCATGCAGACGGCGCTTCAGGTGATCGAGGACGCCCATGCCGACTGGGGCAAGCGCACCGGCCGACACTGGTCGCCGTTGATCGAGGAATACCGCATGGACGACGCCGAGGTGGCGCTGGTCACCATCGGCTCCATGACCGGCGCCGCCAAGGACGCGGTGGACGAGGCCCGCCTGGACGGCCACAAGGTCGGCATCGTCAAGATCAAGACCTTCCGCCCCTTCCCTATCCAGCGCATCGCCAAGGCCCTGTCCAAGGTCCGCGCCATCGGCGTGGTGGATCGCGCCGTCAATTTCGGCTGGAACTGCGGCCCGGTGTTCCAGGAGGTGCTGGGGGCGCTCTACCACCTGCCGGTGCGCATTCCGGCCATGAGCTTCATCGGCGGCTTGGCCGGCGCCGACATCACCGTCGAGCACTTCACCCAGGCCATCGACCGCACCAACCGGCTGGCGGCGGGCGAGATGGCGACCCTGCCGGTCTGGCTGAACGAGAATGATTGAGGTCGCCCATGCCTGACGTGAAATATCTGTTGGTCGGCTCGTCTCACGCTGCTTTGGAGGCGCTCCGCTCCATCCGCCACTTCGACCCCGACGGGTCCATGGCCATGGTCACCCGCGACGCGCAATTGCCCTATTCGCCGACCATCCTGCCCTATGTGGTGTCGGGACGGTCCAAGCCCGATGCGGTGCTGCTGCGCGACCAAGCCTTCTTCGAGGCCAATGCCTGCGCCTTCGTGCCCAACGCGACCGCCACCGGTCTGGATGCCAAGGCCAGATCCGTCACCCTGGCCAATGGCCAATCCTGGCGCTACCAGCGCCTGCTCATCGCCACCGGAGCGGCGCCGGCCATCCCGCCGGTCAAGGGGATCGAGACCGTGCGCTTCCATGTGCTGCGCTCGCTGGACGACGCCCAGGGCTTGCGCTCCGCCATGGGTGGCTCGCGCCACGCGGTGGTGCTGGGAGCGGGATTGGTGGGGCTGCACGCCGCCGAGAACATGGCCGAGGCCGGCCTGTCGGTCTCGGTGGTGGAAATGCAAAGCCATGTCCTGCCCGGCTATTTCGACGCCAAGGCCTCGGAGCGCATCGAAGCCGCCTTCACCGCCCACGGGGTCAAGCTCCATCTCGGCTGCAAGGTGCTGGCGGTGGAAGCCCGCGACGGGGGCCATTCCTGCGCCGTTCATCTGGAAGACGGCAGGGTGCTTCAGGCCGACCTGCTGCTGGTGGCCACCGGCGTCAAGCCGGCCACCGACTGGTTGGCCGGCTCCGGGGTTCAGTTGGATCGCGGCGTACTGGTGGACGAAACCATGCGCACCACGGTCGCCGATGTCTGGGCGGCGGGTGACGTCGCCCAGGCCACCGACTTCCACACCGGCAAGCCGGCGCTGATCGGCATCATTCCCACCGCCGTCGAGCAGGGCCGCATCGCCGGTCAGGGCATGGCGGGCGATCCCTATCTCAAAGCCTATCCCGGCGGTATTCCGATCAACACCTACCGCTTCTTCGGCCGGGTGGCGCTATCCATCGGCCAGGCCGCCGCCAGGGATGGAGTCGAGGTCTCGGAGAACGAGGACGACGGCTATCGCCGGCTGGTTCTGTCGGACAACCGTCTGGTGGGCTATGCCAGCATCGACGAGCCGTTCGACGTGGGAATCATGGGAGAACTGATCCGCCGCAAGGTCGATCTGTCCGCGGTCAAGGATTCGTTCATCGCCCGGCCGGTGGAAACCGGCCGTCGGTTGATGAGCGAGCAGTGGAGGTAAGCCCCATGGGTGCGGCATTCGACACCATCGCCTTCAAGGCGTCCCTGTGCGACGGTTGCGGCGACTGCATGACCACCTGCGCCGAGGTCAAACAGGGCGCCAGCCGAATCGACATCGTCCCCGGGGCGACGGAGAACGCCTTCGAACTGGCCATCTGCCGCCAGTGCGGCGATCCCAAATGCGCCATGGTCTGTCCCTCGGGCGCCCTGGCCAAGGATGGCGGCTCGGGGGTGATCGGCTGGGATTCCGACAAATGCGTCGATTGCCTGCTGTGCACCGCCGGCTGCGCCTTCGGCGGCATCGCGGTGGATCCTTCGGTGGCCCGCGTCGCCAAATGCGACCAGTGCGGCGGCGACCCGGCTTGCGTCAAATCCTGCCCCACCGGAGCGCTGGAATTCCGCAAGGCCGGCAGCCTCTACCGCGAATACGGCGACAAGGAAGACCTGTTCGTGCCCGGCCTGTCCGGCTGCCTGGGCTGCAACTCCGAACTGATCATGCGCCACGCCATGCGCAAGATCGGCCGCAACGCCGTGCTGGCGACGCCGCCCGGCTGCATCCCCGGCATGGGCTCGGTTGGCTATAATGGCAAGACCGGCACCAAGGTGCCGGTGTTCCACCCGCTGCTGACCAACACCGCCTCCATGCTGGCGGGCATCCGCCGCTACTACGACAAGATCGGCCGCAAGGACATCGTGGTCATGGCCCTGGCCGGCGACGGCGGCACCGCCGATTGCGGCTTCCATGCCGTGTCGGGCGCCGCCGAGCGCGGCGAGAAGATTCTTTATATCTGCGTCGACAACGAAGGCTACATGAACACCGGCATGCAGCGCTCGGGAACCACGCCCTACGGCTCGTGGACCTCCACCACCCCAGTGGGCGAGCATATGAAGGGCAAGACCCAGGACGCCAAGAATCTTCCCATGATCATGGCGGCCCATAAGTGCCGCTATGTGGCCACCGCCTCGACCGGCTACATGGAAGACCTTTACGACAAGCTGGACAGGGCCATCGAAGCGTCGTTCGAGGGCTTCGCCTATCTGCACATCTACTCCCCCTGCCCCACCGGCTGGCGCATTCCGTCCAACAAGGTGATCGACGCCTGCCGCATGAGCGTGGAGACCAACTTCGTCACCCTGTGGGAATACACCCCCGCGACCGGGATACGCTTCACCCGGTCGCCCGACAACGCCCTGCCGATCACCGCCTACGTCAAGATGATCGGCAAGTATCGCCATCTGTCCCAGGAGCAACTCGACCATATCCAGGCCAAGGTCGACGAGCAGGTGGCGCTGCTGCGAATCATGGCGGCGGAATCGCCGCCGCCCCCGCCGGCGCACCGGCCTCCGGCTCCCCTCTCCGCTCCGGCCGGCAGCGATTCGTCGCAACCGTCACTCCGTCGGGAGATCTCACGGAACTAGATATAAAGACGCCGTCAGCCCTGGGGGGGGGTGACGGCGCTTATTTTGTCCGGAAAGGTGTCGCGGCCTTAAAGCCTTTCCACATCCACGTCATGGTGCCGATGGCCGTAATGGTCCAGCCAACCGGCATCGCCCAAACAAACGGGCTCCGTGGTATGCGCCTGCTCAGCCATGTGATGACGCACTTCCTTGACATCGTGGGGTGCGATCACCTGAAGAATATCCTTGGCGAGATGGCTGCTGAGCGCCATTACAGCAGTGGTTGGGTTCTCGAGCATACCGTCCTCCTCTCCCAATGGGAGTTGACGTATTGTATGACAACAAAGCGTTAACCACATCCCTTGGCCGCTGCATGGCAGCTTCCCAGGAAGCACAGCAGCATCGCTGTTAATCGGGAAGCCCGCGGCGGGCACGATCGGCCGACGCCAGGGCGGATTCCGCATCCTCGCCCCCCTGCAGGACGTGGTAGCCGGCGAACATGGCGAAGCTGTGGGACTGTCCCTGCCACTGGTAAGGCTGAAGATTGATGCGCTCCATCACCTCGCGCACCTTTTCACGCGCGGCACCGAGCGCGGTGCCGGGAAGCAGGACAGCGAAATCGCTGCTGCCCAGCAGCCCCACCAGATCGGTGCTGCGCAACGCCCCCACCAGATTGGCGCAGATGTGGCGCAAGGCCCCGTCCCCGGCGACGAAGCCGTGGATCTGGCGGATATGCTCGATGCCGTTGATGTGGAGAACCACCAGGGTGCCGTCGCCGCTGCCGGTAATCAGCAGCGCCTCCAGCTCACGCATGAAGCCGCGGCGATTCAAGCCCGCCACCACGGGGTCATGGTCCGCCAACCCCTCCAGATAGGCTTGGTGGCGACGGTGCTGGCCGTCGAGCCAGCGCAACCGGTCGACCTCGGCCAGCATCCCGGTCACCAGCCGCAGCACCTCCGGCGTGACCACATCCTCGGGCAGGCCGAGGATCGACGCCACGTCGGAAACGGTGTGTTCGGTCTGGGGCGGCTGATTCGGGGGATAGGGCGACTGATGGTGCCCGGCGTGATGGAAATCCTGATCGCGCACGTACTCGTTGACGTGCCCGACCGAGTAGACCGGATCAGTATGGAACTGGTTGGCCATCTCACACCCTGAATATGCTCCCGATCCTAACATGATCACGCGCTCATGTCCGATATTTCGGCAATCCGTCCTTGCTTCGCCGACGTCGTTCCCTATAATTCCGCCCTTTCTTCAACCACTTCGTCGAGGGTGACGCATGGTCAACGCTTTGGCGCCCCAGGTTGGCATCATCATGGGCAGCCAGTCCGATTGGGAGACCATGCGCCATGCGGCCGCCACCCTGGCGGAACTGGGCATCGCCTTCGAGACCCGCGTCGTGTCGGCCCATCGCACGCCGAAGCGGCTGTACGACTATGCCGGATCGGCCAAGGGGCGTGGCCTCAAGGTGATCGTCGCCGGGGCCGGCGGCGCCGCCCATCTGCCGGGCATGACCGCCGCCCTGACCTCCCTGCCGGTGTTCGGCGTCCCGGTGGAAAGCAAGGCCCTCAAGGGGCTGGACTCGCTGCTGTCCATCGTCCAGATGCCGGGCGGCATTCCGGTGGGAACGCTGGCCATCGGCAAGGCCGGCGCCATCAACGCCGCCCTGCTGGCAGGCGCGGTGCTGGCCCTGCTCGACCCCAAGATCGACGCCGCCCTCGAAGCGTGGCGCACCCGCCAGACCTCTGCGGTCGCCGAGGCGCCGGTCGATCCCGAAAACCCCGATCTGATCCGCCCGTGAGTACCGAATCCCAGATCCGCCCGCTGCCGCCGGGCAGCACCATCGGTGTGATCGGCGGTGGCCAGTTGGGGCGCATGGCGGCCATGGCGGCCGCCAAGCTGGGCTATCTCGTCCATGTCTTCTCGCCGGAGAAGAACGGCCCCGCCGCCCAAGTCTCGGCCGCCGCGACGGTGGCGGACTATTCCGACCAAGCCGCCATTGAGGCCTTCGCCTGTACGGTCGACGTGGTCACCTTCGAGTTCGAGAACATCCCGGCGGAAAGCGTCCGCCTGATGGCGGCCCATGCGCCGGTACGGCCGTGCTGGAGCGTGCTGGAGGTCGCCCAGGACCGCATCAACGAAAAGCGCTTCTTCGCCTCCATCGGCATCGCCACCGCTCCGTGGCGCGAAGTGGGAAGCCTGGCCGAGTTGACCGCCGCAGTGGCCGAGATCGGCCGTCCGGCGGTGTTGAAGACGGCGCGGCTGGGCTATGACGGCAAGGGTCAGGTCAAGATCGGCCCCGACACGGATCTGGCGGAGGCCTGGGCGGCGCTGGGCGCCGGCCTGGAGAGCGCCGGGGCCGGCGTGCTGGAAGGCTTCATCGACTTCGAAGGTGAGATATCGGTGATCGTGGCGCGCGGCCTCGACGGCGGCTGGGCGGCTTTCGACCCGGTGTGGAACGTCCATCGCGATCACATCCTCGACACCACCAGCGCTCCCGCCCCGATTTCGCGGGAGATGGCCGATGCCGCCATGGACATCGCCCACCGTGCCGCCGAGGCGCTGGGCGTCGTCGGGCTGCTGGCGGTGGAAATGTTCGTCACCAAGGACGGGCTGCTGGCCAACGAGATGGCGCCCCGGCCGCACAATTCCGGCCACTGGACCATGGATGCCTGCGTCACCGATCAGTTCGAGCAGTTCATCCGCGCCGTTTGCGGCCTGCCGCTGGGATCGCCGGAGCGCCACTCCGACGCCGAGATGAAGAATTTGATCGGCGGCGACGTCGATCAATGGCTGAGCATTCTGAGCGATCCCCACGCCAAACTCCACCTGTACGGCAAGGCCGAGGCCCGGCCGGGACGCAAGATGGGCCATGTCAACCGCATCCGGCCACGTTCGGACCGCGTCTAGAGGCGTTCCGAATCGACACGGGCGGTGACGATTTCGTAACCTCCGCATTTGGACGTTGACGCCCAACCCCTTATTGCCGGATTTTTGCTGGCGTTTTTCATTCCGTCCCCAGGAGCCCCTTTGGAAGAGCTCGTCGTTCACATCCTGAAGGAATACGGCTTCCTGCTTTATCCGTTCATCTCCGCGTGGACTTTCGTCGAGGGCGAAACCGTGGTGATCGTCACCGGGGTCCTGGCGTCGGAAGGGCGCTTCAACGTCAGCGTCGAACTGCTGGCGTTGGCGGCTTTGACCGGAAGCTTCTTCGGCGACCAGCTCTACTACTACATCGGCCGCAAATACGGCTCGCCGCTGCTCAAGCGCTGGCCGAAACTCACCGGCAAGATGGAGTGGGCTTTCCTGGCGGTGAACCGGACGCCGGCCATGTTCATCCTGTCGTTCCGCTGGATCTACGGGGTCCGCAACGTCGCTCCTTTCATCGTCGGCATCGCCGGGGTTCCTCGCGTCAAATATCTGGTGCTGAACTTCATAGCCGCCGCCATCTGGGCGCACAGCTTCGCCTGGGGCGGCTACTACATGGGGCGCAAGCTGGAGGATTGGCTGGGCGACAGCAAATGGTTCGTCCTCTTCGGATTCGTCGCCTTCATGATCGGCTTCGGCGTGTTCGGGGCATTGCGCGGCAAGCGCAAATCGGATGAAATCAGTGCCGCGCAAAATCCCCCCCCCAGCGAGGGTTCCTCATGATGGACGGCGTCCAGGCCCCCGAAACCACCGAGTTGAAGCTCGAGAAGCTTAGCCTGCCCTCTGGAACCGTGCTGTTCCGGCAGGGGGACACGGGCGACGCCGCCTATATCCTGGACAAGGGCAAGATCGTCATCTTCCAGCAGGTGGAGGGCCAGAGGGTCGAGTTGGATTCCATCAAGCCGGGGGAAATCTTCGGTGAAATGGCGGTCATCGACCGCAGCGAACGCATGGCCACCGCCGTCGCCGCCGCCGACAGCGTCGTCACCCGCATTCCCGAGCCGCTGTTCGCCACCAAGCTGGAAGGCACCCACAAATTCGTCCGCGCCCTGGTCGCCATGTTCATCAAGAACATCCGCAGTTCGCACCGCATCTTCGTCCGGCGGCCGCGCAGCTTCCGTGACAACATCAAGCTGATCCGCCACTTCTCCTTCAACATCAAGCGCTACGCCAACTTGATGGAGGATCAGCCGTTGGCCGAGGAGATGCTGAGCGTCCTGGCCCGGTTGGAGCAGTGCGTCGGCGACCTGGCCGAAGTCGGCCAGCGCGCCAAGGACAAGCGCCACGACCATATCGTCGAGGACGCCGAGCACAGCAACCTGGACCTCAAGGCGGCCATGGGCACCGAAGGCCGCCGCACGCTGTAGTCGGATCTGTTCAGATCAGACCGAATCCAGTCACGATCCGCGCCGCCCGCTCCCGCCAAGTATGGTTCTCCAGATAGACGTCCATGGCGTCGGCCGTCATGGCATCCAACCGGTCCGGTCTGGCCAGCAGTTCTCCCAACGTGTCGTCGGCGCTCTCCGGATCCTGGAGGAAGACGATGTTGTGGCCGTCCTCGAACGTTTCGGCCATGAAGTCGGACGGATCGGTCGCCACCAGCGACCCGCTGTGCATGCCGTACCAGATCCGCTCGTGGGAGCCGCCGGGAAAGACTCCCACCGTGTTGAGGGTAATCCGCGCCCTGCGCATCAGGGTCAGCACTTCGCTGCCCCAGCGAAAGCCATAGGGAACCACCGTGTCGGGTAGGGTTCCGAAGAAGCCCTCGCCGATCTGGCCGACCAGATGGACCGGATGGCGTCTGATGGCGGAAAGCAGCCGGAATCTCCGGTTGCTCTCGACCCAACGGGCGAGAATCTGCAGTAGGCCCAGGACATTGTCCTGTCCCAGGGCCGGCACGAGGTCCACGGAGCGCTGCAACGCCGCGAGCCGCAGCGCCGAATAAGGCTCGACCCCATCGCTGGCCATGTCCACCGCCGCGGCGAAGATTTCCCTGACCACCGCCGGGTTGTCGGCGCCGACGACGGAGCGGATGTAGGCGCTGTCCGGCCGGCTGAGAAGATTTCCCACGAACAGGATCGGAACGTCGCGCTCGGCGGCACTCCTGACCGGCACCGTCGGGCGTGCGGACGGGCCGCCATGGGGCACGAAGACGCTGGGGTTCCTGATGCCGAAATCGCGTAGGAAATCGGTGTGGCCCAGATCCACGGTGGTCACGCCGGCCTGTGGCGAAAGGTTGCCGCGAAGTTCGGCAAGCTTCGAATAGGGCGCGTCGGTCAGCACGGCAATCCGCTGGAAGGGGGGATCGCGAAAAGCCAGGGCGGCATTCCAGTCCATGACGACCTCGCCGCCGTTCTCCAGGAACGCCCTGATCTCGGCGAAAACCGTCGACGCGGGAATCACCCGCCACCACGGTTCGTCGGTGAAGGCGAGAAACTTGCACGACACCGCCCGTTCCGGAATCTCGGCCGCGTCGCCGCCTTCCGCGATCAGCAGCAATGTGGCGTCAAGCCCTAGGTCACGCAATCCCGACACCAGATCCAGCGCCATCCGCGACACCAGGCACATCCCAGCGGCACTGGAAAAGAACAACACCTTCCGCATGTTCCGTCGCCCCCTTCCCGCCCCGATGGTCCGTCACGGTCCACTATCTCGCACTTTCGTTAACGAGACCATGCGCCCCCGGCGAAATCAGTCCGTCGGATCCGATGGTGGCGCGGTCTCGTCGGGACGGTGCGAAAAGAACTCCAATTGGACCGGACACATGCCGCAGATGCTTTCCGGTGCGAAATTGGCATTCAGGAACGTCTTGTACTGCTCTTTGGAGGAATGAACGTCGAGCCCGGCATAAGCCAGATAAGGCTGCCACTCCGGAACGGAATCCAAGCCGAATTTTTCAGAGACCAGACGGAGATAGGCGATGGGCGGACATTTCCACAGTCGCCCCCGGAACAGAGTCAGGCAGAACTTCTCGCAGCAGGCCGCCCAGGAGCGAGCGGGCGAACCGTCGTCGAAGGGACGCATCGCCGCGCCCTCGCCTCGGTAGGTGCTGTAGAACAGGACGCGGTTTTCCCGCACGATCAGCTTCACCCCATGCTGATCCGCCATGGCCCGAGCCTTGGCGATGGCGGCTCGATACTGGTCGGGCGGCTGGGTGTGGTGGCTGATCTGCAAGATGCTTCCCGTCGCCGCCAGGGTCGGCCACAGGTCGGGCTGGCGATCAAGCAGCAGACCGTTGCTGACCATGCCGCGCTCGATATCCGGCCAAAGCTCGCTGGCAAGCCACAGATAGTCGCACAATTGACGATTGAGAACCGGCTCTCCGCCAAGCAGATAGAACGTCTTCGGGCGGAGCCTCTTGCTGACCGCCGAAAGCCAGGGGATACCCTGTGCCAGCGGCACAACCCCCTTGAGGCCATAATTGGAATAGTGCGAGCAGTTCCGGCAATGAAGATTGCAGGCGTGGGCGATGTCCATCTCAATGCCGAACGGCAAATCGATGAGGTCGGACTCGCCCTCGGCCATGGCACAACTCCTGGATCGGGCCTCGGACACCACCGCCCCGACAGGGCTTTCACCCGGCGAACCGCAGGATCTACCCGGCATGTCTAGGGGGTGGAGGATCCACCCGGCTGCGTTCGATTCTAGCTCATTCAAGTCCGCAGGAGAACGACGGAAATCGATGACGGGCCGATCCGCCGGCTTCGTCGGAACGTTTGTGGCCGGCCTTAATTCGCCCCCGAACCGGTGGTCCGGCTGGCCATGCGGGTCAAGCCGGTGATGGCCAGCAGGGTGGCGCCGTAGGCGAGAATCTGGCCGGCGCTGGGGCGGTCCATGTATCCGACCAGGGTGTGGGCGATCCGGCCGGGAAGGCTGCCCTCGGACAGCAGCCCGGAGGTGTCCCACAACGGCTGGGTGGCGATCTCCAAGATTCCGGCGGCCGCCAGATAATTCACCGCCTGCGCCGCCATCCCGGCCGCCAACAGCGTCACCAGCCAGGAGGTCACGCTGAACAGATGGCGGGTCGGAATGATCAGCAGCCCGGCATAGAGGAGCGCGCCGACCGCCGCGCCCGCCGCCAGCCCCAGACCGAAGCCCAAAGCCGTCGCCATGACGCCGTCGCCGCCCGCGGCCGAAACGCCGTAGAGGAACAGGACCGTCTCGCCTCCCTCGCGCAGCACCGCCACCCCTACCACCACGGCCAGCACCGACAACGGCTTGGCTCCCATGGAAACCGCGTGACCGACCGTCTTCATATCCCGGGCCATCTCGCGGCCATGCGTGCTCATCCAGATCGTATGCCAACCCAGCATGACGACCGCCACCAGCAGGACCGAAGCGTTGAAGACTTCCTGGCCCATACCGGCCAGAGCATCGGACAGGGCTTCGGCCGATCCCGCCAAAATCGCCGAGCCGATCAGACCAGCGGCGACGCCGGCGGCGATCCAGGCCCGGCTGCGGTCCACCCCCTTGGTGGCGGCCAGGACGATGCCGATGATCAGCGCGGCTTCGAGGACCTCGCGAAAAACGATAATGGCGGCAGCCAGCATGGAAGGCCCCCTGAAACGCAATTGCGATGCACTCGCAATTCGTACCGCTTTACCGCCGCCTTGTAAAGCCCTTACTCCCGAGGGGGGACTCCCCCCCCTCCCCGCCTGCTGGCGCCTACAGACCCAGATAGGCTTCCTTGACCCGGTCATTGGCCAGCAGGTTGGAGCCGATGTCGTTCAGCACCACCGAACCGGTTTCCAGCACATAGCCGCGATCAGCGATGGCCAGGGCGGCATAGGCGTTCTGCTCCACCAGGAAGATGGTGGTGCCGGCCTCCTTCAGGGTGACGATGGTGCGGAAGATCTCGGCCACCAGCAGCGGCGCCAGCCCCATGCTGGGCTCGTCCAACAGCAGCACGCGGGGGTTGGCCATCAGCGCCCGGGCGATGGCCAGCATCTGCTGCTGACCGCCCGACAGGGTCCCGGCCGGCAGCAGCCGCTTCTTGTACAGAATGGGGAACATCTCGTACATGCGGTCCATGTCGGCCTTGATGTCCGCGCCATGGCGTCGATAGGCCCCCAGACGGAGGTTGTCCTCCACCGACATGGGGCCGAACACCTGACGTCCCTCGGGCGACTGGCTGATCCCCAGGCCGACCCGGTGCTCCGGCGCCATCTTGGTGATGTCCTGTCCCGCGAAGGAGATGCTGCCGGCGGTCACCGACTGAACCCCGGAGATGCAGCGCAGCAAGGTGGTCTTGCCGGCGCCGTTGGCCCCGACCAGGGCGACCAGTTCGCCCTCCGATACCTTGACGTCGATGCCCTTCAGGGCCTGGATGCGGCCGTAATGGCTGGTCAAGCCGGAGATTTCGAGAAGCGTCGCCATCACGCATGTGCTCCCAGATAGGCGCTGACCACTTCGGGATTGGCCCGCACCTGGGCCGGCGTGCCTTCCGCCAGCTTGCGGCCGTAATCCAGCGCGGTGATGTGGTCGGAAATTCCCATCACCATCTTCATGTCATGCTCCACCAGCACCACCGTCACGCCGGTGGCGGCCACACGCTTGATGACCTCGTCGATCTCGCGGCTTTCGGTGGCGTTGAGCCCCGCCGCCGGCTCGTCCAGCAGCAGCAGCCGGGGCTTAGCCGCCAGGGCACGGGCGATTTCAAGCCGCTTCAGCGCGCCATAGGGCATGGAGGCGGCATCGGCGTCGAGATACTTGGCCAACCCCACGAACTCCATCAGCCCGGCACAGCTGGCGCGGCATTCGCGATCCAGCCGCGTCACCTTGGGCAATCGCAGCAGCGAAGGCAGGAACCGCCGGTCGAGGTGAAGATGGCTGCCCACCATGACGTTCTCAATCGCCTTCATGTTGAAGAAGATCTGAAGGTTCTGGAAGGTCCGGCTCATGCCCAAGGCCGCCAGTTCATAGGGCTTCATGCCCGAGACCAGGCGGTCCTGGAACAGCACCCGGCCCGAGCTCGGCGTGTAGACGCCGGTGATCAGGTTGAACAAGGTGGTCTTGCCGGCACCGTTGGGGCCGATGATCGAGTGGATGTGTCCGGCCTCGACCGAGAAGGTCAGGTCCTCGATGGCGTGAACGCCGCCGAACTCCTTGGACAGGCTTTCGACCTTGAGCAGGCTCATTGTTTTTGTCCCTCAGACGCCGGGCGCGTGCCTCCGCACGCTTGGCTCCTCCGCTGTGCTCCGGGTCGCTCAACGCTCCCGCGCTCGCTCCGCTCGCTCATCGTCCACCTCCCAGCCGCTTGACCGATGCGACGATGCTGGGCAGCAGGCCCTTGGGCATGAAGATCATGGTTCCCATCATGATGGCGCCGAGGATCATGGCTTCGTACTGTTCCACCGCCGCCAGCACCTGCGGCAGCAAGGTCAGGATCACCGCGCCGATCAGGGCGCCGAAGGTGGACGCCATGCCGCCCAGCACCACCATGGTCACCAGTTCGACCGAGTGGAAGAAGCCGGCGATGTCGGGGGTGATGAAGCCGTTCTTATGGGCGAACAGACTGCCGACGATGGAGGCGAACACGGCGGACACCACGAAGACCAGCACCTTGTAGCTGGAGGTATCGACGCCGACCACCTCGGCCCCGACCTCGGAGCCGTGCACCGCCCGCAGCGCCCGGCCGACCGGCGAATCGATCAGGTTGAGCGCCAGCCACACCGTCAGGACCAGCAGCACGCCGGCCGTCCAGTACCACATGCGGTCGCCCACGATGGAGAACCCCAGCACGCTGAAATTGCCCAGCGACATGCCGTCGGGACCGCCGGTGATCTTGGACTCGGTCTTCAGCACGATGTTGATGATGATGCCGATGCCCAGCGTCGCCATGGCGAGATAGTGGCCCTTGAGCTTCAGAATGGGACGGCCGACCACGAAGGCCAGCAACCCCACCACCGCCGCCGACAGCAGCATGGCCGCGAGGGGCGGCAGGCCGTAGGTGGAAGTCAGGATCGCCGAGCCATAGGCCCCCAACGCGAAGAACCCGGCATGGCCCAGGCTGATCTGGCCGGCATAGCCGATCAGCAGGTTGAGCCCGACGCAGACGATGGCGTTGAACATGGCGTTGACGCCGACGTCGTAGAAATAGGTGTTGGTAAAGCCGATCGGAGCCATGGCGATGATGATCGCCAGCAGCGCCAACCCTCCGGTCCGTGCGGTTTTGATGTTCATGGTTTTCTACACCCGGTCCGTGCCGCGCTTGCCGAACAAGCCATTGGGCATGAAGAACAGCACGAAGAGAATGATCACGAAGGCGATGGCGTCCTTATAGGCCGAGGACAGGTAACCCGAGGCCAGCGCCTCGGCGATGCCCACGATCAAGCCGCCGACGATGGCGCCGCCGCCATTGCCCAACCCGCCCAGCACCGCCGCGCTGAAGCCCTTGAGCCCCAGCATGATGCCGGCTTCGTAATTGGTGAAGGTGATCGGCGTCACCACGATGCCGCCCACCGCGCCCAGCAGGGCCGACAGGGCGAAGCTGGCCATCAGCACCCGCTTGACCCCGATGCCGACCAGACGCGCCGCCAGGCTGTTATGCGAGGTCGCCAGCATGGCCTTGCCGAACATGGTCCGGTTGAAGAACCACCACAGCGCCACGATCACCACCCCCGACACGCCGAACACCCACAGGCTCTGCGGCATCAGGGTCGCCCCGAAGATGGCGATGGGGCTTTCGCCCGAGAATGCCGGCAGCGAGTGGAACTCCTTGTCCCAGATCAGCTGGGCCGCGCCGCGCATGAAGATCGACGCGCCGATGGTGATGATGATGATGGTCACCACGTCGGAATTGCGCGCCGGCTCGATGGCGAATTTCTCCAAGGCGATTCCGGCTGCCATGGAAATCAGCATGGCAAGCGGGATCGCCAGCGGCATGGGCACACCGGACCCCACCAAGGTGGCCGAGGCCATGCCGCCGATCATGATGAACTCGCCCTGGGCGAAGTTGATCACGTGGCTGGAGTTGTAGATGATGGCGAAGCCCAGACCGGCCAGCGCGTAGATGGCGCCGGAGGTCAGCCCCGAAAACAGATACTGCAGGAATGCGGCGAACATGCTTCCCCCGGCCCTCGGTGAGACTGACCGGCGGCCCGCCCGCATGGCGCGGAAGCGGACCGCCGGATAAAGCCTGCTGGATCAGTCGCTCAGAACCCAACCGCCCTTGCGGATTTCCACCATGTGGAACGCCGACGGCGACAGGCCCATGTGGTCGGTCGCCGACATGGACACCAATCCGCCGGTGCCCACATAGCCCGAGGTCTTCTCGATCTCGTCCCTGACCTTGGCCTTGTCGGTGGAGCCGGCCCGGTTGATGGCGGCCAGCGCGATCTGCAGGCCGTCATAGGCATGACCGGCGAAGGTGGAGACGTCGGACTTGAAGGCTGCCTCGTAATCCTTCTTGAAGGCGGTCACCACCGGCTTCTGCGGATCGGTGGCGGCCAACTGCTCGGGAACCACGATGCCGGCGGCCGGCAGGCGCACGCCCTCGGAGGCGTCGCCGGCCAGCTTGATGTAGTCCTTGGACGCGACGCCGTGGGATTCATACAGCGGCACGGCCATGCCGAGCTGCTTGAAGTTCTTGGTGACGATGGCCGGCCCCTGGCCGAAGCCGAAATTGAACACCGCCTGAATTCCGGCGGCGTTCTTGATCTTGGTCAGCTGGGCGGTGACGTCGGGATCCTTGGGCGAGTAGACCTCGTCGGCGACGATCTCGATCCCGAATTCCTTCACCACGGCCAGCGACTGGTCGTGGCCGGACTTGCCGAAGCCGGCATCCTCGGAGATCAGGCCGATCTTGGTGATGCCCCGCTTCTTCATGTCGGCGAAGACTTTTTCGGCCGCCATGCGGTCGGTGTGGGGTGTCTTGAACACCCACTTCTTCACCGGCTCGATGATGTTGACCGCGCCGGCCAACGAGATGAACGGCGTCTCGTTGCGCTCGGCCAGCGGCACCGCCGCCATGGTGGCCGCGGTGGTGGAGCCGCCGATTAGAATATCGACCTTGTCGCTTTCGATCAGGCGCTTGGTGAAGGTGGTGGCCTTGTCGCCGGCGCCGCCGTCGTCATAGACGATCAGCTCGACCTTGCGACCAAGAACGCCGCCACTCTTGTTGATGCGCTCCACATACATTTCCAACGTCTTCTTTTCCGGCTCGCCGAGAAAGGACGCCGGCCCGGTGACGGAAAGGATGGAGCCGATCTTGATGGGTTCCGCCGCACCGGCCACACCGGCGACGGGACACAGCCCAGCGGCGACGACAGCAGCCGCCCCCCACTTAACGAGGTTACGCATTCTATTTCCTCCCAGAAGTAGCCCGCAGCTTGTGCCGCCGCGTAGCTTATCTAAGAACCTATTTAACCCGAGAGCAACGGCTTCCGCCACAAAAAAATACGCAATTGCGTACCGATTTGCTTATTGAATTCCTTACCATCCGTATAGATGCGCACTTCACAATCGTAATAAGCTTGAAGCAAACCGTAACTTTTTGTAACGTTGGGCTGGGGAATTCCATCCCGGAAACGGGATAAGGATCGGGGGTCGTTGGAACCATGGCGAATGGTGAACACTCACTTGTCGAAAAGCTGAAGCAACAGCGTGATCGCTTCATCGCCTTTGCTTTCGCCGGTGCCGACCTGCTTATCGAGATGGATGACGCGGATGTCGTCACCTATTCCGCCGGTGCCGGCGAAGCGCTGTACGGCATCTCCGACAGCGAGTTGCTGGGCAAACCCCTGGCCGAATTCGTCATCGCCCGTGATCGCAAGAAATTCACCGATTCCATTCAGCGCCTGCGCAACACCGGACGTCTCGACCACACCCAGCTGACCATGGTGGGCACCACCGGCGCCATGTCGCGCATGCGCATGGCCGGAATCAAGTTGCCGCAATTTCCCAAGGGCTACCATCTGGTTCTGTCCCGGATCTCGCCGGTGGCCGAGGCGGAAACAGAGAAGACCGCCACGTCCACCGATCCCCGGGTTCGTTTCGTCGAGATGGTGCAGCAGCGCCTGAACGAAGCCAACCGCATGGGCGAAGAGTACACGCTGACCCTGTTCGACCTGTCGGCGTCCAACTTCGGCAACTGCGAGCCGGCGCACCTGCAAAGCTTCTTCTCCACCGTCCACCACACCCTCGAATCCTGTTCGGTGCGCCAGAGCTCGGCCGCGCCGCTGCATGACCGCGCCTTCGGCGTGGTCCACGACAACAGCGTCAGCGCGGGGGCGGTGCAGAAGAAACTGGCGGAGGTGGTCAAGCAGTTCGGCAGCAAGGTCAAGGGCGCCAATCTCAAGATGCATACCGCCACGCTGGAGATGGACGACAAATCCCTGTCGGCCGAAGATATCGGCAAGGCACTGAATTTCATCGTCAACGGTTTCATCCGCGACGGCAGCCAATTCGCCATCAAGTCGCTGGCCGACGGGGCCAAGGTGGCGGTGGAAGACACCCTGGTGCGGGTGCGCAACTTCCGCAAGATGATCAAGGGCGACCGTCTGGTCTTCCTCTACCAGCCCATGGTCAACATCCACACCGGCGGCGTCATGGCCTACGAGGCGTTCGGCCGCATCTCCCACGACAAGGGCTATTTCAACCCGGCCCAGATCATTCCCTTCGCCACCGACATGGGCGTAATCGGCGAGTTCGACCTGATCGCCGTCCAGAAGGCGCTGGCGACCATGAAGGCGGCCGCCGACATCTCGTCGTTGGCCAGCATCGCGGTGAACGTCTCGGGCACCTCGCTGGGCAATCCCGCCTTCTACCACGCGCTGCTCAAGATCCTGGAACTGAACAAGCCCATCCTGGCGCGGCTGGTGCTGGAAATCACCGACGCCGCCCGCATCTACAACCTGGACGAGGCCCGGCGGCTGCTGGCGCGGATCAAGCGGCTGGGCGTGCGCCTGTCGCTGGATGATTTCGGCTCCGGCGGCTCGGCCTTCGACATCCTGAAGATCCTGCCGGTGGACTTCGTCAAGATCGACTCCTCCTACGTCTTCGACGCGCGGGAAAAGCGCGGCCGTTCGGTGCTGCGCGCCCTGACCAGCCTGACCCACGACCTCGGCATGACCGCCATCGCCGAATGCGTCGAGGACAGCCACATGATGGCGGTCCTCAAGGATGTGGGCATCGACTATGCCCAGGGTTATTTCTTCGCTCCGCCGGCCCTCGATGCGGCGCGGCGGATCAAGTATTACAAGGAACACCTCAAGGTCGCCGACGAAACCGCCGCGGCGGAGTAGCTTCGCGCCCCATTCCGCTGGACCGGCTCAATGGTTGTGGCTATTTTGCCATCCGTCGTCTTCGATGCGACTTGGTTCGATCTGCGCGGGCCAAGTGGTATCGCTTCCTCGTGAGGGCACCCCGCCATGCATGATCCGTTGAACGCTTTCGCCCTCGGTGGCGACGTCTATATCGATGGCGCCAAGACCGGCCCGCTGGCCGGGCTGACCTTTGCCGCCAAGGACGTCTTCGACGTCGCCGGCTATGTCACCGGTGCCGGCAACCCCGACTGGCGCCGTCTGGCCGAACCGGCTCCACGCACCGCCTGGGCGGTGGCCAGCTTGCTGGAATCCGGCGCCAGTCTGGTGGGCAAGACCCATACCGACGAGCTGACTCGCGGCATCTTCGGCGACAACGCCCATTACGGCACCCCGGAAAATCCGCGCGCTCCCGGTCATGTGCCGGGCGGGTCAAGCAGCGGCTCAGCCTCGGCGGTGGCCGGCGGACTGTGCAATCTGGCGCTCGGCACCGACACCGCCGGCTCGACCCGCGTGCCGGCGTCGTTCTGCGGCATCTACGGCCTGCGTCCGACCCTGGGCTCGATCCCCACGGACGGCGTTCTCAGCCAATCCAACACCTTCGACACGGTCGGCATGCTGGCCGACGACCCCGACCTGCTGGGCAAGATGGCCGAAGTGCTGTTGCGCAAGAAGATCAAGGACGTCCGCCCCGCCAAGGCGGTGGTGCTGGAAGACGCCTTGGAAGCCTCGGACCCCGCCGTTGCCGCCGCCATCGAAGCGATTCTGCCCCGCATCCAGGACGCGGTGGCCCCGGTGGTGCGCGGCACACGGATTTCGCCGGTTCCCCTGGTCGATTGGGTCGAACACCAGAACGCCATCCAGGGCCGCGAGGCCTGGGAGACCTTTGGCGACTGGATCAACCGTTCCAATCCGCGTTTCGGCTTCGAGGTCGCCGACAATTTCCTGCGTGGATCAAAGGTGTCCAACCGCACCCTGTCAGCGGCCCGTGGATTCCGTCTGCGCGCCAAACGCTGGATTTTCGACGCCCTCGCCGGCAACGCCGTGCTGGTCCTGCCGACCACCCCGGTCACCGCGCCGCCGGTTCACAGCCCGCGTTCGGTGATGTGGGAGATTCGCGCCCGCATCATCAGCCTGACCACCCTTGCCGGCATGGCCGGCTGCCCGCAGATCAGCCTGCCGCTGTGCAAGGTGAGCGGCCTGCCGCTGGGTGTATCGCTGATCGGTCCGCGCGGCGGCGACGCCATGCTGGTGGCCGCCGCCAAGCGTCTGGGCAAGTTGAATCGCGTCGGGCAGATATAGAGTTGAGTCAAAGCCCCCGGATCCAGCGGGGCCGCAGCCGCACCTGACCGGTCAAGGCCCCGTCCAGCTGTGCCAGCAGTTTGTCGCGATCCCGCGGCAGGGTGCCGGCCAGCGCCAGGGTGTTGCTGGCATGGTTGGAGCGGAAGATCACCGGATGGGGTGGATCCAGCCGCTCGACCAGCCGGCGCAGTTCCACCAGCACGCCGTGGTCGTCCTGCCATTCGAAGCCCTCGCCGAACCGCTCGAAGAATCGCGGTGCCACCTCGCTCTCCAGCCCCAGTTGCAAGGTGGACAGATAGACCGGCGGCGCCCGGTTGACCAGATCGGCGGTGGCGTCGATGTGCTCCTGCCAGTCGCGCTTGCCGCCCAGCCCCAGGATCACCGTGGCCGATACCTTGAGCCCGCACTCGCGCGCCCGCGTCAACGCCGCCGCCATCTGCTGGCTGGAGCCCTTGGCGATCCGCTTGAGCATGACGTCCGAGCCGGACTCGATGCCGAGATAGACCAACCCCAGCCGCTTTGATTTCAGCAGCACGATCTCGTCCGGGCTTTTCTTCAGGATGTCGAACGGGGTGGCATAGGCCGATATCCGCTGAAGCTGGGGAAACACCGCGGCAAGACGGTCGCACAAGGCCACCAGCGTCTCGGTGGGCAGGCAATAGGCGTCACCATCGGCCAGGAACACCCGACGAGCCTCCGGCCAGTCGCGAACCGCTGCGTCAATATCGGCGAAGACCTCGTCCAGCGAGCGCGCCCGATAGGTCTTGGCCTTGTACATGGAGCAGAAACTGCACTGGTTGTAACGACAACCCAGCGTCGCCTGGATGATCAGGTTGTCGCCTTCCGACGGCGGCCGCCACAAGGGAAAGTCGTAGTCGATCACCGGTATCACCGCTTTCAGGCCGCCAGGCCGCTCTGTCCATCCCAGGCCATCATGCCACCGGCAGCCCTCGAAAAGAAACTTTGCAAACTAGTGGCATTCTAATCTGAAGATCTATATATAACGTCATAGGACAGGCTTTCAGCCCCTCCCGGACCATCGCAAGGCCGTGCCCACCCCTCGGCACCAGCACGAGGAACCGAGACACCAAAGGGAATCGCCATGACATTCGCGAACATCAGGATCTCCCACAGAATCAATGCCGGTTTCGGCACCGTGCTGGCCCTTCTCACTTTCGTCGGAATCATGGGCTTCAACAGCCTCGACAACGCCGACGACAATTTCCAAGCCTATCGCGGCATCGCCCGCGAAACCAACGGTATCGGCCGCATTCAGGCCAATACGCTCAAGACCCGGCTGGAAGCCAAGAATTTCCTGATCAGCGGTGCCGATACGGATCGCCAGCAGGTGGAGGAATCCGGCCACCTCGCCGACGAGATCGTCAAGGATATGCTGAACGAGGTCCACGACCCCGCCCAAAAAGACCGCATCAAATCCATCGACAGCGATCTTGACCATTACGTGGAGACGTTCACCAAGGTCGCCGCCTTGCGCCGCAAGGAGGACGATCTCGTCGAAAACCACCTCAACCGGGCCGGGATCGAGATGGAACACGCCCTGACCGGCCTGATGGAAATGAGCTACAAGGAGGGCGACGGCGAAACCGCCTTTCGGGCCGGCCTGGTCCTGCGCGACGGACTGATTGCCCGCCTCTATGTCCAGAAGTTTCTGCTCCTCGGTGCCGAGCCGAATCACCAGCGGGTGACAGCCGAACTGGCCGCCGCCGCCAAGGGTGCCTCGGACCTCGCCGCCCGCGCCGACAGCGGCAAGCGCAAGGAATTCCTCGGCCAAGCGCGAGCGAACCTGGACGCTTATGCCGCCACTTACGCCGACCTCCATGCCACCTATGTGGAACGAGCCCATCTGGTTCACGACGTCCTCGACCAGACCGGCCCCAAGGTCGCCAAGGCGGCGGAGGACTTCAAGTTGCAGTTGAAGGCCCGTCAGGACGAACTGGGGCCGCGGGCCGCCGCCGAAATCCATTCCGCCAAAATCACCATCGGTCTTGCCGCCACCATGGCGCTGGTCATCGGCATCGCCGGCGCCTGGATCATCGGCCGCGGCATCACCCTGCCCGTCAACGCCATGACCAAGGCCATGGGCGATCTGGCCGGCGGCGACACCTCCGTCGTCATTCCCGCCACCGAGAACAAGGACGAGATCGGCGAAATGGCCAAGGCGGTCACGGTGTTCAAGGACAACGCCATTCGCGTGGGCGCCATGCAGAAGGAGCAGGAGCAAAACCGCATCGCCATGGAGGCCGAACGCAAGCGCGGCATGCTGGAGATGGCGGACAAGTTCGAAGACGCGGTAATGGGGTTGGTCAAGGGCGTCTCCGCCCAAGCCACCGAAATGCAGGCGACATCGCAGAGCATGTCCTCCGCCGCCCAGCAATCCCAGGCCCAGGCCACCACCGTGGCCGCCGCCGCAGAGGAGGCCACCACCAACGTCCAGACCGTGGCCGCCGCCGCAGAGGAACTGACCGCCTCCATCACCGAGATCAGCCGTCAGGTCGCCCAGGCGGCCAAGATTTCACACGCCGCCTCGGAGGAAACCCGGCGGACCAACGACATGGTCGAAAGCCTGGCTCAGGCCGCTGATCGGATCGGCGCCGTGATCAAGCTGATCAACGACATCGCGTCGCAGACCAATCTGCTGGCCCTCAACGCCACCATCGAAGCGGCCCGCGCCGGTGACGCCGGCAAGGGCTTCGCCGTGGTGGCGGGAGAGGTCAAGCATCTGGCCAACCAGACCGCCAAGGCCACCGAAGAGATCGGCGCCCAGGTCGCCTCGGTCCAGGACGAGACCAAGCGCGCGGTCGAAGCCATCCGCAGCATCGCCCAGGTGATCGAGCAAGTCCGCCAGATTTCCTCGGGCATCGCCTCGGCGGTGGAGGAACAGGGCGCCGCCACCCAGGAGATCGCCCGCAATGTTCAGCAGGCGGCGGAAGGCACCCAATCGGTGTCATCCAACGTGGTCGGAATCAGCGAATCAGCGTCCATGACCGGTGCCGCCGCCCAGCAGGTGCTGGCGGCGGCGGGCGACCTGGCCCGCAATTCCGAACATCTGCGCGGCGAGGTCACCAACTTCCTCGACAGCGTCCGCGCCGGCTAGTCGTGACGTCTTTCATCACTTGATTGTCAGCAAAATCCGGGAGAACCCCATGTTTCTGAACCACAAATCCCTTTCGGCCCTCGCCATTGCCGCCGGATTGTTCGCCGGCCAAGCCATGGCCGATGACCACGCCCCGCATTGGACCTATGAAGGTCATGGCGGTCCGGCCGAATGGGGACGATTGTCCCATGACTTCGAAGCCTGCGAGGTCGGCAAGGACCAGTCGCCGATCGACATCAAGAACGCCATCCCGGCCAAGCTGTCCACGATCAAGGTGAACTACCAGCCGCAAGCGCTGGCGGTGCTCAACAACGGCCATACCCTCCAGGTCAACGCCAAGCCCGGCAACACCATCGAATTCGAGGGCGAGACCTACGACTTGCTCCAGTATCACTTCCACATCCCAAGCGAACATGCCGTCAACGGCAAGAAGGCGCCGATGGAGGTCCATCTGGTGCACAAGGGCCAGACATCGGGGAAACTGACCGTGCTGGGCGTGATGATGGTGCCGGGCGCGGCCAGTTCCCTGGTTCAGTCGGTGTGGGACGCCGCCCCCGCCGAGGCCGGTCCGGTCAAGGACATCGCCGATGTCAGCCTCAATCCCGCATCGCTGTTGCCGGCCGGACGCGATTATTTCCGCTATGAGGGATCGCTGACCACCCCGCCCTGCTCCGAGATTGTCCACTGGGTGACGTTCAAGCAGCCGATCACCGTGTCACAGGCCCAAATCGACGCCTTCGGGAAGCTGTTTTCCAACAATGCCCGGCCGCTGCAGCCGGGAAACCGCCGCTTCATCCTGGAATCGGAACCGAAGTGAGGCTGTCGGTCAGGCGGGCCTTGGCTCACGCATGGTGACCAGTTCCTCGGCGGCGGTGGGATGGATGCCCACCGTCGCGTCGAACTGGGCCTTGGTGGCGCCGCAGGTCAGCGCCACCGCGAAGCCCTGGAGGATCTCCGGGGCGTCCTGGCCCACCATGTGCACCCCCACCACCCGGTCGCTGGCGCGCTCGACGATCAGTTTCATCATGGTGCGCTCGTCACGCCCGGCCAGGATGTTGCGCATGGGCTTGAAGCGCGATAGGTAGACGTCAACCTCGCCATGCCGCCGCCGGGCCTCGTCCTCGGTGAGACCGACCGTGCCGATGGGCGGCTGGCTGAACACCGCCGACGGAATGTTGTCGTAGGCCATGGCGGTGGGAGTCCCCTGGATGGCGGTCTTGACGAAGGCCATGGCCTCGGCGATGGCCACCGGGGTCAGGTTGACCCGGTCGGTGACGTCGCCCACCGCCCAGATGTTCTCGACGCTGGTGCGGGAATAGGCGTCGACCACGATGGCGCCGTCCCGGTTGACCGCGACACCGACCCCTTCCAGCCCCAGACCGGCGCTGTTGGGCGAGCGCCCGGTGGCATAGAGGATCAGGTCGGTCTCGATGGTCTCGTCGCCGGACAGCCGCAGGCTGTAGCTTCGCCCGCTCCGCTCGATGGAGCGCACCACCGTCTCGCAGCGCAGATCCACCCCCTTGCGGATCATCTCCTCGGCCAGGGCGGCGCGGACATCCTGATCAAACCCCCGCAACACGGTATCGCCGCGCAGAATCTGGCTGACCTTGACTCCCAGGGCGTTGAAGATGCCGGCGAATTCAACCGCGATGTAGCCACCGCCGACGATCACCACGCGCTCGGGCAATTGCATCAGGTCCAGCGCCTCGTTGGAGGTGACGGCGTGCTCGATGCCGGGAACATCGGGCAGCGACGGCCGGCCGCCGGTGGCGATCAGGATGGTCTTGGCGGTATAGGCCTCGCCGCCGACCATGACCGTATGGGAATCGGCCAGCCGGCCGCGTCCCTCGATCACGGTGACGCCGTTGTCGCGCAGGATGCGGTTGTAGACGCCCTCCAGGCGGTGCAGTTCGGCATTCTTGGCCGCCACCAGCCGGGCCCAGTCGAAATCGAGCCCCTCGATGTTCCAGCCATAGCCGAGCGAATCGGTCAGGTCCTCGGCGAAGTGGGCGCCATAGACCAGCAGCTTCTTGGGCACGCAGCCGCGCATGACGCAGGTGCCGCCGACCCGGCTTTCCTCCACCACCGCCACCCGCCACCCGGCCGCTGCCGCGAGGCGGCTGGCCCGCACCCCGCCGGAACCGGCGCCAAGGGTGATCAGGTCGAAATCATGGGCGGTCATGGAACATCCTCTCGACGAAACTCCGCGCCAGCCTAGCAAGTGGGAACGGTCCCGAGAAGCTCAATGCCGCTTGGCAGGACGACGGGCCCCGTGCAAAGTTTGCGTAAGCCTTCGGGAGGGACTGTTTTGTCGAGCCAGCCTACCGCCTCCGGCCTCGCCGGCCGTCTGCCGTTCCACTACGGCTGGGCGGTGGTCGTCGCCGGCACCGTCGCCATCTTCGCCTGCCTGGGGATGGGGCGCTTCGCCCTCGGCATGCTGCTGCCGTCCATGGGCCAGTCGCTGTCGCTCAGCCGCAGCGAAATGGGCTGGATATCCACCGGCAATTTCATCGGCTACATGGCGGCGGTCACCATGGGCGGGCGCATGGTCGCCCGCTTCGGAGCGCGGCGCACCATCGTCATGGGGCTCTGTCTGGTCGGACTCTCCATGATCCTGGTGTCGCGTGCCCAAGGCGTCTTGCAGGTGATGATCCTCTACGTGCTGACCGGCTATGGCAGCGGCGCCACCAACGTTCCGGTGCTGGGACTGATCGCCCACTGGTTCGGCCGCCGTCTGCGCGGCCGCGCCGCCGGCTTCGTGGTCATCGGCTCGGGCTTCGCCATCATGGTCAGCGGCGCCCTGGTCCCGGCGATCAACGCCGCCCATGGCGCCGAGGGCTGGCGGCTGTCCTGGCTGGTGATCGGGACGATGGTTCTGGTCGCCGCGGTGATCGATCTGGCGGTGCTGCGCAACCATCCCTCCGAGTTGGGGCTGGAACCGGTCAGCGGTTCGGCTGCCCCACCGGCGGCGGGACCGGTACCGGTCTGCGCCCCCGCCCCGCCCATGGTGAAGCGGCGGATCATCGCCCATCTCGGGGCGCTCTACGCCGTGTTCGGCTTCACCTACGTCATCTACGCCACTTTCATCGTCACCACCCTGGTGCAGGAGCGCGGTTTTCCCGAATCCACCGCCGGCTGGTTCTGGTCGTGGATCGGCCTGTTGTCGCTGGCCTCGGGACCGGTGTTCGGCGGCCTGTCCGACCGCATCGGCCGCGGCAAGGGGCTGATGATCGTGTTCGCCTTCCAGGCCACCGCCTATCTGCTGGTGGCGCTGCCGCTGCCCGAACCATTCCTTTACCTCTCCATCGGCCTGTTCGGCCTGGTGGTGTGGAGCATCCCCTCCATCATGGCGGCGGCGGTGGGAGACTATCTCGGGCCGGAACAGGCGGCCTCGGCCTTCGGCACCATCACCGTCCCTTTCGCCCTGGGACAGATCTCCGGCCCCGCCCTGGCCGGCCGCATGGCCGATAGCTGGGGCAGCTTCTCCGGCAGCTTCGCCATGGCGGCGGTGGTCGCCGCCGCCGGCATTGTCGGCGCGGCATTGCTTCCCGCATCAAGGAAGCATTAGTTTTCGCGCTTGGGCCCCAGCCGGTCGAGCCGCAGCCGGTGGCGGTGGTCGCCCAGCCGCCCCACCCCGCCCAGCACCGCCGCCACCGCCCCGGCGGCGGTGCCGCCGGAAATCAGGAACATGATCAGGATCTGATACTTCACCGCCTCGGCCGGTTCGACGCCGCCGAGAATCTGGCCGGTCATCATGCCGGGCAGCGACACCAGACCGGTGGTGCCCATGGCGTTGAGGATGGGCAGGGAAGCGCTGCGCAGCGCCTTGCGCACCATCGGCAGCAGGGCGGTGCGGATGGTTTCGCCCAGTGCCAGACGCGCCTCGATGGCGGCGCGCTGTTCGACCACCTGCGCGGTCAAGGTCTGCAAACCCAGGCTGACGCCGGTCATGGTATTGCCCAGCACCATGCCCAGCAGCGGGATGGCGTATTGCGGGTGATACCAGGGATCGGGGCGCAGCGCCGTGGTCAAGCCGAACAGGGTGACCAGACCGGCGGCAAACAGCATGCTGCCGGTCCCCAGCCCATACGCCCACCAGCCGGAAAAGCGCCGATCCTGCCGCGCCAGGACTTCCTGCCCGGCGAACAGCACCATGGCCAGGGCGGCAAGCCCGGTCCACAGCGGCGACACCGCCACGAACAGCAGCTTGAGCACCAACCCTACCAGGGACAACTGCACCACCATGCGTGCCGCCGCCACCAGGATGCGCCGCTCCAGCCCCAGATGCAGGGTGATGGACAGCGCCGCGTTGGCCACCACCAGCAGGGCGGCATTGGCCAGATCGGAGTAGCCTAATTGAATATAGTTCATGCCTCCTCCCGCACCCGTCCCGTCTCGACCACCAGCCGCCGCCGGGCGATGCGGTTGGACTGGGCGGCATCGTGGGTCACCCATAGCAGGGCGGTTCCGGCGGCCCGGCGCTCCGCCAGCAGGGCCTCGACGGCGTCGCGGGCGGCGGCGTCCAGGGCGGCGGTGGGCTCATCCAGCAGCAGGACGGACGGACGGCGCTCCAGCGCCCGCAGGATGGCCAGACGCTGGCGCTCGCCGGTGGACAGCCGCGCCACCGGCGCTTCGCCGATGTCGGCGGGCAGCAGCAGCCGCTCGGCGCCGCTCGCCTGGAGCGTCCAGTCGTCGAAGTGGTCGATCACCCGCTCGGCCCACCAGCCGGGCTCGGCCGCCAGATAGACCACCCGCCGGCGCCAATCCGGGCCGGTCATGGCCTCGCGGGAAACGCCGTCGAGACTGACCCGCCCGTGATTGGGATCGAGATCGGCGACGGCGCGCAACAGCAGGCTCTTGCCCGCCCCCGATGCTCCCCACACCGCCAGACACTCCCCCGCCGCCACGGCGAAGGTGGCGGGCTCCAGACCCGGCCGGCTCAGCCCCTCGACCTCAAGCATTCTCCTGATACCTCCGGGCGATGATGCTGGCGGCGACCAACTGGATCAGGTGGTACAGAATGATCGGCGCGATCACCAGTCCCAGCACCGGACTGGCGCCGAACATGATCTTGGCCATGGGCACGCCGGTGGCCAGCGACTTCTTGGTGCCGCAGAACACCCCGGCGATGGCATCCTCGCGCGAAAAACCAAGCCAGCGGCACACCAGGGTCAGCAGGCCGAACACCGCGAAGAACAGCACCAGGGAACCGCCCGCCACCACCATCAAGGTATCGCCGCCATGCTCGGCCCAGACGCCCTCGGCGACCGAATCGCTGAACGAGTTGAGGACAATCAGCAAGATGATCACCCGGTCCAGGGTCTTCAGCCAGCGCATCTTGCGGTCGATCCAGGCGTGCAGCCAGGGCCGCAAGACCTGCCCGACGACGATGGGAAGCAAGACCAGCAGGAGGACCTTGAGCATGACCCGCCCCAGATCCAGCGAACCACCACTGGCCGACAGATACCAGTTCACCCAGAGCGGCGTCAGCACCACCCCGATCAGGCTGGACAAGGTGGCGTTGAAGATCGCTCCGGCCACGTTGCCCCTGGCGATGGCGGTCATGGCGACCGAGGACGAGATGGTCGACGGCAGCGCCGCCAGGAAGAAAAATCCCAGCATCAGATCGGGATTCGCCCGCCCCGCCATCGTTACGGCGACGCCCCACATCAGGATGGGGAACAGCAGAAAGGTGGAAACCTGCACCAATGTGTGCAGACGCCAGTTCAGCATGCCGGCCTTGAGCCGTTCCGGCGGCAGGGTCAGCCCGTACAACAGGAACGCCAGCGCCACGCCGTACCCGGTGATCTGCTCCATCTGGAGAACGCCGCCGCTGCGTCCCAGATCGGGCACCATCCAGGCCAGCGCCACCATGGACACCAGACCGATCAGAAAGGCATCGATGCCCATGCGCGACAGCAAACGAAACAAGGCGGGACCTCGGCGTTGTGACGGGCCATAAGCTACCACTCGCGCCGGAAGATGGCACATGAGATCATGGCGGCTCCTCATGCAAGGTGATGTCGTTGGTCCTGCGCCTGTGCCTCCTCGCCGCCCTGATGGCCGCCCCCCTCGCTGCAAGGGCCGAATCGGTGATCGGCCGCCGCATCTTCGTCGAATTCGGGTTCGACACGACCGCCCCCGAGATGGCGGCGGCGGAACGCGCCGTGCCCCAATTGTTCGCCAAGGCCAAGGCCGCCGGCCGCCCCGTCACCGCCAAGGTCGCCCGCAGCGAAGCCACCACCTTGATCAGCCTGGAATCGGTGGCGATCTGCGACCGCGCCAAGGGCTGCCCGCTGCTGGTGTTCCGCGACATCGCCCAAAAGCCGATCCTGGTGAGCGCGTCGTTTCAGAATCTGATCCTGGATTATCGTGACAAGGCGACCTTTCTGGTCATCCGGGTGTGGGACACCACCACCGAGTGCCGGGTCTCCAACGTTCCCAAAGCCATCTGCCGCAGAATCCCCGCATCTCGTTAGGACTCTTCCTGCATTCCCACACTTGTGCTAGGAACAACTCCAGGGGCTGCAAGGCTTGCGACCATGGGAAGCGGATGGCCAAGACAGTAAATCGCGGTTTGACCGGAAGGACGAGACGATGGGCATTGATGGCCGTCGCCATCGCACTTCCGTCCGCCTGTAGCCTGACCCCCGATTACCAGCGCCCGCAGCAGGATCTTCCCGGCGCCTATCGCAATCCCATCCCCGACCCGTCACCCGAGATTCCGCGCCCGCTGTCCCAGTGGTGGAAATCGTTTGGCTCGGCCGAGATGAATGCGCTGGTCGAAGAGGCGCTGACCAACAACCACGACATCAAGGCCGCCACCCAGCGCATCGCCCAGGCCGAGGCCCAGGCCGGCTCCGCCGCCTCGGCCCTGCTGCCCAGTGTGTCGCTGAGCGCCAAGAGCGACGTCGATTCCCCCAATGGCGGCCAAGGCACCGTTCTCAGCCAGGGAACCAACCGGACGCATCGCCTGTACTCGGCGGGCTTCTCGGCCAGCTACGAGTTCGACCTGTGGGGCAAGATTCGCGCCTCGGAGGATTCCTCCCTGGCGACGGCGCTGGCCAATGTTCATGACCGCGAATCCCTGGCCATCACCATGGTCGCCGATCTGGTCACCACCTATATCCAATATCTGGAAAGCCTCGACCGCGAGGCGGTGGCCCGTCAGAACATCGCCAACATGAAGACCATGCACGCGGCGGTGCGCGAACGGGTCCGCCTCGGCGAGAGTTCGCAACTGGAACTGGCGCAGCAACGCAATGTCCTGGCCCAGGGCGAGGCCACCATTCCCCCCATCGTGTTGCAGCGCGAGCGTTCGTTCGACAAGATCGCCGCCCTGCTGGGACGGGCTCCCGGATCGCTGAACCTGACCGGAAAGTCGCTCAGCGAATTGACACTCCCGGAAGTGGGACCGGGACTGCCATCGGATCTGCTGCTGCGCCGTCCCGACATCAAGAAGGCCGAGGCCAACCTGATCGCCGCCAACGCCAATATCGGGGTGGCGCGGGCCAAGATGCTGCCGTCGTTCTCGCTGACCGGCGAGCGCGGCTGGGCCAGCCAGTTGTTCGACAACCTGACGTCGCCCGGCAGCATCTACTACACCCTGGCCGCCTCGGTCGCGGCCACCATCTTCGACGCCGGCAAGACCGAAGCCGACATCGCCTACAGCAGGGCCAAATACGCCGAGCTGGTCGAAGCCTATCAGCAGACCGTGCTGAACAGCCTGCGCGATGTCGAGGATGCGCTGGCCTCGGTCCGGCTTGAAGGTGAGTTGGAGGTGGCGCAGCAGGAGGTGATGAAGGCTTCGCTCGACGCCTATCAGCTGAGCTCGGAAGCCTTCCGCCTGGGCATGGTCGATTATCTCAACGTGCTGGAAACCCAGCGTACCCGGTTCCAGGCCGAAGACACCGGGGTGCAATCGCGCTTCGGGCGCCTGGAAGCGGTGGTGTCGCTGTACAAGGCGCTGGGAGGCGGAATGGAGCGGCAGGAGGACGTCGCCCCCGCTCCCGCCGGACAGGAACCGCCGAAAGCGACTCAGGAGCGGCCGACCGCCACCCCGGACGAGGGCGTCACGCCACCGCCGGCAGGGTGAACTTGAAGCAACACCCCTCACCGTCTCCAGCCTCGACCCAGATATGACCGTCGTTATGCTGTATCAGCTTGCGGCAGATGGCCAGACCGATGCCGGTGCCGCCGTAGGAGCTGCGCGGGTGCAGCCGGGTGAACAGTGAAAAGATCTTCTCCCGGTATTCCGGTGCGACGCCGATGCCGTTGTCGGCCACCGAGAACGTCCAGACCTAGTCGTCGAGCCGGGCGGAGATCCGGATTCGCGCAATGACGTCGGGCCGGCGGTATTTGACAGCGTTGCCTATCAGATTCAAAAAGATACGGCCCAGTTCGTGTTCGCGGCAGCGGACCATCGGCAGCGGCTCCACATTCACCACCGCCCCGCTTTCGTCGATCACCGTGGCAAGGTCGGACAGAGCCCGCTCGACCACCTTGCGGCTGTCGATGGGCTCGCAGGTCCCCCCTTCCTCCTGAAGGCGCGAGTAGTCCAGAAGGTCGGTGATCATCTCCTGCATGCGCTTGGCGCCATCGACGGCATATTCGATGAACTCGTCGGCATCATGATCCAACCGGCCGCGGTAGCGCCGCCCCAGCAATTGAACATAGCTGGCGATATTGCGTAGCGGTTCCTGCAAGTCATGACTGGCAATGTAGGCGAATTGCTGCAGATCCTCGTTGGAGGTCCGCAGACTCTGGACCAGCCGCTCGCGCTCCGCCGCCGCCCGATGCCGCAAGGTCACGTCGTTGACGACCGACAGGACCGCCGGGCGACCGCCCAACATCACCCGGGTGGAGACCACGTCCCCGTTGATGACCCGCCCGTCCAAGGTGGTGAAGAGATGCTCGGTCACCGGGGTCACGACACCATCGGCCATGACGGTGTCGATACGCTGGCGCGCCAAGGCCTTGCTGTCGGGATGAAGCAGGGTGAGGACACCCATTCCGGCCATCTCCCCGCCCTCGGGCGCGCCCATCATGCGATGGGATTCTGAATTGGCGAAGATGATCCGCCCGTCGCGGTGGACACAAACCGCCATGGGGGCCGTCTCCACCAGGGCGCGGTAGCGCTCCTCGCTTTCGGTGATGCGCTCACGGGCACGCCGCAGCGACGCGGCGTAAAATGCGGTTCCGTACGAGGTGAAGGAAACCAACAACCACAGGAAGCTCCCCAGCAATTGGGTCAGCCGCAACTCGCCGTCGGCGACCGCCCAGCCGTCCTTGGGAATGGCCGCCATCCGCCATGTGCCGTCCGGCAGCGTGACGTCCATCTCCACCGCGTCGCTGGCGAAGACGGTCTTGTCGCCCCAGATCATGGCCCCCGCCGCCCCCAACCCGTCGCGGCCGCGAATGGCCAAGGTCATGGGCAAGACGCCGCTGCCGATGCCGGCGCCGGCAAAGACGCTGGGAATGTCGATGACGACGCTGATCAACCCGAAGAAGCTGGCCTCTCCCCCCGCCTTGCCGGGCAGGAAGACCGGAACCCGCCCGATCAGGGCGAAGCCGCCTTGGATCAGCGGGACGGGACCGGCCACCACCGGTCGGCGCGACTGAATCGCCCGCTCCACCGAGTTCCATTGATCCGCCCGGCTGCGATAATCGACGCCGAGAACGGCGCGATTGGCGGTCACCGGATACACCGACGAGATCACCGTCCCGCGTGCCAGGGTGAAATTGCGGATATTGGGATAATCCACCGTCAGGATCGCGGCCAGATCGGCGAATTCGGTGTCGGAAATTCCGCCGTGCTGGATGATGTTGGCGACAAGACCGCGGGTCAACAGGAGCGGGGCGGTCAGCGACCCTTCCAGCCGCGCCCTGACGGCGCCGAGATGGGCGACCACATCGGCGCGCGCCGCTTCCTGACGGCGCCCGACCTGCAATCGGTAAACCTCGAGCAGAGTGAGGGCGGCAAGCACCATGATCAGAGTCGCCGCGACGAATGGGATCATGGGCCACAGCCGTCGCCCCATCCACGCTTTCCGTCGCCAAACCGCCATCGACCTGATATCCCGCTTATACGTCCCCGCACGGAATTCTACCTGAGGGAGAACAGCGGCGCAGCAATTGTCTTGAACGAAATCAATACATAACCAACGCAGCAATCACAATGGCAGGTTGTTGTAGAAATGGACCAGCCCAGGTGCCACCCGATTGCGTTCGGTGTCGGTGCCGCCGACCGTCTGCATCAGTTTGCGCAGGAACATGCGGTCGCATTTGGGCAACTCGAAAAACGCCTTGATGGCGACCATGTCGCCGGCCCGCTTGGGCAGTTCGCGGATACAGCGGACGATGCCGTCGCGCAGGGCGCCCTCGCGGGCCTGCTCGTGCCGGTTCTTGGCGTGGAACTCCTGCTGATAGAGCAGCGTGATCTCGCGCCAGGCCTCGGTCAGCGATTCGGGCTCCCAGCGGATCACCGAGTGCAGCAGCGGAATATCGGCCAGATGAGGGGGCGTGTAGCCACCGGCGGCGGCGGCCTCCACGAACACCTGCCAGGGGTCCTCGCCCTTCTTGTGCTTGGCGCCGATCCCTTCCGACCGGTAGGCGGCCCATCGCGCATCCCAGGTGTCGAGGATGGGGTTCGCGGCCCCGCCGGCCTGGATGACGCCGATCAGGCGATTGCTCCCGCTGGCATCCCAGGTTCGGCTTTTCGCCAGTTCCATGATGCGCTTGGTGGCGCGAATGTCGGGCAGCACGAATTTGCGCAGCAGCGCTTCATAACAGGCGGCGAAACCGGGGGCGCCGATGAAGGGGACCGGGATATGCGGACGAAGCGTCGCGTGATTGGGACTGACCACCAGCGACAGCAACGACCGCCGGGTGTAGCGGGCGATGGTCTCGTCGAACAACTGCTTGAAGTTGTTGAACTCGATCGGCGCGTCCTCGTCCTCGTCCACCTCCACCGGCGGCGTTTCCACCACCACCTCGACCTTCTTGCGCTTGGACAGGTATTTCTTGGCGACGTCGAAGAGCTGCCAACGCTCCTTGTCGCGGATCTCCTCGTCGCCGGGCGGCAGCAGAAGGTCGAATTGACGGTCGGCGGCGGCGCCCAGTTCCTCCACCTCGATGGCGGCCACGGCCCGGTCGAGAATAGTGTCGAACACCACGCCCAACTCCCGGTCGCTGGCCCAGGACTTGGTCTCGGGGTCCGCCATGGTCATGCGCCGCAAGAGGAGAATGTGAGTAACCGACAGGCCGGAGGTAACGGCCAGCAACTCGGCAACTTTGCCTTCGAATTTCGCTTTACGTGCTGCGTCGGTCATCGGTTACTTCACACTCGACAAACTATCTAAGCTTTAATATTGGCATTCTCGACGCTCCTCGGCAAGCCGCTCACGAAGCTCTGCCGGGAAGCAGTCGCGACAGCACGAACAAGGCGACCGCCGCCACCACGATACTCGGCCCCGAGGGCGTGTCGTAATGCCAGCTTCCCGCCAATCCGGCGACCACCGCCAGAGCGCCCGCCACCGAAGCGGCCATGGCCATCTGCTCCGGCGTCCGGGCGACACGCCGGGCGCTGGCGGCGGGAATGACCAGCATGGCGGTGATCAGCATGACGCCGACCACCTTCATGGCCACCGCCACCGACAGCGCCACCAACAGCATGAGAACGATGCGGCCACGCCCCACATTGTGGCCTTCCACCCGGGCCAGATCCTCGTCCACCGCCATGGCCACCAGACAACGCCAGTAGGCCGCCAGCAGAATCAGCACCAGACCGGCGCCCCCCCAGACCAGGATCGCATCGGTCCACGACACCGCCAGGATGTCGCCGAACAACCATCCCATCAGGTCGACCCGCACCCGCTCCATGGTGGACAGCAGCACCAGCCCCAGCGCCAGCGCCCCATGGGCGAGGATGCCAAGCAGGCTGTCCGAGGCCAGCCGCCCGTCGCGCCGCATCCCGGCCAGAAGCAGGGCGACGACCACGCAGACCGCCACCACCCCCACCAACGGCGCGGTCCCCAGCAGCAGCCCGACGACGATGCCCAGCAGCGCGGTATGGGCCAGGGCGTCGCCGAAATAGGCCATCCGCCGCCAGACCACGAAACACCCCAACGGCCCCGTCACCGTCGCCAGCCCCAGCCCCGCCACCATGGCGCGCAACAGGAACTCATCCATGATGGCACTCCGGCCCATGCTGGTGAACGGGATGATCCGGGTCCAGCGGCAGCACGCTGCCGTCGGCAAGGTGGCCGTGATCATGGGCGTGGGTGTAGATGGCCAAGCTGCCGGCCACCCGAGGACCGAACAGGGCCAGATATTCGGGATGGCGGCTGACCGTCTCGGGATGGCCGGCGCAGCAGACGTGGTGGTTCAGGCAAACCACCTCGTCGGTGGCCGCCATGACCACATGCAGGTCGTGCGACACCATCAGGATGCCGACGCCGTCGCGATGCGCCAGGGCGGCGATGAGGTCGTAGAGTTCGGCCTGCCCGGCCATGTCGACGCCGCCCACCGGCTCGTCCAGCACCAGCAGGTCCGGCCGTCGCAGCATGGCGCGGGCCAGCAGCACCCGCTGCATCTCGCCGCCCGACAGATCGGCCACCTGCCGCCGCAGCACATGGCCGGCTCCGACCAGGGTCAAGGCGTCCTCCAACTGGCTGTGCCCCACCGGGCCGCGGACCGCCATGGCGAGAAAGCGACGCACCGACAGCGGCAGGATACGCTCGATCACCAGCTTCTGCGGCACATAGCCCACCGTCCTGGCGCCGAACGCCACCCGGCCGCGATCGGGCGGCAACAGCCCCACCGCCACTTTGAGCAAGGTGGATTTGCCGGCACCGTTAGGCCCGACCAAGGTGACGATACGACCGGGCTCCACCGTCAGGTTGACCCCATCGAGCACGGTATGGCCGCGGAACGCCACCGAAACCTCGCTGACCCGCACCAGGGGAGTATGGCTCATGGCGAGGCCTCCGTCCTGCGACAAGCCGGGCACAACCCCTCGACCTCGATGGTCTGGCGCGAGACGGAAAAGCCGAGCCGGCCGGCGGCCTCGTTCACGGCGCGGTCGATGTCTTCGTCCTCCAATTCCGCCGCCGCGCCGCAACCGGCGCAGAGCAGGAATTTGCCGGCATGGGGCAGGCCCGGCCGCGAGCAACCGGTGAAAGCGTTCAGCAAGGCGATCCGGTGAACCAGACCATGCAGTTGAAGAAACTCCAGCGCCCGGTAGACGGTCGGCGGCGCCGCCGACCAGCCTTCCCGCGCCAGCGTCTCCAGCAGGGCATAGGCCCCGACCGGCTGGTGGCTCTCCCACACCAGTTCCAGCACGCGCCGCCGGATGGGAGTCAGGCGCGCGCCTTGGCGGTGGCACTCCACTTCGGCGGCGTCGAGCGCTCCGTGAACGCAGGCGCGGTGATCATGTTGGGGAACGGGAAAGGCCATGCTTGGAATCCACGACATGTTATATTATAACGTATCATCACTTCCAATCATCGCACGGAGCAGACCCATGCGGAAGCCCCTCCTCGCCATCGCCCTCCTCGGTCTGCTGAACGCATCCCCGGCCATGGCCGATTCCGCCCCTTCCATCCAGACTCCCAACGTTCTGGTCAGCATCAAGCCGCTGCATGGGCTGGTGGCGGCGGTGATGAAGGGAATCGCCGAGCCGGGGCTGATCGTGTCGGGGACCAACTCGCCCCATGGCTACGCCATGAAGCCGTCGGACATGCGCGCCTTGGAAGCGGCGCAGCTGGTGGTCTGGGTCGGCAAGGATTTCGAGACCTGGCTGGAGCGTCCGGTCGGCAAGGCCAAGGCGACGCTGGCCATGGGCGAGGTCGCCGGCATCAGAACCCTGCCCACCCGCGAGGGCGGCGTCTGGGAGCCCCATGATCATGGGCATGATGGGCACAGCCACGAGGAGCACGCCAAGGAGGACGGCGAAGAGATCGACGGCCATCTTTGGCTCGACCCGGACAATGCCGGCCGGCTGGTGGACGCGGTGGCGACGCGGCTGAAGACGCTCGACCCCGCCCATGCCGCCGTCTACGACAGCAACGCCGCCGAGACCCGCCAGAAGCTGGTCGCCCTGGATGCCGAACTGACCGCCAAGCTGGCACCGCTGGCCGGCAAGCCCTATGTGGTGTTCCATGACGCCCATCAGTATTTCGAGCTGCGCTATGGCCTGACCCCGGCCGGCGCCATCACCATCGACCCGGAGCGTCCGCCCAGTGCCAAGCGCATGGCCGCACTGCGCGACCGCCTTAAGACCGCCGGAGCCAAGTGCGTGTTCCGCGAGCCCCGCTTCGCCGGCTCCACCGTCCAGGCCCTGGCCGAGGCGAGCGGAGCGCGGATCGGCCAGCTCGATCCCGAGGGCGCCCTGGTGCAACCCGGCCCCGACGCCTATTTCATTCTGATGCGCGGCCTTGGCGACTCGCTGTTCGATTGCCTTTCGGGGCATTGAACGATGGTCTATACCAGGGCGTCACATCCCTGAGGTCGTCATCATCATGTCCGTCATCGATCCAACCGCCATCCTCGGTCTGCTTAGCTTCAACGCCGACGGTCTGGTGCCGGCCATCGCCCAGCAGCACGACAGCGGCGAAGTCCTGATGATGGCCTGGATGAACCGGGACGCGGTGATCGAGACGCTGGCCACCGGCCGGGTCTGCTACTGGTCGCGGTCGCGCCAAGGCCTGTGGCGCAAGGGCGAAACCTCGGGCCAGCAGCAACGCCTGGTCGACTTCCGGATCGATTGCGATGGCGACACCATCCTGCTCAAGGTCGACCAAGACGGCGTCGCCTGCCACACCGGACGGCGCAGTTGCTTCTATACCGCCGCCCGGCCGGAGGGGCTGGCCGAGGTGGAGAAGGTGCTGATCGCGCCAGAGGAGCTGTACAAGAAGTGAGCCTGATCCCCGTCACCGTCCTCACCGGCTTTCTCGGCAGCGGCAAGACCACCCTGCTCAATCATTTGCTGGCCCAGCCCGATCTGTCCGACACCGCCGTCCTGATCAATGAATTCGGCGCGGTGGGACTGGATCATCTGCTGGTGCGCAAGGTTGCCGAGGACGTGGTGCTGCTGCAGTCGGGCTGCCTGTGCTGCACCGTGCGCGGCGATCTGGTGGAGGGAATGCGCGACCTGTTCCTGAAGCGGGTCAAGGGCGAGGTGCCGGAATTCGGCCGAGTGGTGATCGAAACCACCGGATTGGCCGATCCCGCCCCCATCATCCACACCCTGATGACCGATCCGCTGATTTCCAGCCGCTACAAGCTGGACGGCATCGTCACCACCATCGACGCCGTCAACGGCGACCGCACCCTCGACGCCCAGGTCGAGGCGGTCAAGCAGGTGGCGGTGGCCGACCGTCTGGTGCTGACCAAGGCCGACATCGCCGACCCGACCCGGGTGGAAATGCTGCGGGCCCGCTTGCGCGGTCTCAATCCCGCCGCTCCCATCATCCCGGTCGCCATGGGCCGGATCGATCCCGCCGCCATTCTGGACGCCGGGCTGTTCAACAAGGATTCCAAGGTCCCCGACGTGGCCCGCTGGCTGAACGAGGAAGCCTACGCCGCCCATCAGGCGGCTCAGAACGGGCATCACCATCATCACGACCCCAACCGGCACGACGCCCATATCCAGGCCTTCGTCTTCACCGCCACCGAGCCGGTCTCATGGGCCGCCCTGGGCTTCGCCCTGGAGCTGATGATTTCGTCCAAGGGCGAGAACCTGCTGCGCATCAAGGGCATCGTCAACGCCCGCGAGTCCGAGCAGCCCCTGGCCATCCACGGTGTCCAGCACGTCTTCCACCCGCCGGCGCCCCTGCCCGGCTGGCCCGACGACGATCACCGGACACGCATCGTCTTCATCACCCGCGACATCAGCCGTCAGATGGTGGAAGACCTGCTGAAGGGGGTTCTGTCCCTGGAAGCCCTAAACTGAGGGCGCCAGGGCCTTGGCCAGTTCGCACACCTGGGCGCGGAGCAGCGGATCGGTGATGCCGTAATAGGCACGCACCAGCAGCTTGGTCTCGTAGCGCGCGGTCAGATCCTCGTCGTCGTTGGCCGAAATGTCCGCCATGGCCACGGGCGGTTCGCCGGGGATCTCGTCGAAGAAATACCCGACCGTCACTTGCAGGGCCCCCGCCAGGTCGAACAGGCGCGAGCTGCTCACCCGATTGATGCCCCGTTCGTATTTCTGAATCTGCTGAAGGGTCAGGCCGATGGCCTTGGCCAATTCGGTCTGGGTCATCCCAAGTCGCAGCCTGCGAAGCCGGATGCGCTCACCCACATGCGAATCGATGGGATTGGGCTCGCCATTATCGAGTCGGGCCTTGGAAGTGCTCTTGCGGGCAACCATGCTGGACTCGGGGATCATCACCAACCTCCTGGAACGACGAGTTGGCGAATCCTAGCACCTGGGCGAACGCATGAAGATGCGTAGAAACTACGCATTCAGGCCGACAAACAGTTACAGAGTGATTGGAGTGCGGAATTCCAATAACGGAATTTCGCAAAAAGTCTCACGTCTTGAGGTTACGACTCACAACCTCGAAACAAACAGTAGAGACCCCTGCTACATTTTTTAATAGAGCCTCCTTCGGAGTACAACACTTAAATAATCCGTCGCTCAGGAGACATCAGACAAGGCCCGAAGGTGAAACGCGGCGTGAACGATGTCGTCCAGCCCCCGCGCCCCGAATTTCTCGAACACCCGCCCCCGATGGGTCTCGGCCGTCCGGGGGCTGATCTCGAGCTTGGCCGCGATTTCCTTGGTGGCGGCCCCCCCCACCAGCAGCCAGTAAACATCGGCCTCCCGGTCGGTCAGACGGGCGAATTTCCGCAAGGCGTCGGCGGCCCGACCGTGCTGCCGGCAGATCTCCACATGGCGACGGCAAGCGTTCGCCACCACGCTCAGCAGCTTGTCGTTGTCGATGGGCTTCTCGATGAAGCCGAAAGCGCCCAACTGGACCGCCCGCACGGCGGTGGGAATGTCGCCATAGGCCGAAATCATGATGGCCGGAGCGTCGTGGCCTTGGCGCCGCGACGCCTTCAGCACCTCGATCCCGCTGTCGTCACCCAGCCTGAGGTCGATCAAAGAACAGCCGACCGCCGAAAGATGAGGACTTGCAATGAACGAAGCGGCATCGGCAAAGCACTGCACCTCATAGCCGGAAGAGGTCAGCAGCCATTGAAGAGCCTCGCGAAAGCCGGAATCATCATCGACCAGCGCTATTGAAAACTTAGTCTCTGCGAGCATTCTCTCGCCTCATGCCCTCGGTAGCGAACATGTTACGCGCCCTCCCCCACGTTCGTCATTGGAGATTTCAAGACCTCCCCCATGGGCGGTAAGGATCGCGGTGGCGATGGGCAACCCAAACCCGCTGCCCATGCGCTTGGTCGAGGCGAACAAGGCGTGGCCGGTCCGAATGATGTCGGGAGGAAAGCCCGGACCGTTGTCATGGATGCTGACGGCGACCTTGGCCGCTTCCACGCGCACCTCCATGCTCAGCCGCCGCTCGGCCACCGGCCGCGACGCCATGGCCTCGCAGGCGTTGCGGACCAGATTCACCAGGACCTGCTGCAGCGCGACGCGGTTGCCGAGAATCAGAACGTCCAGATCCGCCCCTTCCAAATGAGCGGCGACGCCGTGGTCGTCGCAAATCTGACGCAACAGCGGCAACACGTCCCGCAACAAGGCGCCCACCGACAGCGGCTCGGGAGCGCCGACGGGGTGGTCGATGCGCGACTGGCTGACCGCGATGATCTCCCGCACTCTTTGAACCTCGCGCACCATGCGGTCGGCCAGTTGCGGCAATTCCTCGGGGCGGAGCTCCTCGCGCTGGAGCATGGCTTGCAAACCCTGGGCGTAGGTGGACAGGCAGGCGAGCGGCTGCTTGATCTCGTGGGCCAGCTTGGCGGCGGTCTCGTGGGTGGTGAAATGGCGATAGGCCCGATCCAGCGCCGCCTCCTGCCGCCGCAACTCCCGCAGGCTGCGCTCGCGGTCGAGAACGCTGCGGGCAAGACTGGACGACATGGTGTTCAGGGCCGCCGTCATGTCGTCCAATTCGTCGTTCTCCCGGGGAGGGGCCCGCGACAATTGCAGCGCCGCCGCGCCGCCCCCCAGGGTGTAGCCCCGCAGAAAACCGCTGATGGCGACCAGATGACGGGTGACCAGACGATGAACGATGAACAAGGTGAAGGCCGACACCAGGAAGGTCTTCACCCCCTGGGTGATCAGAATGGTCAGGGCCCGCTCGACCAAGCGGCTATAGACGCCGGTCAAGGTGGCCTCCACATAGAGAACCCCGATGATCTGGGCGGCCTCCCGGTCGCGGGCGCCGGCATAAAGAATGGGATAACTGTGACTGATGATGGGACCGACGCCGCGCTCACCCACCGAAATCGCCACCTGGCGCTTGCGGGTCGGCCCGAGTTCGCGCACCTCGAGATATTGCATGTCGGGCAGATGCTTGATGCCGTCGATCAGAAGCTGGATCTGGTCGACGTCCAGGCTCCACAGGCTGCCCCCCAGGCTGGCCAGATAGCTTTTCTCGATGTCGCGGAAGCGGTCCTGGATGTCTTCGACCTCGCTGCGGTAGTCCATATAGAGCTGAAGCGCGGTCATGACCACGGTCACCACCGAGCTGAACAGCACGATGGCCAGCAGCAGCCGCCAGCCGATGCCCCTGCGCAGGGATCGGGGCGGGGGACGGAACGCCTCGGTAATGGTGCTTGGCGACATGCCGCCATGGATAACCGGCGCGGCCCGGCGAGGCAAGCACGTCATGCCGTGGCTTGAAGGGGCCGACGACGCCAAACTATCGGTTGGCGTCGTCGGGATGGGGAATCAGTCAATAAGTGTCCAGTTCCCGCCCTTGACCTCGACCACATGGAAGGCCCGCAACGACAGGCCCAGATGGTCGGCCGGACTCATGGAGACCATGCCGCCGGTCCCCACATAGCCGGAGGTCTTTTCGATCTCGTCCCGGACCTTGGCCTTGTCGGTGGTACCGGCCCGGTTGATGGCGGCCAGCACGATCTGAAGGGCGTCGTAGGCGTGGCCGGCGAAGGTCGAGGGATCGGACCCGCTCTTGGTCAGATAGGTCTTGCCGAACAGAGTCACCACCGGCTTTTGCGGATCGGTGGCGTCAAGCTGATCGGCGACCACCAGACCGCTGGCCGGCAGGCGGACCCCTTCGGCCGCGTCGCCGGCCAGGCGGATATACTCCTTGGAGGCCACCCCGTGGGACTGATAGAGCGGCGCGGTCATGCCGATCTGGCGATAGTTCTTGGTGACGATGGCCGGGCCTTGGCCCAGCCCGAAATTGAACACCGCCTGGACGCCGGGGGTGTTCTTGATCTTGGTGAGCTGGGCGGTGACGTCGGGATCCTTGGAGGAATAGACCTCGTCGGCGACGATCTCGACGCCGGCATCCTTGGCGACCTTCAAGGTCTCGTCGTGACCCGATTTGCCGAAGCCGGCATCCTCGGAAATGATCGCCACCTTGGTGAGGCCGCGCTTTTTCATATCAGCCAGAACCCTGTCGGCGGCCATGCGGTCGTTGTGCGAGACCTTGAACACCCACTTCTTGACCGGCTCGACCACCACCACCGCGCCGGCCAGCGAGATGAACGGCACCTCGGCCCGCTCGATCAGCGGCACCATGGCCATGGTGGTGGCGGTGGTGGTGCCGCCGATCAGCACGTCCACATTGTCGTTCTGGGTCAGGCGCTTGACATTGGCCACCGCCCGCTCGGCGGCGCCGCTGTCGTCGTAGAGGATCAGTTCGACCTTGCGCCCCAGCAGACCCCCTTCCTTGTTGATCTGCTCCACATACATTTCCAGCACCTTCTTCTCGGGCTCGCCGAGAAACGATGCCGGCCCGGTGGTCGACAGCGGCGCCCCGATCTTGATGGTCTCGGCGGCGAGGACCGGGGTCGCGGCACTGAACGCCAATGCCGCCGCGAAGATGCACCTCCTGGATATGGACATGATGAAATCTCCCACTCGCTTGTTGGCTTTTCTGGTCACTGCTTTCTGAGGTCCTTGACCCGGACCGCCTTGCCCAGCGACCGAGGAATTCCTCCCGGCGGCTGGAGAATCACGTCGCAGGTGACGCCGATCATGCTCTTGATGTGATGGCGGACATCGGCGGCGGTGGAGACATAGACGTCGTCCGCCAGCAGGGGATCAGCCTCCACTTCCACGGTCAGGTGATCCAGCGCGCCTTGGCGGCTGACCACCAGTTGGTAGTGCGGTTCGATGCCGCTGAACCCAACCAACACCGATTCCACCTGGGACGGATAGACGTTGACGCCCCGGATGATCAGCATGTCGTCGGAGCGCCCGGTGATGCGCATCAGGCGCCCGTGCGTACGGCCGCAACGGCACGGCGTCAGGTCGAAGCGGGTGATGTCGCGGGTACGGTAGCGCACCATGGGCAGCGCCTGCTTGGTCAGCGTGGTGATGACCAGTTCCCCCGTCTCGCCCGGCGGCAGCGGCTCCAGGGTGGCGGGATCGACGACCTCGAACAGAAAATGATCCTCCCAGCCGTGCAGCCCGTCGCGTTCGCCGCATTCGGCGGCGACCCCCGGCCCCATGATCTCGGACAGGCCGTAGGTGTCCTGCGCCCGCAGGCCCAGCCGGCGGTCGATTTCGGCGCGCATGCCCTCGCTCCACGGCTCGGCTCCGAACACCGCCACCCGCAGCAATCCGCCGACCAGATCGACGCCTTCCTTCTCGGCGACCTCGGCGATGTTCAAGGCATAGGACGGGGTGCAGGCCAGCACCGTCGCCCCCAGGTCCTGGATCACCGATATCTGCTTTTCGGTGTTGCCGCCCGACATGGGGGTGACGGTGCAGCCCAGCCGCTCGGCGCCATAGTGGAATCCCAGGCCGCCGGTGAACAGGCCGTAGCCGTAGGCGTTGTGGACCAGGTCGCCCGGCCGCACCCCCGCCGCCGCCATGGTCCGCGCCGCCAGATCGGCCCAGGTGTCGAGATCGCCCTGGGTATAGCCCACCACGGTGGGCTTGCCGGTGGTGCCCGACGACGCGTGGATGCGGGTCAGCTGTTCCCGCTTCACCGCCAGCATGCCGTAGGGGTAGTTGTCGCGAAGATCGGTCTTCACGGTGAAGGGAAAGTGCCGCAGATCCGACAGCTGCCGCAGGTCCTCCGGCCGGACGCCCTTGGCGTCGAAGGCTTTGCGATGATGGGGGACATTGTCGTAGGCCAATCGCAGGGTCGCGGCGAGACGCCGCAATTGCACCTGCGTCAGTTCGTCGCGCGACATGGTTTCCTGTGCGGCTTGAAACATCGGACCTCCCGAGGATTGTTGTTTTCTTTACTCCCAGCCCGGCCGAACCCCCGGACCGCTCGACCCCGCCCCGCGCGACGGCGTGGCGGGAATGGCGAAGCCCTGATTGAAGGCCAGACGGGTGATCAGGATGAATTTGAAAACCCAGCCGCCCGCCGCCGCCAGCAGGCCGGCGGCCATCAGCAGCAGCGGCGCGGCGATGCCGACCACCGCCAGCACCGCCGGAACGGCATGGCCATAGAGTCCGAAGGGCCGATCCAGCGCGCGGACCGCCACCAGGACCCGCCCCGGCGCTCGTCCCGCCTCCAGCCGAACGACATAGCGGCGCCAGCAGACGAAGCGCAGCCCCAACAACCCCAGCAGCAGCCCGCCCAGCCAAGCCGGCTGGGTCAGCGGCAGGATGAGGCCGGCGCCCTCCACCGCCGCGCTCGCCAGGATCAGCGGCACCACCCGAGGCTCGCGCCAGGCGGGGATGCCCTGGGCTCCGGTCAGAATGCGGGCCTGACAGCCGACGAACCCCACCGCCGCCAGCGCCGCCGCTCCCAGCAGGGGGCGGGAATCCAGCGCCGCCGCCCCGAAGCCGCAGCCGAACACAACCAGCGCCACCAGCGCTTCGCGGGTCATCCAAGAGGTTGCGGGATGGCGGTAGACGTTGAGCGCCCGCAACGGCTTGCCGATCTCCAGCCAGACGCAGAACAGGCCGGCGCCGATCAGACCGCATCCCAGCACGGCAACCAGCCAGGGCGAGAGCCCGGTCAGGACCCCGATGACCAGAACACCGGCGCCGCTGCCGCCGCCGATGAAATTGCCGGCCGCCCGCCAGTCCCAGGTGACTTGGTGCCAAGGGCTGATGCCGGCGAACTGGGTGGTGTCGCTCATGTGCCGTGATCCCACAGGTAGTGGATGTTGGGACCGGTCCCCAGATCCTCGTGCATGCGGAACGACGGGGTGCGCGCCAGCAGAACCGAAACGGTGCTGACGGGATCATCCAGGTCGCCGAAGGTCAGGGCGCGGGCGAGGCAGGCGTTGACGCAGGCGGGGCTCGCCTCCGGGTCCACACCGGGAGTCAGCCCCTGGGCCAGCCCCTCGTCGATACGGTCCACGCAGAAGGTGCATTTCTGGGCGACGCCGATGGTGCGCGGGTCGAACCGCGCCTCCTCCGAGGCGATGCGGCCGTGTTCGGCATAGGCCGCCACCGGCTCGGCGATCTTGCCGCGCGCCTGATAGGGGCAGGCCAGGATGCAATAGCCGCAGCCGATGCAGACATCATAGTCCTGGGTGACGATGCCGTCGGCCCGTTTTTTGGTGGCGGTGCTGGGACAGGCCTTGGTGCAGGGCGGATCGTCGCAGTGATTGCAGCCCACCGGCACGAAGGCGCGGCGCACATCCGGGTAGTCCCCCGCCTCCATGTCGACCACCCGCCGCCACATCACGCCGGGGGGCGTGGCGTTGGCGTGGCGGCAGGCCGAGGAACAGGTCTGACAGCCGACGCAGCGGCGCAGATCGGCGACCATGCCCCAGCGGCTCATCGCGGGCCTCCCACCCGGCGGATGCTGACCCGCACCACGTCGGCGCCCGAGCCGGTGGCGTCGGTGAGGTCGAGATCCATGGGGGTCAGCGAATTCATGCTGGGCGTGTCGAAGTCCTTGGCGAAGGGCGTCTTCCAGTGGCCGAACTGCCCGATCATCAGCAAGGTGTCGGGCCGGATGCCCTGGCGCAGCACCACCCGTCCCTGCACCTTGTTGATGTGCGAGGCGACCTCGACGGTGTCGCCGTCGGCAATGCCCATGCCCCGCGCCGTCGCCGCGTTCATGATGACGCCGTTGTGGCCGGCGATGTTCTCGGCCATCTCGCGGATGATCTGGACGCCCACGTTGCCGCCCCAGGAGTACTGCATGCTGCGGGACGTCAGCAGCCAGAACGGGAAGTCCTCCGGCCTGTGGCCGTGCTTGACCAGGACCTTCTCCCAGATGCCGGGAAAGTCCTTCCACTTGGGCAGGGCCTGATACTCGGCCAATTGGGTGTCCCACCAGTCGATGCCGGATTCGTGCAGGCGGTTGCCCAATTGGGTTCCGACCCGGGCCAGCCGCTCCTGATAGGGCAGCTCGAAACGCAGGCCCTGATCCACCAGGGTGGGGAACAGATACCAATCCAGCCGTGGGAACGAGGTCACCAGGAAGCCGTTCTCCTTGAACCAGCCGAGGTCGCGCGGCTCGCCGCCGATCTCGGCCGAGGCGGCGCGGCAATTGGCGTCCCAAATCTCCTCCACCGAATGCTCGCGCGTCACGTCCAGGCTGAAGTCGAACGCCTTGCCGACCAGGCCGATACCGGCGGCGCCCCGGTTGATGGCGGCGTTGTATTTCTCCAGCAGGCCGGTGCGCTTGGCCAGTTGAGTCGAGATCCAGGTGAAGTCGCGAGTCTCGCCCTTGGGCTCGACCACCGGCTGGCGGAGCGCGAAGCCCTGGTGGTCCCAGAACTGCTCGACGAACTTGGTGCCGCCGATGCGGATCAGCTGCAGCCCCTCCAGATCGGTGCAATCGGGCAGCAGCACGTCGGCCATGTGGTTGGTTTCGTCCATGGTGTAGGCGAAGCAGGCCACGAACGGAAAGCGCGCCATGGTGTCGGTGACGGCGGCGGTGTCCCAGAACGAGATGGCGGGATTGGTGCGGTAGACGATCCACACATCGGGCGCGGTGGCCTCGGGCCAGTGTTCCGGTTTGTCGCGCATGAAGGCCCAGGCCAGATGGGTGGGACCCAGCGCCTGACTCCACGGCGAATTGGCGGCCAGCGGCACCAGCATGCGGTGGCCGTTGCGGCCGGTGGGACGCGACGTCCATTTCTCGCGATCAGTCTCGTTCCAGGGAAAGGCCATGAAGCCGTCCTCGCCCGGCCGCACGCTGTCCAGCCGGTTGGTCGCCGGCCGATTGAGGCGCACCGTGGTGCCCAGCATGCCGCCCGGCACCTCCAGCCCGCCGACCAGACAGGCCAGCAGAGTCCGCGCCCAGCAGCATTCATAGCCGCCCCAGCCGTTGTTGACGCTTTTGCCCAAGGAAATGGAGACCGGACGGAACGGCAGGGTGCGGCCTTCCACCTCCATAGTGTCGCCGACACAGGCATGGTCGAGGAACTCGTTGGCGACCTTGCGGATCTTGGCGGCCGGCACGTCGCACAGCCCCGCCGCCCAGTCCGGGGTATAGGAACGCACATGCTCGACCAGCATGGTGTGGCTGGTCACCCCCACCACATCCGCGTGGCTCCAATGATCGTCGTCGGCACCGACCTCCAGCGCCGCGACGCGGAAGCGCCCTTCCAGCGCCGGGGCGATGCCGGGTGTGTCGAAGGCCACCGCCTTGTCCTGCCCGGTATCCCACACCAGCGGCTTGCGGCTATGGGGGTCGCGCAGGAAGAAGCCGTTGGGGCCGACCAGATAGGGCGAGGAGGTGTGGTTCGCCAGGAACGGCGCGTCCAACTCGTCCAGCCGCCGCTCGTGCAGCAGAACGTGGATCATGGCGAACAGGAAGGCGGCGTCGGTCTGCGGCTTGATGGGAATCCACTCGGCCGAGCACGCCCCGGTCACCGACAGATGGGGCTCGACCTGGACCCGCTTGGCACCACGCCCCCGCGCCTCGGCATGGCGGTAGACGCCGCAGACGCCGGCCGCCGCCTCGGTGTTGGCGCCGAACGACACCACATAGCGGTTGTTGGGGGTATCGGGGCAGACGGTGAAGGCACGGTGCCACAGCTCGCCGTAGAGATGCTCCGAGTGGGTGCACTTGACGCCCTGGCCACTGCCATAGCTGAAGTCGATGGGGCCCCAGGAGGCGAGAAAGGCCGGCAAGGTGCCCATATAGGACATGGGGGTGCCGCCGCCGCCGAACGAGGCGGCGACGCGGGGAAAGCCGCTGTCGTCCAGCAGCCCCTTGGCCCGCACCTCCATCAGCTTGGCGGCGATCAGGTCCAGCGCCTCGTCCCACGACACCGGCACGAAGCCGGGATCCTCGCCCTTGCCCTTCTTGGGGTTGGTGCGCTTCATGGGCGTCAGGATACGATGGGGATTGTAGGTCTTCTGGACCAGCCCGAACGCCTTGACGCAGACCTTGCCCTCGGCGGGATGGATGTCGGCCGCCTTGAAGTTGGGCTCGACCTCGGTGGCCACCCCGTCCTCTACCTTGACCGTCAGCAGGTCCGGGCCGGCAACACACTGATAACAATAGGTTGGAACGCGCCGGACATTGGTCACCCTATCCCCCATCATCATCCTGATCCGGGGAAGTGTGGGCGAAGGCCGCCAGCGCTGTCTGTCACCCTGCGGGGTGACAGACTCTTAACTCACGACCAGACGATCAGCTTGACCCCCAGCGCGATGAACACTCCGCCGGCGACGCGGTCCAGCCATCGCCCCGCCCCCGGCGCCCGGTTGAGCCCCTGCCCGACCCAGCCGGAGAAATAGCCGATGGCTCCGAACAGGATCACCGCCTGAAGGGTGAACAGCCCGCCCAGCTGGGCTGTCTGCCATGCCACGCCACCACGTCCCGCATCGACGAATTGAGGCAGGAAGGCGAGAAAGAACAGCACCACCTTGGGATTGATGGCGTTGGCCACCAGCCCCTTGACGAACAATGGCCACAGCCTCCCATCCCCCCCACCGTTCTGGGCCGCGACGGTGACTCCGCCGGTGCTGCGCACCGCCTGAATCCCCAGCCAAACCAGATAGAGCCCGCCGCAGATCTTGAGGCCGAGGAAGGCCCAGGCCGAGGCGGCGATCAGGGCGCTGATCCCCAACGCCGCCAAGGTGGTGTGACTGAGGCAGCCCAAGGCGCAGCCCAGGCCGAACACCATGCCCTGGCGCCGGCCGCGCGCGATTCCCAGACTGAGGATCATCAGATTATCGGGACCGGGCGACAGGGTGATCAGCATGGCCGCCACCAGAAATCCCGCCGCCTGCCATAGTCCGAGAAGCATCATCTTGTACCTTTTCCAATCAACCGAACACAAAAGCCAATAAACACCGTTACGGATGCCGCTATATACCGCAACGCAGCAATAGCGCTGCGATAGGATGAGACGCTTTGCTCGACTGAATCAATCCATCCGTGATACGCTTCTTGCAAGATGGCGCCAAATCAATGCGCCGCGGGAGGTTGACGCCTTGGATATGCTCACCGGCAGCGCTGCCGCCCCACCGGCATGGCAGGACTGCACCGACATCGTCACGGACATGGCGGATGGACGGCTGACGCGTGGCGTCGCCGCCCTGGTCGGCGCCATCGGGCAGCAAACCTTCTCCTGCCGGCTGGTCGAGCTGCTCACCGCCGCCGCCGCCATCGACCAGTTCAACATGATCACCTTGGACGCATCCGACACGGCCCACTGCGTCTACACTTGGCATCGGGCACGCGCCGACCTCGGCGCCAATCTGGTCGGCCGCTATGTGGACGGTCGTTTCCACACCCGCGATCCCGCCCTGACCGCCCTGCGCCGGCCGCAATCCGCCCGCCTGCGCATGGGAGTTCTGCTGCGCGAGCAGATCGAGGACGACTGGTACCGCAGCTTCTTCTTCGACGACGCCAAGCTGGGCGGCAAGCTGTCGATCCTGGAACAGGGCGCGCCGCTCGGCATCTATCAGAACTTCTACAGCGCCGCCGGAGCGTCCAGCTTCTCGCCGCGCGAGATGGAGAATCTGGCCCGGCTGTCCGAAGTGGTCTCCCAATGCGTCATCCGCCACCGCGAACTGACGGCGCCGCACGTTGACAGCCGGCGGCGGCCGTCCAAGGACGAGGTCTCGCACCTGCTGGCCGAGCGGGCGCCTACCCTGGCGGCGCGCGAGTTGGAGGTCTGTTCGCGCATCGTCACCGGCTACACCACCGAGGCCATCGCACTGGACCTCGGCATCGCCCAGAACTCGGTCGCCACCTACCGCAAGCGCGCCTATGCCAAACTGAGGATCTGCAGCCAGCACGAGCTGTTCCTGCTGTGCCTGGGCGGCCGGATCACACCCCCGCCTTCGGGGCCTTGCCTTTAAACCGCCCTTTGGGATCGGTGGCATCGGCCGCCGCCGGGTGATGGAAAGCCCGGCCTGCGAGCTTGTCTTCACGAGAATCTCTCCGTGTTGCCGTCCCACACTCTGCCAGAGGCCGCCGCCGCCGTCTGTCATCCCCGAGAGGGACAAAGACCGTCGCGGAGCTTGGCTTATCCCTGGATGGGATTCTCCTCCGAGGCTTCACCGCACGTCCAGGACTCGAATGCCATGAGCGCCACTCATTCCCAGAATCAGACGGGACGAAGGTGAACTTACCGACGTCTGTCCGACATAGGATTATCCTTCGGCACGGTCACGAAACAACATTAGCGCCGCCGGGGACGACAGGGCAATTTCCCTGCTGACAACGGCCTTGCCAGAGGAATAAGCTTTCCTGGTCACCCACCCAAGAGGGAGGACCCTAAATGAGCCTTCATGACCGTATCGAGTCTTTGAAAGCCAAGCATGCCGATCTGGAAACGGCCCTCGAGTCGCAGACCCGCAGCCTCAATCCAGACAATTCCCAGATCAAGGATCTGAAACGCAGAAAGCTGCGGATCAAGGACGAGTTGTCGACTATCGGCGCCTCCGCGCACTGACCCCATCCACGAGCTAGGGTTCCCGACCCCGTTGGTCGGGTTGTCGTCGTGCCGACCGAGGCCGGGAACCCGTTCGCCGTGAGGCCATGTTCCGCCCACTCTCCCCACCCGTTGGGATGGGGCCGGGCCTGTAACCACATTCGCCGGACCGGCATGCGGAGGGCGTATCTGCTCGGTTCCGGCCGATCCAAACGGCCTTTGCAATATTTGCTGTTTTGCGGCATCCTCCCCACTCGCATGGAGGGGCGGCCCACTCGCTTTTTGGCGTGTCCAACGCCCCCCACCGGGAGCGGCAAAGCAGAGGAACCTGTCCGACATGACCAATGCATACCAGCAAGCCTATGACAAATCGCTGAAAGACCCCGAGGGATTCTGGGGGGACGCGGCCCAGCTCGTCGACTGGTCCAAGCCCTGGGACAAGGTCCTGGACAGTTCCAACAAGCCGTTCTACCGCTGGTTCGTCGGCGCCGAGACCAACACCTGCTTCAACGCCATCGACCGCCATGTCAGGGACGGGCGCGGCAAGCAGGCCGCCATCATCTATGACAGCCCGGTCACCAACACCAACCGGACCATCAGCTATGACGAGCTGCTCGACCAGGTGTCCCGCCTGGCCGGCGCCATGGCGGCACTGGGCGTCGCCAAGGGCGACCGCGTCCTGCTCTACATGCCCATGGTTCCCGAGGCCCTGTTCGGCATGCTGGCGGTTGCCCGCCTGGGCGCCATCCACTCGGTGGTGTTCGGCGGCTTCGCCCCCAGCGAATTGGCGACCCGCATCAACGACGCCAAGCCCAAGGTGATCCTGTCGGCCTCCTGCGGCATCGAAGGGTCCAAGGTCCTGGCCTACAAGCCCATGCTGGATCAGGCCATCGAACTGTCCGACCACAAGCCGTCCAACGTCATCATGCTCCAGCGCCCGCAGGCCAAGGCCGAGCTGATCGCCGGACGCGACCTCGACTGGACCGAGGCGGTCGCCGCCGCCAAGCCGCATGACTGCGTGCCGGTGAAGGCCACCGATCCGCTCTACATCCTCTACACCTCCGGCACCACCGGCCAGCCCAAGGGCGTCGTTCGCGACAATGGCGGCCACATGGTGGCGCTGATGTGGTCCATGAAGTACATCTACAACATCAAGCCGGGCGAGGTGTTCTGGTCGGCCTCCGACGTGGGTTGGGTGGTCGGTCACTCCTATATCTGCTATGCCCCCCTGCTCAACGGCAGCACCACCCTGGTCTACGAGGGCAAGCCGGTCGGAACTCCCGATGCCGGCGCCTTCTGGCGGGTGATCAGCCAGCACAAGGTGGCGTCGCTGTTCACCGCGCCCACCGCTTTCCGCGCCATCAAGCGCGAGGACCCCAATGCCGAGTTGCTGAAGAAGTACGATCTGTCGTGCTTCCGCGCCCTGTTCCTGGCGGGCGAGCGGTCCGATCCCGACACCATCAACTGGGCGGTGAACAACCTGAAGGTTCCGGTTGTCGATCATTGGTGGCAGACCGAGACCGGCTGGGCCATCGCCTCCAACTGCCTGGGCCTGCACGAATTCCCCATCAAGCCGGGTTCGCCGACCAAGCCGGTGCCGGGCTGGGGCCTGGAAGTGCTGGACGAGGGGCATCAGCCCTGCGAAGCCGGCAAGGTGGGATCGCTGGTGGTGCGCCTGCCGCTGCCGCCCGGCGCGCTGCTGACCCTGTGGAACGCCGACCAGCGCTGCATCGACAGCTACTACGCCGAGTTCCCCGGCTGCTACAAGACCGCCGACGCCGGCATGATCGACGAAGACGGCTATGCTTATGTCATGTCGCGCACCGACGACATCATCAATGTCGCCGGCCACCGCCTGTCCACCGGCGGCATGGAAGAAGTGCTGGCCAGCCACCCGGATGTGGCTGAATGCGCTGTGATCGGCGTCGCCGACCAATTGAAGGGGCAGTTGCCGCTGGGCTTCATCTGCCTCAAGGCCGGCGTGACCAAAAGCGACGAACAGGTCGTCGCCGAAGTGGTGCGGCTGGTGCGCGAGAAGATCGGCCCCGTCGCCGCCTTCAAGACTTGCACCGTCGTCAAGCGTCTGCCCAAGACCCGCTCGGGCAAGATCCTGCGCGGCACCATGCAGAAGATCGCCGACAACCAGGACTTCAAGATGCCGGCGACCATCGACGATCCCTCCATTCTGGAGGAAATCGAAGAATCGCTGGAAGGCGTCGGCTACGCCAAGGCCCGCAAGGAATCCGCCGAGTAATCCACGGATTCAGCGATGGAAAGACGACGCCCCCCGGAGCAATCCGGGGGGCGTCGGTGTTTTAGCGGATGTGAGGGTGGCTCATGAGCGCTAGCGGGAGGTGTTCCAGCAGCGACTCGATGGCGCGAAGGCGTTCGGAACACTCGATCTGCGACGGGCAGTCGTGACGCTGGCTGCATCCCAATGCCACGGCGGCGGTGCAACGCGCCACCTCCGGGTCCGAGCCCAGCCCGACCCATTTCAGGGCCAGATCAAGGCCGGCGATGCATGTTGGGCTTCCCTGCGTTCCCATGGACGTCTTCTTTTAAATCATTCGATAAAAAAAGAATAGGGCGTCCCGACACCATCTTCAACCTAAACTCATTACTTCCTCGGGATAGCTACGCGCGCAATAGGACTTATCCTAAAGGCACGAAACCGCACAAAAAAAACCGCCTACGGGAGTAGGCGGTCTGAAGAGTTGCTTAGAGAGGGAGGCTGACCTCGGGGGAGGCCAACATCTGGAATAACTCTAACAATCACTCTAATGGGCGTCAACCCCTTTTGTTGCGCCGCAGCGATTTTTGCGTTTCAGTTCCCCATCTCGCCGATATAGATGCCGAGACCGCGAGCGGTCTGGGCCAGGGTGCCATAGGGGTCGATGGCACGAGTGATGCCGGCCACGTCGGTGATCGGCACATCGACCACCTGGCCGTGCTGCCACGCCACCATGCGGCCCAGCTTGCCCTGGGAGATCAGGTCCACGGCGTAGACGCCGAAGGCCGAGGCAATGACGCGGTCCCGCATGGACGGGGTGCCGCCGCGCTGCACATGCCCCAGCACGGTGACGCGGGTTTCGGCATCCACCAGCGGGGCGAGGTGAGCGGCGAGGTACTGGCCGATGCCACCATACCGATTCTCGCCGCCGCTCTGGATGGTGGTGACCACCTCCCCCTTCTCGGTCTTGCAGCCTTCCGCCACCACCAGCAGGGCGTGATTGCGGCCCTCGGCGCGAACTTCGGCGATCTTCTTGGCAATCCCTTCGAAGGAATAGGGAATCTCCGGGATCAGAACCACGTCGGCGCCGCCGGCGATGCCGGCATTGATGGCGATGTGCCCGACATCGCGCCCCATCACTTCCAGGATCATGACGCGGTGATGGCTGGCGGCGGTGGGAGCCAGACGGTCGATCGCCTCGCCGGCGACGTTGAGCGCGGTGGCGAAGCCGATGGCGTAATCCGTATGGGCGACATCGTTGTCGATGGTCTTGGGAATGCCGACCATGGGAATGCCGCCCTTGCGGCAAAGATCGTTGAGAATGCGCATGGAGCCGTCGCCACCGATCACGATCAGCGCCTCGATCCCCAACTCACGGTAGCCATCGACGAACTCCTGCGACCGATCCTTGAGGCTACCGTCGGGCATGGGATAGGCGAAGGGATCGCCCTTGTTGATGGTCCCCAGGATGGTGCCGCCCATGCGCAGCATGTCGCCGGTGACCAGCGACAGATCGAACTCGACGTAATTAAGCGGCCGCTCCATCAGGCCAAGGCTGCCGTCGCGGATGCCGAACACCCGCCAACCATAGTTCCGGATGGCACGGTGAACCACAGCCCGCAAGGCTGCGTTGAGCCCAGCGCAGTCGCCACCGCTGGTCAGAATACCGATACGCTTCTCAGCCATGTCTTCATCTCCCGACTTCCCTACCTTATCCATACCGTTTCCCGCTGAGTTCTGCTACCGTCATGCCTGGATTTCAGGTTCCCATTCCGCCATGATCGATGACAATCTCGAAGATGTCCGCCGCCAGCTCTCCGAACTGAAGACAGAGCACCGCGATCTGGACGATGTAATCTCCCGCGTGTCGGACGAGCTTCCCTTTGATCAGCTCCGCCTGCAACGGCTGAAGAAGCGTAAGCTGGCCTTGAAGGACGACATCGCTCGTCTGGAAAACATGCTGATTCCAGACATTATCGCCTGACCGGGGATGGCACGGGCTTTCCTCGGTCTCGGCACCAATCTGGGCGACCGCCTCGCCAACCTGCGCGCCGCCATCGCCGCGCTGAATCGCGTCGCCACCGTCGAGACGGTGTCGGGAGTGTGGGAAACGGCGCCGCTTTACGTGGTCGATCAACCCGCCTTTCTCAACATGGCCGTCGGCATCGTCACCACTCTGCCGCCGCTGGAGCTGCTGAACCGGCTGAAAGCCCTGGAGAACGACCTGGGCCGCGTGGCGTCGATCCGCTTCGGACCTCGACTGATCGACCTCGACATCCTGTTCTACGGCGACGTGGTGATGGAGAGCGAGACGCTCACCCTGCCCCATCCCCGCCTGCCCGAGCGCCGCTTCGCGCTGGTGCCGCTAGCCGAGATCGCGGGCGATTTGGTGCACCCCGTCGCCGGCCGGACCGTGGCCTCGCTACTGGCCGATCTGCCCGAAGAAGACGACATCCGCCCGGTGGGAACGCTATAGCACTTGCGCCGGACTCGACCGCCGCGCTATGACGCTGCCTTCCCCCCTCACGGAGGGGTTCACAAGGACCATGGCCATCGTGTTCGTGCAGCGCAAGCAAGTCGAGACCCATCCGGACGCCGCCAACGCCCAGCGTATTTACCGTATCCTGGTGCGCGATCTGGTGTTGAAATGCTCCATCGGCATCCACGCCCACGAGCTGCTGGCGCCGCAGCGCGTCCGCATCAACGTGGACATGACCGTGCTGGAGCAGGCGGGACCACTGTGCGACGACATCGCCAATGTGGTGTCCTACGAGGACGTCATCGAGGGCATCAAGACGCTGCTGGCCGACGGCCACATCAATCTGGTGGAAACCCTGGCGGAGAAGATCGCCGAGTTGTGTCTCGGCGACGGCCGGGTCGAAACCGCCCGCATCCGGGTCGAGAAGCTGGACGTCTACGCCGAGGCGGCCTCGGTCGGCATCGAGATCGAGCGCGGCCGGGGGTAAGAGACGCCCCCCGGCAGGTGGCCGAAAATGCCCTTATCTTTCGTCACCCCCGCGAAGGGGGCCAAGCACGATGCCCGCGCTGTCGTACCGGCGGCACCATGGACTCCCGCTTTCGCGGGAGTAACGATGGGAAAGGTGACCGGCTACGCCTCGCCGAGGGCGGCGAGGTAGAGTTCGAGGATCTGCTCTTCTTCCTCGCGCTCCTGGCGGTCCTTCTTGCGCAGGGACACGATCTTGCGAATGATCTTGGTGTCGAAGCCCTGGCTCTTGCACTGGGAATAGACATCCTTGATGTCGGCCGACAGCGCCTTCTTCTCTTCCTCCAGCCGCTCGATCCGCTCGATGAACTGGCGAAGCGCGTCGGCGGCGATTCCACCGATCTGGCTGGTCTTTTGTTCGTCGCTCATGGAAACGGGCCTCTCTGTCGGTTCGGGCCCCGACCATAACCAAGGGCCGGCCGAGGTTCAATACACCTCTGCGCGATAGAGCCCCTTATCGGCCAGCACCGGTTCCAGCGCCTCGGCCAGGATATCGGCCCAGCGCTCGCATCCCGCCGCGTCCGCCACCAGATCCTGCCGGATCTCGAACGACACGTTGGGCAGACCGGCCGCCCCGGCATGGGTGTCCAGGGTGTAGTTGATCTCGCGTCCCGAATAAGGCTGATTGTCCCCCACCACCAGCCCGGGACGCGCCGACAGCCAATCCAGCACCGGCCGGGCCATGCGCGGATCGCGGTTCCACAGCACCCCCACATGCCAAGGGCGCTCCTCGCCACTCCGGATGCAAGGGGTGAAGCTGTGAACGCCCACCACCGCCGGGGCATGGCCATGACGCCACAACTGGCCGATCCGATTGCCGATCTCGGTATGATAGGGCCAGAACCAATGATCGGCGCGACGCAGCGCCTCGGCCTCGTCCACCCCGCGATTCCCCGGCACCTCGATGCCGCAGGACATGGCCGGAATGGAGGACGGATCGCCGGGTTGCCGGTTGCAGTCGATCACCAGCCGGCTGATCCCGGTCAGAACCGCCGGGCAGTCCAGCCGCCGCGCCAACCGCCGCGCCACCTCGGCCGCGCCGATGTCCCAAGCAACGTGGCAGAACCGGTCGGCGGCGGCGAGGCCGAGGTCGCCCAGGTCCGGCGGCAAGACCGAAGAGGCGTGGTCGCAGACCACCAGCACCGAAGCCTCGCCATGGGATTCGACGGTTTCGAAGGCAGGCGGCGCGGGAGGGGAATCGGGAAGAAAGGTGAGCATGGCCATACTATAACGTGACAGCAGGAGCATTTTCGAGGCTATCGGCACAAAATATATGCCTCAATGGAAAATATGGCGCATGGGGCTGTTGACAGCCCCCCCCGCTTTCCGTATTTTCCCGCCTCCGGTCGTGCACCCCGGTGAGGCCGTTTTGAGCGACCAATATCTTTAGGAAGTCGGACCATGAAGATTCGCAACTCGCTGAAGTCGGCTAAACTGCGCGACAAGAACTGCCGTATCGTTCGCCGCAAGGGCCGGGTTTACGTCATCAACAAGACCAACCCGCGCTTCAAGGCTCGCCAGGGCTAAGTCCCGGACGCCTGATCGGCCGTTCTCGGCACAGATCGAAGCAAGCCGCGCCTCACCCAGGCGCGGCTTTCGTCGTTGGTGTGGTTATACTGCCGCCACCGCCGCGCTGACCTCGACAAAGGCGCAGCGCACCGGCTCCAGCAGGGTTGCCGCCGTTTCCAGGTCTTCCTGGACGCAGGCGAGTTCCGCCTCCGCGCACAGTCGGGCGAAACGGAAAGCGCCCGCGCTATTGCCGGCGCCCTTGGCGGAGTGAGCCGCCTCGCGCGCCGCCACGACGTCACCGGCGGCCACGGCGTCGCTCAAGCCCTCGACCAGGGGCTGAGTGGTATCGATGAACAACTGCAACAACTCGCGAACCTCGTCCCCGATCTCGCCGAAGATCTGACGCATGGGGGCGAGATCGAGAATGGGAAGAGCCGGCTCGACAACGGCCGGCACCGCCGCCGGCCCGGACACCGCGGCCACACTCCCCTCCCCCCGTCCCGCGACTCCACGACGGCGACGCAGCGGGACCGCGTCCGGCAACAGCCGGCGAATGGTGGCGTCCAGTTGAACCAAATCGATAGGCTTGGCCAGGAATCCATCCATGCCGCAGTCCTGGCACCGTCGCGCCGTTCCCGACAGCGCGTCGGCGGTCAGGGCGACGATAGGCATATGGTGCCCGTTTCCGGTCTCCATCTCCATCTCGCGCACCCGCTGGGTCAGCTCGTAGCCGTCCATTTCCGGCATATGGCAATCGGTGAGCAGCAGGCCGTAATCCCGGATACGCATGCTCTCCCAGGCCTCGGCACCGTTGGCCACCACCTCGATGGCATAGCCCAGCCGCTCCATCAGATGGCGGATCACCACCTTGTTGGTGGGATTGTCCTCGGCCACCAGGATCAGGGTCCCGGCGGCGGCGGCTTCCTCGATGGACGGCGGCGCCAAGGCTTCGTCGAGGCCGCCGGCCGCTCGCTCCTCCACCTCAATGGCGCCGCGGCCGGCGGCGGCGGCCACGGTGCGCCACAAACTGCGCCGCCGCACCGGCTTGGGCAGCACCGCGAACAGGCCGCCGGTCTGGATCTCGGCGGATGCCGCCGGGTAGATGTCATGGGAGGCGATCAGCACCACCCGCATCTGCGCATCGACTCCAGCGGCGGAGGTCAGGGCACCGGCCACTCCCAACCGGGTGCGGTAGTCCTGGCTGGCATCCATCAGCGCCACGTCGTAGCTCCACCCCGCCAAGGCCGCCGCCCGCGCCGCCGCCAGGGCGCCGTCGGCGGAAGCCACCACCGCCACCTGAGCGCCGAAATGGCCGAGATACTGGCGGATGCACTCCGCCGCCACCGGTCCTTCGGCCAGGACCAGCACGGCGATGCCCGACAGGTCCGGCCCCGCTTCCGGTCCCGCCTCCTGCCCGTCCGCCATCGCCACCGCCAGAGGAACGGTGAACCAGAAACTCGAGCCAGCGCCCACATTGCTGGTAACGCCGATATCGCCATTCATGATCGCCACCAGACGGCGACAGATGGACAGGCCCAGGCCGGTACCGCCATAGCGCCGGGAAATGGTGATGTCGGCCTGCATGAAAGGCTCGAACAGGCGCGCCTGCTGCTCGGAATCCAGGCCGATACCGGTGTCGGTCACCGAGACTTGCAGCCGTAGCGGCCGTTCGCGGGCATCCACCGCCTTGACGCTGATCCGCACATAGCCCTTGTCGGTGAACTTGATGGCGTTGCCGGCAAGGTTGGTGATGATCTGGCGCAACCGGACCGGATCGCCCCGCAACCGGTCGGGCAGGCTGGGGTCCACATAGGTGATGAGGCCGATTCCCTTTTCCTGGGCACGCAGCGTCAGCAATTCCGCCACGCTTTCGACCACTTCCACCACCGACAAATCGACGACCTCGAGTTCCAACTTGCCCGCCTCGATTTTCGAGAAGTCGAGAATGTCGTTGATGATCGTCAGCAGCGAGGTGGCCGAGTCGCGGATGACGCGGGCCATTTCCCGCTGCTCGGCCGGCAGCGGCATGTCTTCCAGCAGATGCGCCATGGTCAGCACCCCGTTCATGGGGGTGCGGATTTCGTGGCTCATGGTGGCCAGGAACAGGGACTTGGCCTGACTGGCATCCTCGGCCATGCGCTTGGCCTCGGCCAGGGCCGCCTCCTCCTCCTTGTGGCGGGTGATGTCGGTGGACGACACGATCACCGCCGGCTCGCCGTCCATCTCGATCTGGGCCGCCGACAGCATGGCCCAGAATTCGTGGCCGTTGCTGGCCCGCATCCGGCATTCGAAGCCGGGAACGAAGCCGCGCTGCCGCACCAGTTCCACCAGACGGGTTCGATTCTGGGGATCGGCGTAGCACGAGGACACCTTGGCGCCGATGGCCTCGGCCTCGGGCACCAGATACAGCTCCGACCAGCGGGGATTGACCGAGATGAGGACGCTGTCCGACACCCGCGAAATGGCCAGGGCCAGCGGCGAAGTGTCGAGGATGCGGCGCAGCCGCTCCTCGCTGGCCATCAGGGCTCGGCTGGATTCCTGCACCTTGGCCATGGCGTCGCGAAACACCACCAACTCGGCGGCCATGTCGGCGATCTCGTCGTTTCCCGACCGGACGATGGGGGCCTGGAAGTCGCCCCCGACAATGCGATGCATGGACTCCGCCAACCCGGTCAGGCGCGACACCAGGTTGCGTCCGAGGTACAGCCAGACGAACAGCAGCGGACCGAAGAAGGTCAGCATCGCCACCACCAGCAGGGTGTAGCGGCCGATGGAGACGGCCGCCTCGGTGCGGCGCTCGTTCTCGGCGGCGTCGGCCTCGGCGGCGGAGACCAGACGGCCCACCGCCGAAGAGGTGCGCGCCACCAGATCGCGCCCTTCGTCATTGGCGGCGGCCAGACGGACGATGGTCAGCATTTGCAGGCTGCGCAGTTCGAAGACGTTCTCCGGGCCGGTGCCCAGCGCCAGCACCCGGCGGGTCAACTCGCGCGCCCGCACCGCGCGGGGTCCGTCGCCGGCGGCATCGATCAGCATGGGCAGACGGCGCACCTGTTCCTCATAGGCGCTGCGCAACTCGCCGACCTTCTCCAGGTCGGGGGCGACCACCGCTTCCCGCAGATAGTTGGAGGCCAGCACCACCACCGCCAGGGTCTGGTCGGTGGCCAGTCCCTCGGTGGAGCGGTGGATCTCCAGGTCGAGGCCGGTGATGGTCTCGGCCAGCGAACGGCCGCGCTCCGACAGTTGCAGCCGCTTGTCCACCAGGATGTTGCGGTCGACCACATTGTCGCCGAAGGCGGCGATCATGGAGCGGAGTTCCTCCACCCGGCCGGTGTCGGTGGCGGTGTCGGCCAACTGGTCGATCAGGGCCAGCAGACGCTCGGTCTGCTGTTGCAAGGCGACGAAATTGCTCTGGCGCTGGAACTGCGACTGCGACCCGTCCAGGGCCGGTGCCGCCGCCGCCAGCCGCGCCGTCGCTTCCGACAGCTTCAGGGCATTGGACACGCTGGCCAGGTTGGTGCGGGTCACCGCCGCCAACAGGCGTTCGATCTCGGAATAGCTGAACCAGGTCATAATACCGGCGACCAGAATCATCCCCGCCACGGTTCCCACCGCCACCACCAGCTTGGCGCGAATGCCGAACCGCCAGCGGCCCGCCGCCCCCTTGTCAGCCAAAGCACTCCCCCCGATCATTCCCTCGGCACACATAATGCCTCAGCCGATCTCGTCATGGAAGTTAGACGGAATGCAGTGGTAGAATGCCGCCGTCATGATGCCGCAAGCCGCCGTTTCCTCGCTTCTCACCGATGCCCTGGCGCACGAGCAAGCCGGTCGGCTGGCCGAGATGGAGCGTTGCGTGCGCGCCGCCTTGGCACAAGCCCCCGACCATCCCGGCGCGTTGTTCGCCCTGGCGCGGCTGGCCTTGCGGTCGGGCCGCTTCTCCGTCGCCCTGGATCTGACCGAGCGCGCCCTCGCCGCCGCCCCCCAAGCCCCCGAGTTGCATCGGACCAAGGGGCTGGCGCTGGCCAATATGGGACGCATCGAGGAGGGCTGCGCCGCCCTGTCCCACGCCCTGTCGCTGGCGCCGGACTGGGTGGATGCCGCCTGCGATCTCGGCCGCCTGCTGTTCCAGGCCGAGCGGCTGGACGAGATGCTGAGTCTGCTGGTTCCCTTCGACGCGCCGGCGGCGCATGTCCTGCGTGGTCAGGCCTTGATGGTGCTGGGCCGGTTGGACGAGGCGGCGGCAGGCTATGGCCGCGCCCTGGAATTGGCGCCCGGCCAGGACGACGCCATCTTCGGCCTGGCCTCGGTCCATATCGAGCGCGACCAGCCCCAGCCGGTGCTGGACCTGATCGAGCCGCGTATCGCCGCCGCCGGAGAGCGGAACCGCCTGCTTTACCTGCGGGCGGTGGCCAACGGCATGCTGGGCCGCGAAGCCGAGGCCGAAGCCGACACCAACACTCTGCGCGACGGTATGCTGGCTCAACTGGCGCGGCGCGGCAACCTGCCGGCGGAAGTGTTCGTCCAGCTCAGCCGCCGCTGCAACCTGCGCTGCACCATGTGCGGCCACGCGGTGTGGAAGGATCTGTCGGGCTTCATGTCCGACGAGGTCTTCGCCCGCGTTCTGTCGGAATGCGAAGCCGCCGGCATCCGCACCATGACCATCCTGGCGGCCCAGGGCGAGCCCTTCCTGCATCCCCGCGCCTTCGAGATGATGGAGGAGGCCGTCGCCAAGGGAATGGCGGTGACGGTGGTCACCAACGGCACCCCCTTCACCCCGGAGCGGATCGAGCGGCTGGCCGGCCTCGGTCTGGCCTGCCTGCAATTCTCCTTCGCCGGCTGGGACGCTCCCAGCTACGAAAGCGTCTATGTGGGCGCCAAGTTCGACCGGGCGGTAAAGACGCTGAAGGCCATCAACGCGGCGCTGAAACCCACCAACACCTCCTTCGTGGTCAAGGCGGTGGCGCCGGACAATTCCGAGGATTACGTCACCCGCACCCGCGCCTTCCTCAATGGATTGGGCATCGACCGGGTCAACACCGTCGCTCCCAACAATTTCGGCGGCACCGTCCAATTGGGCCGCTTGTGGGAAAAGACCGGAATCTGGAGCTACCGCAATCTCGACAAGCATCGCCGCACCGTCTGTCGGGTGCTGATGCGCGCGGTCGGCGTCTATGTGGACGGCTCGGTCACCGCCTGCGGCTGCTACGATTCCAACGCGGCGCTCCGCATCGGCGACATCATGAGCGAAAGCCTGTCCGAGATCCGCAACGGCCCCCGCTTCACCACCATCCTCGACGCCTTCCGGCACGGCGACGTCTCGGAAGTGCCGCTGTGCTCCAAATGCGACGACCCTTTCGGCTGAGGCCATGAAACAGAAAACAGCCAAACGCCCCGATCCCGCCGCCGTGATGGCCGAAGCCCAGCGCCTGATGGATTCCCAGATGCTGGCCGAAGCCATCGACGTCCTGGAGAGTCTGGCCGGCAATCCCGACGCCGACTACCGCCGGGCCGGGCTGCTGCTGGTGCTGAACCGTCCGGCCGAGGCGGAAACGCTCTACCGCTCCATTCTCGCCGTCGCGCCGGGCCACCTGGACACCATGGTCGGGCTGGCCGGCAGTCTGGTCGCCCAAAGCCGGCCCGAGGAGGCGCTGCCGCTGCTGGAACCGGCGGTGCGGGCCCAACCGAACTCGGGCCGTATCGCCTATCTGGCCGGAATCGCCCTCGACGAAGCCGGCCACGCCGCCGCCGCGGCCGCCCAACTGGCCAAGGCCCGCGCCCTGGTGATCGCGCCCTTGGAACGCCGCAAGCTGGTCCCCTACGAGATCTACGTCCAACTCAGCCGCCGCTGCAATCTCCACTGCACCATGTGCGGCTGGGAGATCTGGAGGGACAATTCCGGCTTCATGGACACCCCGGTGTTCGAGCGGGTGATCGCCGAGGCCAAGGCCTGCGGCATCAAGCCCATGCACATCCTGGCCGGCCAGGGCGAGCCGTTCCTGCACCCCCAGATCTTCGAGATGCTGGAACGCGCCGTGGCCGAGGGCTTCGACGTGGGCATCGTCACCAACGGCACCCCGTTCACCCCCGAGCGGATCGAGCGTCTCGCCGGAATCGGCCTGGCCTATCTTCAGTTCTCCTTCGCCGGCTGGGACGCCCAAAGCTATGAAAGCGTCTATGTGGGCGCCAAGTTCGACCGCACCCTGGCCAACCTCAAGGCGGTGCACAAGGCGCTCAAGGGAACCAAAACCCGCTTCGCGGTCAAGGCGGTGGCGCTGGGCGACTGGCAGGAGAACCTGCGCAAGACCAAGACCTTCCTCGCCGGCCACGGCATCGACGACGTGTGGACGGTGCCGGCCAACAATTTCGGCGGATCGGTCCAGGCCGGCAGCTTCCACGAAAAACACGGAATCTGGTCGCTGAAGGATGTCGACCACCACCGCCTGATGCCGTGCCGCCTGTTCCTCAAGGCCGTCGGCGTGTTCTGCGACGGGACCGTCACCGCTTGCGGCTGTTACGATTCCAACGCCCAGCTTCGCCTCGGCAACATCATGGAACAGGGACTGGCCGAGATTCGCGACGGCGAGACCTACCGCCGCATCCTCGACGGCTTTCGCCACGGCGACGTCAAGGACGTGCCCATGTGCGGCAAGTGCGACGACCCGTTCGGGTAACTACTCCACCCTGGGCAGGGTGAAGCGGAAGGTCGAACCGCCGACGCCATCGGACTCGACCCAGATCCGCCCCCGCGCCGCCTCGACGATGCGGCGCGCCACCGCCAGGCCGATGCCGGTGCCGGAGTGGTCCGAATGCTTCTTCAGCCGTTCCAGCGGAATGAAAATTCGCTCGAAATTGCTGGAATCGATGCCGATGCCGTTGTCGGCGAAACGGAACAGCCAGAACTTGCCCTCGGCCTCCACCGTCACCTTCAGGCCGAGCGGCCGCTCCGGGTGGCGGAATTGGACCGCGTTCTCCACCAGAATCTTGAACAGGTCGTCGAGATGCTGCTGGGTGACGCCGACCTTCGGCAGGTCATCCTTGTCCATCCGCGAAATGGCTCCGGGAGCACGCATCTTGTATCGCTCCACCGCGCCGTTCAAAGCCCGGTTGGTCGATCCCGGCGGTCCCTCGGCCGGCCGGCGCTCGACCGCCAGATAGGTTTGGACATCGCGCAGCAATCCGATCAGACGGGCGGAGGCCTCGACGATCCGCTCCGACGGCTCGCGGTCGGCGGATGCCGTACCGTCGCCCTGGCGCTGGAGCAGGATCTGGGCCTGCAACCGCATCTGCCGCGCCGGCTCCTGAAGATGGTGGGCCAGCACGAAGGAAAAGCGCTCCAGGTCGGCGCTGTAATGGGCCACGTCCGCATAGGCGGCGGTCAGCGCGGCGCGGGCTTCTTCCTCCTGGGTGATGTCGCGCTGGACGCCGACCCAGTGGGTGATCGCCCCCCCCCCATTCCGCACCGGAGTGAGGGAGACCTGATTCCAGAACGGGGCCCCGTCGGCCCGCATGTTCCGCAGCTTGACCGTGACCGCAGTCCCCTCGGTCAAGGCGTCGCGGACGGCGTTCAACTCGTCCTGACCGGGATCGTCCACGTGCAGGAAACGGGCGTTGCGCCCAATCGCCTGACGGGCGCTGTAGCCGGTGATGCGCTCGAAAGCGGGATTGACGTAGAGCAGCGGCAAATCGGGGAGACTGGCGTCGGCGATGGTGACACCGTTGGAGACGTTGGCCAGGACCAGATCGCTGAGACGCAGCCGCGCCTCGTCGCGCGCCCGTTTGGCCAAGGTGCGCACCAGCACCACCGTCAACCCCAGCACCGCCAGGATCACCAGCGCCACCGGCCAACCGATCTGCTCGGCATTGCTGCGCCAGTTGGCCAAGGCCTTGTCGATGGGAAGGCCGACGCTGATCACCAGCGGCCACGACAAGGTGGCGCGATAACTGGTGATCCGTCGGACGCCATCGTCGTCCAGGTCGATGAAGGTCCCCATCTCCGCCGTCTTGAGATGACGCGCGAACAGCGGCAGATCGACGGTGTTGGTTCCGGGAGCCGCCGAGGAGGATCGCGCCCCCGCCAGCAGAACCCCGTCGAACCGCCAGAGATGGACCTGCGCCCCGGTTTCGGCCTCGATGGCGTCGAAACCGCCGTTGAAATGCTCCGGGTTGATGGCCGCCACCACCAACGCGGCGACGGATCCATCGGCATTGGTCACGGCGCGGCTGACCGGGATCAGGCTTTGCCCCGCCGCCTTGCCCATGCTGCCCATGTATCGCCCCTCGACCGGCAGGCCGAACAGCAGGGGGCGTGGCAGGCGGCGATGCTCGTCGATCAGCCCGGCCACATCCATGCGACCGCCGGCGACGATTCCGGCACTGTCAAACAGCACCCGCCCATCGGCCGCCACCACCAGAACCTGCCGCAGATGGGGCGTGAACACCAGACGCTGGGTCACCGCGTCGGCCAGGTCGATCTCGCCGTGATCCAGTCCGGCCTTGCGGGCCAAGTCGGCCACCGAGGCCAATGTCACGTCGATGGAATTGATGGAGCGCGCCACCGCGTCGGTCAGCGGCCGGGCCAGACTGCCGGTGACGTTCTGGGCGGCGATGATCGCCTCCTGCCGGCCGGCCCACAGCGCCGCTCCGGTGGCGACGGCCACCGCCAGGGCGACGCCGACGCCAAACACCGCCACCAGCCGCACCAGGGCGGTGGAGTAAAGCGGCTGCACCGGTACGTTGCCCAAAACAGGGGGATCGACCAGCCTCGCCCGCGACGGGGCGTCTGTATTCTGCCTTCCAAGCATGACCCAGATGCAATAGCATATTACCTCCGTATTGGGAGGGAAATATGAAGCGGATCGCAACCGTCGCCGTTATTTTGCTGGCGATCTCCACCGCCGCCATGGCCCAGCCCGGCCCAGGCCGATTGGAGCGGGTCCGCAAGGCCGGAGAAGTCCGCGTCTGCATCTGGCCCGACTACTACTCGATCTCGTACCGCAATACCCGCACCGGGCAATTGGAAGGCGTCGATATTGACCTGGCGCGGGAATTGGCCAAGGACCTGGGGGTTCAGGTCCGCTTCGTCGACAGTTCGTTCAAGACCATGATCGACGACCTGCTGACCGACCGCTGCGACGTGTCCATGCATGGTGTCGCCGTCACGCCGGCGCGGCAAGAAAAGCTGGTCTTCACCCATCCCCATCTGCGCAGCGGCATCTACGCCATCACCACCAAGACTCATCCCACCGTCAAGGATTGGGACGACATCGACCGGGACGGCGTCGTGGTCGCCGCCGCCAGCGGCACCTACATGGTCGACGTCATGAAAGCCGAACTGAAGCACGCCAAGCTGGCGGAAGTGGCGACCCCCGAGGCGCGCGAGCAGGAGGTCATGAGCGGTCGCGCCGACCTGTTCGTCACCGACTACCCCTACAGCCGCAAGATGCTGGCCCGTCACGACTGGGCCAAACTGCTGGCGCCGCCGACCCCGCTGGCCCCCAACGCCTATGCCTATGCCATGGCGCCGGGCGACGCCGAGTGGCTGCGCGTCATGGATGCCTTCGTCGCCCGCGCCAAGAACGACGGGCGTCTGCTTGCCGCCGCCCAGGCCAACGGGCTGGAGGCCATCGTCGAGTTGAAGTGAGTTACGCCGCCACCCCGGCGGCCTGAAGGCGGCCGACCAGTTCGGCATCCTTGCCGACGGGCAGGTCCGTCAGCGGCGGCCGCACTCGCCGCCAGCAGTCGTCCCCCAACCGCCGGGCGGTGATCGCCTTCAACGCCGCGATCAGCGGCACCCCTTCCATCACGGCGCGGAAGCCCTCCAGCCCCTTCTGCAAGGCCTCGGCCTCCGGCTGCCGCCAGCGCCGCACCAGATCCAGCATGGCGGCGCCGTGAATATTGGCGTTGGCGCTGATGCAGCCCGCCCCGCCCGCCCGCATCACCGGTAGGATCAGGCGCTCGGTGCCGGCGAACACCTTGAAGCCGGGAAAGCGCCGGCACATGGCCTCCATATTGGCCAAATCGCCCGAGGAATCCTTGACGCCGACGACGATGCCGGGATAGGCGGCGAGCAGGCGTTCGATCAGGTCGAGGGTGATGGGGATCTGGCTCTGCTGCGGGAAATGGTAGAGATAGACCCGCAGGCGGGAATCGCCCACCCGCTCGATGGTCTCGGCGAAGGAGCGGAACAGCCCATCCTCGGACACCGTCTTGTAGTAGAAGGGCGGCAGCATCAGCACGCCGCCGCAGCCGCGCTTGACCGCCTGGGCCGACAGCCGCACCGAATCCGACAGGGCGCAACAGCCGGTCCCCGGCATCATGCGGCCGGGGTCCAGCCCGGCCTCCACCAGGGCGTCGAGCAGCACGATCTTCTCATCGACCCCCAGGGAATTGCCTTCGCTGGTGGTGCCGAACGGCGCCAGCCCCAGCCCCTGATCCATCAAGATCCGCGCCAGGGCCACGAACCGCACCGGGTCGGGCGTCAGATCGTCACGGAATGGCGTGAGGATCGGCGCCAGCACGCCGTCGAGACCGGATTGCGAGGTCATGCCAAATTTGCCCTTTCGCCGGGGGTGGTGCCGCGTCACTCTACACATGATAACCCATGCCGAGGTGGCGGAGTGACAGGTTTGCCGTTCGATACCACCCTGGCGGTCAAGTTGGTGCCGCTGTACCTGCTGGTCGCCATCGGCTTCGCGCTGGGACGGCTGTTCGACGTGAAGGGCCAGGACCTGGGCAAGCTGGCGCTGTATGTGCTGTCGCCGGCCGTGGTCTTCAAGGGCTTCGTCACCGCCAGCCTGCACGGCGCGCTGCTGGTGCTGCCCTTCGCGGTATTCGGGCTGTGCAGCCTGGTGGCGCTGGGTATGCAGCCGGTGGCCGGGCGGTTCTGGCACGACGGCCGCGAACGCATCGCCAGCTTCGCCTCGGGGACCGGCAATACCGGCTTTTTCGGCATTCCGGCCTGCCTGTCGCTGATCGGGCCGGAGGCCTTGCCCTTCGTGGTGATGGTGTCGTTTGGAGCCACCTTCTATGAGAATTCGGTGGGGTTCTTCACCGTCGCCCGCTCGGAGGCCTCGGTGGGCGGCGCCCTGCTCCGGGTACTGAAATATCCCGGACTGCATGCCTGCTGGCTGGGGGCCTTGCTCAATCTCACCGGCACCGCGGTGCCACCGCCGGTCATGCAGACGGTGGAGATCGTCAGCGGCGGCTTCGTGCCGGTGGGAATGATGATCGTCGGCCTGGGACTGTCCCAGATCCACCGCCTTCGCCTCGACCTGGGCTTCATCGCCTTCACCTTCCTGGCCAAGTTCGCGGTGTGGCCGGCACTGGCGCTCGCCTTCATCTGGGTCGATACGACCGGGCTGCACGCCTTCGGCCGCGTCGCCCATCAGGTGATGCTGATCGAATCGCTGACGCCCATGGCGGCGGTGACGGTGGTTCACGCCACCCTGCGCAACATCCATCCCGATCGCGCCGCCATCGCGGTGGCGCTCAGCACCCTGTTCGCCCTGATCTGGCTACCATTCGTTTTTACCCTCGCCTCATGACTTTCGTTTGGTTGCGATAACCCCATTTGATGTTATACTCTTAATTAATATCACCTTTTAATTGCCAATTTATGACGGGCGGGGAATCATGAGCCAGTCCATCTACCGCGATTTGCTGGCCCGTTTGGGCCTTGAACACCTGCCCACCGCCGACGATGTCGAACTGAGCGGCAGCGACCCTTATGTGGATTCCGTCTTTCGCATCGGCGAGTGCGCCAGCGCCGCCCTCGGCGTCCAGGCCGCCCTGGTGGCGGAAATCTGGCGCCAGCGCACCGGCCAGCGCCAGCGCATCCAGTTGGAGGCCGCCGCCGCCGCCCTGGCCACCTTCAGCGTCAACTACCAGTCCCAGCACGGCTACGCCATCCCGCAGCCGGAGCCCAGCTATCCCCTGGTCCAATTCTATCCCACCCGGGACGGTCGCTGGTTTTTCCTGCACGGCGCCTACCCGCTGTTGCGCGACGGCCTGCTCGACCTTCTCGGCTGCTCCATGGAGACGGCGTCCATCGCCAACGCCGTGGCGGGCTGGAACGCCTTCGAGCTTGAGGAGGCCATCGCGGCCAAAGGGCTGTGCGGCGCCGTCGCCCGCTCGCGCGAGGAATGGCTGACCCATCCCCAGGGCAAGGCCGTCGCGGCGACGCCGCTGGTGGAGATCATCCGCATCGGCGACGCGCCGCCCGAACCGTTCAACCCCGCCCCCCGGCCGCTATCGGGGCTGAAGGTCCTCGACCTGACCCATGTCATCGCCGGCCCCACCTGCGGCAAGAGTCTGGCCGAACAGGGCGCGACGGTGATGCGCGTCACCACGCCCACCCGCCCCCGCCTGCCGCCCTTCGACTACGACACCGGCCACGGCAAGCTGTCGGCCCTGCTGACCCTGACCAATGCCGCCGACAAGGCCACCCTCCAGAGCCTGTGCCGCGGCGCCGACGTCTTCGCCGAAAGCTACCGTCCCGGCGGCCTCGCCAAGTTGGGCTTTTCCCCCGAGGCGGTGGCCGAGCTGCGGCCGGGCATCGTCTATCTGTCGGTGAACTGCTACGGCTGGGCCGGACCGTGGCAGTACCGCCCCGGCTGGGAGCAGTTGGCCCAGGTCGCCACCGGCATGACCTTCGCCCAGGGAACCCCCGATTGTCCGGCGTCCCAGCCCACCTATCCCAACGACTACAGCACCGGCTTCCTGGCCGCCGCCGGCGTGCTGACCGCCCTGCTCCGCCGCGCCCAGGAGGGTGGGAGCTGGATGGTGCGGGTCTCGCTGTGCCGCACCGCCATGTGGATTCAGGACCAGGGCAAGGTCGATTCCACCAAGCTGCCCCCGCCGCCGGTCTCGCCGGCCTATATCGCCCGCTACATGCAGGCCCACGATTCGGCCCTGGGGCCGCTCGCCTATCTGGGGCCGGTTCTCCACTACGACAAGACGCCGTCATTCTGGGCGCGCGAGACGGTTCCCCTGGGAGCCAGCCTGCCGGTCTGGCCCGAGACCGAGCCCACGCCGGTCAGCACCCGAACCGGCCGGGTGCCGGTCCATCCGAGGGAACCGGACACGCTGCTCTGACGGCGGGTCCCGCATGATCGAGCGGGGGAAGGATCACCCCCGCTCGATCACCATCTTACGGCCATGGACCGGCGGGCGGTACTTGTCGCGCATGCCCTTGACGGTGAGCGAGGCCTCGAACATGTGCGGCGAGCAGGAATTGTCGGCGAACATATCCCAGTGGCAGGGAATGGCCACGGCCGGATCCACCCGGCGCACCAGTTCCGCCGCCTCCCAATGGGACAGATTGGCATAGCCGCCGTTGATGGGCAGGCAGATGGCGTCGGGGAGATGCTTCAAGCCGGCCTCGGCCAACAGGTCGCACCAGGCGGTGTCGCCGGTGATCCACAACTTGGGGCCGCTTTCGGCCTGGATCATAAACCCCATATGGGTCAGGTCGCCGGCATCGGTGGGCAGGGCGAAGGTGCCGGTCAGGGACAGGTCATCCACTTCCGTCACCAGATTGGGCCATGTGACCTCCCGATCGGCTTCGGCGATGCCGGCATCCTCGAACACCACTTGGGTGTCGCCCGGCCCCAGGAAGCGTTTGATCCGCCCCGACCGGGCGCAATGGCACAGGGTCTCGGGGTCGGCATGGTCCTTGTGGGAATGGGTGCAGGCCAGCAGATCGGCCTCCAACACCTCGGGGGTCATGGGCAGCGGGACCTGACGGGCCATGTTGAGTCCCCGCCGGGACGGATTGCAGGAATCCGACAGATACGGATCGACGGCGACGATGGTGCCGCCGGGCGACTTCACCATCCAGCCGTTCTGTCCCAGGAACCACAGCGCCAGCGTCCCCGTGGTCACCCGAGTGCCGCGGATCTCATTCATCAACGCTTCCATGGTTCCTCCGTCACCGCCCCCCGCCTCACTATCCGGCGGATCGCAGCCGGTGCCAAGCGCGGCGATGGTGGTTATTGACCCGATGACCGATACCGCAAACAATGCAGCCATGACCAATTTACCGATCATTCTGGTGGTTGACGACGAGAAGCAGTCGCAGGAAGCACTGCGCCGGGTGCTGTCGGACGAGTTCCGGGTGTTGACCGCCTCCACCGCCTTGGAAGCCGAGGGCCTGCTCGAGCACGAGATGGTCCACGCCATCCTGTGCGATCAGCGCATGCCCGGCACCCAGGGGGTCGAATTCCTCAAGACGGTGCGGGCCCGCTGGCCCGACCCGGTGCGCATGATCATCTCGGGCTATTCCGAAGCCGAGGACATCATCGCCGGGGTGAACGAGGCCGGCATCTACCAGTACATCACCAAACCGTGGGAACCGGACGCCCTGGTCCGCACCCTGCACGGGGCGTTGCGGCTGTACCAGCTTCAGCGCGAGAACGCCCAGGCCAGCCTCGACCTCAAGGTCCCGCCCGCCCTGCTGGAACGCGCCATCGCCAGCAAGACCGGCGCCCTGAAACGCCAGCACCACTTCGACGGCATCATCCACGCCGCCGGCTCGCCCCTGGCCGAGGTGATCGAGATGGCGCGCCGGGTATCGTCGTTCGACATCTCGGTGCTGATCACCGGCGAGTCGGGCACCGGCAAGGAATTGCTGGCCCGCGCCATCCATTACAACAGCCCGCGCGGCAACAAGCCGTTCGTGGTGGAGAATTGCGGCGCCCTGCCCGACCAGTTGCTGGAATCCGAGCTGTTCGGCTGCAAGAAGGGGGCCTTCACCGGCGCCTACGAGGACCGCATCGGCCTGTTCGAGCAGGCCAGCGGCGGCACCATCTTCCTCGACGAGATCGGCGAGACCTCGCCCGCCTTCCAGGTCAAGCTGCTGCGCGTGTTGCAAGAAGGCGAGATCCGGCCGCTGGGCGCCCGCCTGACCCGCAAGGTCGATGTGCGTGTCATCGCCGCCACCAACCGCAACCTGGAAGACGATGTGCGCGACAAGCACTTCCGCCGCGATCTGTACTACCGGCTGGCCGCTTTTCCCATCCACCTGCCGCCCTTGCGCGACCGGCCGGTGGACGTGCCGGTGCTGGCGGAGCGGCTGCTGGCCGAAACCCGCAAGGGCTTCGGCCGTCCCAATCTCACCTTCTCCGCCGAGGCGCTCGGCCTGATGCGGAGCTATGACTGGCCCGGCAATGTGCGCGAGCTGCAAAACGAGATCCAGCGCATGGTGGCGCTGACCGACACGTCCCGCCTCGGCCCGGAGCTGATCAGCCCGCGCATCCGCGCCCGCGCCTGCCCCGCCAACCGCTCCATGGCCGATGACGGACAGGCCCTCAGCCTGAAGGATCAGGTCGAAGCCCTGGAGGCCCGGATTCTGTCGGAAGCGCTGGCCCGCCACCGCTGGAACATCAGCCGGGTCGCCGACGAATTGGGCCTGTCGCGGGTCGGCCTGCGCGCCAAACTGAACCGCTACGGGCTGGAGCGGGATGCCTGAGATGGCGACCTACGCCGATCCCCGCCCCTCCTCGGCCTACGACTTCGCCGGCGGCAGCGAAACCGATGCCGGCAGCGCCCAGGAAACCGCCTGGATCGAGGTCATTCGCAAGATGGAGGAGGTCTATTCCGACCTCATCCAATACGAAGTCGAATTGGAAGAAAAGAACACCGCCCTGGAAGAAGCTCAGCGCTTCATCAATTCGGTGCTGTCGGCGGTGTCGGACATTCTTATCGTCTGCGACCAGCGGGGGCATATCCAGCAGGTCAATCTGGCCTTCCTTCAACTGACCGGCTTTGCCGAGGCCGACCTGCTCAACCTCGCCCTGGAAGAACTGCTGTCCGACGACGCCCCCGAGCTGCGGCTGTACAGCTGGATCGACGCCGGAGCCGGCGGTGATCGCGAGGTGCGGTTCCGCTCCGCCGAGGGTGGCCTCACCGATCCGGTGGCGCTCAATTGCGCCACCCGGCTCGACCATCGCGGCCTGCCCGCCGGCATCGTCCTGACCGGGCGGCCGGTCGGCGAGTTGCGCCGCGCCTACGAGGCGCTGAAGCAGGCGCAGGCGCAACTGGTGCAGCAGGAGAAGATGGCGTCGCTGGGCCGCCTGATCGCCGGGGTCGCCCACGAGCTGAACAATCCCATCAGCTTCGTCTATGGCAACGTCCACGCCCTGTCCAAATACTCGGAACGGATCGGCGCCTATCTCGACGCTATCCATGGCGGCTGCGGCGAGGCCGAGCGGGAGGAACTGCGCCGGTCCTTGCGCATCGACGAAACCCTGTCCGATCTGCCGCCCCTGATCGACGGCACCGCCGAGGGCGCCCAACGGGTCGCCGACATCGTCCGCAGCCTCAAGCGTCTATCGTTTTCCAGCTCGGGCGGTCCCGAGATCTTCGATCTGGCCGAGGTGGTGAGCAAGGCGGTGCAGTGGTCGGCCTCGGGCAGTCGCGGCGGCGCGGCCGTGGGAGTCGAACTCGCGGACAAACTGCCGGTCCGCGGCAATGCCGGCCAATTGCACCAAGTCGTCGTCAACCTGGTGCAGAACGCCCTGGACGCCGTCGCCGGCCGTGCCGGTGCCCATGTCTCCATCACCGGCACCGTCTTTGCCGGCGAAGTGGTCGTCACCGTCGAGGATAACGGCCCCGGCATTTCCGACGCCATCCTGACCAAGGTGTTCGACCCGTTCTTCACCACCAAGCCGGTGGGCAAGGGGTACCGGCCTCGGCCTGTGGATCTCCTACGGCATCGTCCGCGACCACGGCGGCGCGCTGGATGCCGCCAACCGCCCGAGCGGCGGCGCCCGCTTCACCATGAGGCTCCCCGCCGCCGCCTAAGCCACGTCTCCCACGAACACCCGCGCCTTCCTGAGGAAGACCGAGACCTCCAGCCCACGGCGGAGGTTCAACCGGTCGCGCTGGTCGCGCGTCACCTCGGCCTCCAGCACCGTGCCGTCGGACAACGCCAGTTCGGCCCGCACCAGCGGCCCCAGCACCGTCACCTGACGGATGGTGGCCTGCGGCAAGTCGGGCGACAGTTCCAGCAATTCCACGTCGTGGGGACGCACGAAGGCGACGCCGCCGCCATCGACGGTGCCACCCCCCACATGCAACCCGCCCACCACGGCGCTGCCGCCGCTGACCGAGCAGGGCACCGCGTTGACGTTGCCCAGGAAGCGGTAGACGAACGGCGTCGCCGGGCTGTCGTAGATCTCCGACGGCGAGCCGATCTGCTCGATCCGCCCCTTGTTCATCACCACCACCTCGTCGGCCACTTCCAGCGCCTCTTCCTGGTCATGGGTAACGAAGACGCCGGTAAGACCCATTTCGTCGTGCAGATGCCGCAGCCAACGGCGCAGGTCCTTGCGCACCTGGGCGTCGAGGGCGCCGAACGGTTCGTCCAGCAGCAGCAGCCGGGGCTCCACCGCCAGGGCGCGGGCCAAGGCGACGCGCTGGCGCTGGCCGCCCGACAGCTGGCTGGGGTAACGGCCGGCCAAGCCGCCCAACTGAACCAGATCGAGCAGGGTCTCGACCCGCTCGGTGATGACGGCCTTGCTGGGACGGTGGGGACCCTTGCGCACCTTGAGGCCGAAGGCGATGTTCTCGGCAACGCTCATATGGCGGAACAGGGCATAGTGCTGAAATACGAAGCCGACCCGGCGATCACGGGTTCCCAACCCGGTGGCATCGACGCCATCCAGACGGATACGGCCGCTGTCGGGCTGTTCCAGTCCGGCCAGGATGCGCAACAACGTCGTCTTGCCGGACCCGGACGGCCCCAGCAACGCCACCAGCTTTCCCTTGTTCACCCGCAGCGAGACCCGATCAAGGGCCGCGAAGGTGCCGAAATGCTTGGAGACGTCCTCAACCTCGATCATCCCGCTCTCCCGACCCGCACGGGTCCTTGGTGTGACGGAAACAAACCTAGCAGAGTCCAATTCCACGTCAATCTATATCTCTATATAATGAATAGACTGTTGCTGCCGAATTGCGTGCCATAATGTTGTCTGGATTGGGGTTCACCGTGATACTTGAACCCCGACCACGGAAGGGCTTGGCATGGTTACCCCCATCGATCCGACAGTCATGGTCTCGGCCCTGTCCCGGGCCGGCTATGGTCCCCGACCCGGAGAGGCCGCCGAAATCGCTGTTCGGGGCTTCGGCGCCTGGGTCGAGCAGCAGTTGTACCCCAAGGACGACCCCGAGGTGGAAACCCGGCTGACTGCCCTGCGGTTGCGCATCAAATACGGCGCCGCGCCGGATGGAGCCTGGGCGGCGGTGGACGAGGCGCGGCCGCTGGACCTGCTGGATCGGCCCATGGAGGCCCTGTGGCCGTTGGCCGATGGCAAGACCAAGATGAACGGTGCCGAGCGCCACCGGCCGCGCGACGAGGTCGTCGCCGCCACCCTGGTGCGGGCGGTGCATTCGCGCTGGCAGTTGCGCGAGGTTCTGGCCGGCTTCTGGCACGACCATTTCAACGTCGATTTCTTCCAGTCCGATACCCTGGCGACGACCCTGCCGGTCTATGACCGCGCGGTGATCCGCCCCCATTGCCTGGGCAATTTCCGCAAGATGCTGGAGGCGGTGGCCACCAGCACCGCCATGCTGCTCTATCTGTCCAACCGTTCGTCGCGGGCCGGTGCCGCCAACGAGAATTACGGCCGCGAGCTGTTCGAACTGCACACGCTCGGGCGCGACGCCTATCTCAACGACCGTTACGACCGCTGGCGCGACGTGCCCGGCGCCAAGGACGGCAAGCCCCAGGGCTATATCGACCAGGACGTCTACGAGGCGGCGCGGGCCTTCACCGGCTGGACCATCGAGGACGGCGCCGGCGTGGACGGCAAGCGCCGGCTGCCCGAGACCGGACGCTTCACCTATGTGGAATCCTGGCACGACGGCTATCAGAAGCGGGTGCTGGCCACCGAGTTCGCCCCCTTCGCCGCTCCCCAGGCCGATGGCCGTCAGGTGCTGGATCTGGTGGCGGCCCACCCTGCCACCGCCCGCCATCTCTCGGCTAAGCTGGTCCACCGTCTGGTGGGCGAGCAACCGGACAAGCTGGTCGCTGCCGCCACCGCCGAGTGGCGCAAATCCGCCGACGCCCCCGACCAGATCGCCCGGGTGGTGCGGCTGATCCTGCTGTCGCCCGACTTCATGGCCGCCAAGGGCCGCCGGCTGCGCCGCCCCCTGGCCCTGGCCGCCGCCTTCGCCCGCGCCACCGGCATCGATCTCGCCCCCAGCGAGGGGCTGGTCAACGCCATCGCCGCCTGCGGCCAGCGGCTGTTCGGCTGGCCCACCCCCACCGGCCTGCCCGACGAGGATGCCGCCTTTCTCGGCACCCAGGCCATGCGCGGCCGCTGGGCCTTGCTGCTGGGGCTGGCGGAGAACTGGTGGGGCACCGGCCTGCCCGCCGCGCCCGCCGCCCTGCGCGGCACGCCGCCCACTCCTCACACCGCCGTGGCGGTCTGGCTGGAGGCGCTGGGCATGGCCGACCGTCCCGACGTGGCCATGGCGGTGCTGACCGGCCTGGGCTGGCCACCCGATCAGGTGCTGGGACTCCCCGCCGCGCCCGACACCGAACGCAAGCTCGCCCGGATCGCCGCCCTGTGCGCCATGGCGCCCGCCTTCCAGGGGGCCTGATCATGATGACCTTCAACCGCCGTGACGCCCTTCGCCTCGGCCTCGCCAGCCTCGCCCTGCCCGGCCTGTCGGGATTGGCCTTCGCCGGAACCGGCGCCGAGCCGCCCCTGCTGCTTGTGCTGCTCCATCTTCGCGGCGGCTGCGACGGCCTCAATCTGGTCTCGCCCGCCACCGATCCCGACTTTGTCGCGGCGCGAGCCTCGGATCTGCGGGTGGGCGAGGACGGCTTCGCCCTGGCCAACGGCGCCGCCCCCGGCATCGAGTTCCGCCTGCATGCCGCCGCTCCCGCCCTGGCCGAGCTCTATGCCGCCCGGCAGTTGGCGGTGGTCCACGCCGCCGGCCTCACCGCCGGCAACCGCAGCCATTTCGTCGCCATCGATATGATGGATCGCGGCATCGCCGATACCGCCGCCCTGCTGCGGACCGAGACCGGCTGGCTGGCCCGTTGCGGCCGCGCCCAGGCGGGCGGAGCGGTGGCCAATGTCTCGGCCGCCGCCACCCCCGGCGGCGAATTTCACGGTCTTGCCTCGGCGCTGGCGCTGCCCGACCTGTCGGGCGGAGCGATGCCGGCGGGCGGACCGCAGGCGGCTTTGGTGCTGGCCAATCTTTACGGCGCCGGCACCGGCGCGGTGGCCGATGCCGGGCGGGAGGCGCTGGCGGCGCTGACCATCATCGACCGCAAACTGACCCGCGACGGGGCGGGCAAGGTAGTGGCCTATGCCCCCGAGGGTAAGGCCAATTACGCCGCCGCCGGCGAACTGGCCCGGCCGCTTCAGGTGCTGGCCCAACTGGTCAAGATGGAAGTGGGACTGACCACCGCCACCCTGGATCTCGGCGGCTGGGACACCCACGAGAACCAGCCGGGACGGCTGCGGGGACAGGTGGCCAAGCTGTCGGCCGGATTGGGCGCCCTGTGGGAGGACCTCTCCCGCTGGCAGGGCCGCATGGCGGTGGTGGTGACGAGCGAATTCGGCCGCCGCCTGCGTTCCAACAAGAGCAACGGCACCGATCACGGCCGGGGCGGCATCGCCCTGGTGCTGGGCGGAACCGTCCAAGGCGGCCGCATGGCCGGAGGCTGGCCCGGCCTCGCCACCGACCAACTGGACGAGCATGTGGATCTGGCGGTGGTCAACGACTATCGCCAGATCATGACCGAGGTTCTGACCGCCGCCGATGGCCGCGCGCCGGCCGCGTCGGTGTTCCCCGGCTTTACCCCCAGGGCGCCGCTCGGCCTGTTCCGCGGTTGAGGGAACCAGCCCAAGCACTGGACTGTTGCAATTATCATCGCGCCGTTTTTGATCCAGCCTGAAGAGGCTGGACCGGCAATTATTGGATTATCCCTGTAGTCAATAAATAAACAAGGCAGAGCATTCCGAAGACGACACCCGGAAACGGCCTTGTTGATTTCGGAATAAGCGGTGAATAAGGCGGGGGGAAATAATTCAAGTGATGAAATGACTCTGTCCCTTGCCTGTGTGATCGAGCGTTTTCTCGACCACTGCCGAATCGCCAAGCGTCTGTCCGCCAATACCCGGCGACTGCGAGCTTACGAAACCGATCTGGCCGATTTCCTTTCCCATATGGGCAAGGAGACGGTCGTCACGGCCATCGACCGGGACCGCCTGCGGCACTATGCCCGCACCCTCTTCGATGGGAAGGGCCTGAAGGAGACCACGGTGAAGCGGCGCATGGCGGCGCTGAAGGTCATGTTCCGCTGGCTGGAGCGGGACGAGGTCATCGACCTCAGTCCGTTCCATCGCCTCGACCTGTCCATCCGCCTGCCCCGCCGCCTGCCCCGCGCCCTCAGCATGGACGAGATGCGCCGCCTGCTGCATGCCGCCGAGCGGGACATGGCCCTTGGCCATGACAACCTGCTGATGCATTTCGCCATCGTCTGCCTGTTCGTCACCGGCCTGCGGGTGGGCGAGTTGACCGGTGTCGGCCTGGCGGAGGTCGATCCGATGGAAGCCTCCATCCTGGTGCGCGGCAAGGGTAACCGGGAACGCCGGGTCTTCCTGACCGGTCAGGATGCCGTCCTGACCCTGAAGGCCTATCTTGCCGCGCGGACCGGAACCAGGACCGCCTCCGACCGCTTTCTGATCTCCGGCAACGGCGACGCGGTCAGGCGCAGCGTGCGGGTGGTGCGGTCGAACAGGCGAACGCCCAGCACCGCCTCCAATTGCTTGATCAGCACGCTGACGGCGGACTGGGTGACGTGCATGCGCTCGGCCGCCCGCGTCAGGCTGCCCAGTTGGGCGGTCAGCAGAAAGGCCTGCACCTGACGCAGCGTCACATTCATTCTAGAATCTCATGAATCGATAATATTTATTCATTTTACGAATATCCCTTGGCGTTCCTAAGATCAAGCAATGGTGCCGTCCACCCATGCCTGACGGCGAAAAGCCAATCACGGGAGGAATGCCGATGAGTGCCGTAATCGACGTGCATACCCACATGCTGAACAAGACCTGGCTGTCGCTGCTGCGTCAGCACGGCGGACCGCGCTACAGCGTCGAGCCGGTGGGCGCCCTTGCCGATGTCATCCACATGGACGGCGCGCCGTTCATGACGCCGTTGCCCGAGATGTTCGACTACGACCTGCGCATCAAGAACATGAACAAGGCCAAGGTGGACATGGCCATCATCTCGCTCACCTGTCCCAACGTCTATTGGGGCGGCGCCGAGGTCAGCCTGGAAGCCGCCAAGATCATGAACGACGATCTGGCGGCCGCCCAATGCACCTATCCCGACCGCATCCGCTGGTTCGCCTCGCTGCCTTGGCAATACCCAGTCGTGGCGATCGCCGAACTGGCGCGGGCCCAGGCGGCGGGGGCGGCCGGCGTGGTGGTGCTGGGCAACATCGCCGGCAAGTCGTTGACCGATCCCGACTTCGCCACGATCTGGCAGGCCATCGATGAAAGCGGACTGCCGGTGTTCGTGCATCCGACCGCACCGCCCGGTGTCAGCCAGATGGATGCCGCCACCCACAATCTGGTGCCGCCGGTGGGATTCCTGTTCGACACCTCCATGGCGATCGCGCGCTGCATCTATGACGGCTTTTTCGACCGTTACCCCAACATCAAGATGATCGCCGGCCATGGCGGCGGCGCCTTGCCCTTCATCGTCGGCCGCCTCGACATCTGCCACGAGCGCATCCCCAGCTGCGGCGCCCACACCAAGGACCGCCCCAGCAATTACATGCGCCGCATCTACGTCGATTCGGTGGTGTTCCGCCAGGACGCCTTGCAGATGTGCGTCGATGTCTGCGGTCCCGAAAACGTGTTGTACGGGTCCGATTATCCCCACAATATCGGCGACATGATCGGCTGCCTGGGCCGCGTCGACGCCTTGGGCGGCGAGACCCGGCATCTGGTGCGTGGCCGCAACGCGGAGCGCATCTTCAAGCTGTAGAACAAGAAGACCGAGACCAAGCCCTCCCGAAAAAGAGGAGGGCGTCTCACGGGAAGCGCGTCCTCGGGAGGGAAACGTCATGACTGTCATGCTGCGCGATTCGCCGGCCGCCACTCCGGCCGATGAGGAGCGGGTGGTCCGGAAGGTCTTCCGGCGCCTGATCTGGTTCCTGTTCGTCCTTTACATCATCTCCTATCTCGATCGCATCAATATCGGCTTCGCCGCCTTGTCCATGAACAAGGACCTCGGCCTGTCGGCCACCATGTTCGGCGTCGCCAACACGGTGTTCTATCTCGGCTATGTGCTGTGCGAAGTCCCCAGCAACATGCTGATGGCGAAATTCGGGGCGCGGGTCTGGATCCCCCGCATCATGGTCACCTGGGGCATCGCCTCCATGGCGACCATGTTCGCCGAGGGGCCGAACAGCCTCTACGGCCTCCGATTGCTGGTCGGCATCGCCGAGGCGGGGTTCCTGCCCGGTGTGCTGCTGTATCTGACCTATTGGTTCCCGCCGTCGTACCGCGCCCGCGCCACCGCGGTCTTCATGGTCGCGCAACCGGTCACACTGATGTTCGGCTCGACCATCTCCGGCCTGATCCTCGACATGAACGGGCTATGGGGTATCGCCGGCTGGCGCTGGCTGTTCCTGATCGAGGGCGTGCCGGCGGTGCTGCTGGGAGTGGTCGCCTATTTCTACCTTGCCGACCGCCCGGAATCGGTAAAATGGCTGAACGATTCCGAACGCAGCCTGCTGAAGGCCCGCATCGGTCGGGAACAAACCGTCGATCACGTCGAGGATCGTCGCAGCGTCTGGCAAGTGCTGGCCAGCCGGGACGTCCTGTTCCTGTCGGTGGCCTATTTCGGGCTGGTGACCACGCTGAACACCATCGCCACCTGGGGCCCGCAGATCATCCGCGAGGTGATGGTGGCCGAAAGCCTGTCCTATGTCGGCCTGATTTCCGCCATCCCACCGCTGTTCACCGCGGTGGCGATGCCGCTGTGGAGCATGCGCTCGGACCGCAGCGGCGAACGGGTCTGGAACTTCATCCTGCCGGTGGCCCTGGCGGTGGTCGGCTGGCAGTTGGTCAGCTTCGTGACCGCCCCGGAAATCCGGTTGCTCGGGCTGATCTTCTGTACCGTCGGCGGGTTCTGCGGCATGGTCATCTTCTGGGCGATTCCCGCCGCCGTCCTGCCCAGTGCCGCCCGGCCGGCCGGCATCGCCCTGATCAGCGCGGCCGGCCTGTCGGCCTCGGCGGTGAGCCCGTCGGTGGTCGGATTTCTCAAGGACCTGACCCACAGTTTCACGGCGGGAATGCTGTACGTGACGGTCATGCTGGTGGTGGCGGCCATCACCATCCCGCTGAGCCGGGCAAGACGGAGCGTGTGACCTGCCCACCCGTGGCGAAGCGCCGCGGGATTTCGGATGGTTCGGAGATCAACCGTAGAAAGCAAGCAACCTGTTGAGGTTGCTTGCTTTCTACGCTCTTTATCGCGGCGCGGCCGGACGCGGACTTACCGGAACAGCAACAGGGTCTTTTGCAGGGTAATCCAGATTCCCCAGCCCAAGGGGATCCACACCATGGCCCAGGTCAGCGTCACCTTCCAGCTGTTTATCCGGCGGTGGTTACGTCGGTTACGAACCCTCTTTCAGTAGGACGATCCCCTTGCCCCGCGCCGAGACCGCCAGGGTCATGCCGGCTTCGCAAGCCTTGGAAAAGGCCATGGTGGTCGGTGCCGAAACCGAAGCCAGCAGGCCAATTCCCACCGCGGCAGCCTTTTGCACCAGTTCGAAGCCACAGCGGCTGGACAGCACGACGAAGCCATCGCCGGTGTCCATGCCCTGGCGGCACATGGCTCCGATCAGCTTGTCCAGGGCGGAATGGCGCCCCACATCCTCGCGGGCCAGCAGAATGCGGCCATGGCGGTCGCACCACGCCGCGCCATGAACCGAGTGATTGAGCGCCCGCATGGGCTGGTGCTGCTCCAACTGGTTCAGGGCCTGCGCGATGGCCGCCGGGGCGACGACCGGGCTGATCACCGCCGGCAAGGGGTGCCGCAGCGCCTTGAGGCTTTCGATGCCGCACAGGCCGCAGCCGGAGCGCCCTTCGAGGGCACGGCGCCGGCCGACCAGCGCCGCCGCCCGCGCCGAGGGAATGGTCATCTGCACCGACAATCCCTCGTCCAGGCGCTTGACCTCGATCTCGTGCAGCTCCGACCCATGGGCGACGATGCGTTCCGACAGGCTGAAGCCCAGGCCGAAATCCTCCAGGTCGGCCGGGCTGGCCAGCATGACCGCGAAAGTCCGGCGATTGTAGACCAGCGCGACCGGCTCCTCCTCCGGCAGCATCCAGTCCACCCGCTCCTGCACCGAGAAGGTCCGGTGCCCCGTCCCCCGCACCGGGACCGAGCAGGCCCGCGGACCGGCTTCCTTGGCGGGGGGATCGTCGCCGTCGACGGCGTCACGCAAGACCATGACTGTCTCCTATTCGGCAACGCTGGCGCGAAGGTAGTTGCTGCGGCTGACCTGCACCGCCGTCACCTTGTATTCCGGGCAATTGGTGGCCCAATCCGATTGATCGGTGGTCACCACGTTGGCGCCGGTCACCGGGTGGTGGAAGGTGGTGTAGACCACGCCCGGCGGCACCCGCTCGGTGATGCTCGCCCGCAGCGTGGTGGCGCCCATGCGGCTGGCCAGCGACACCAGATCATCCTGGGAGACGCCCCGTTCCTCGGCGTCGTGAGGGTGGATCTCCAGCACGTCCTCCGGATGCCAGGCCACGTTGTCGGTCCGCCGGGTCTGCGCCCCCACATTGTATTGGCTGAGGATGCGTCCGGTGGTCAGGATCAACGGGAAAAAGCGCGAGGTCTGTTCCTTGGTGGGGACGAACTCGGTAAGCACGAACTGCCCCTTGCCACGGGCGAAACCGTTGATGTGCATGATCGGCGTGCCGTCGGGGGCGCCGTCGTCGCAGGGCCATTGCAGGCTGCCGACCCGGTCCAGCCTTTCGAAGCTGACGCCCGTGAAGGTGGGGGTGACACGGGCGATTTCCGCCATGATTTCGGCACCGCTGTCCCAATGCATGGGATAGCCCATGGCGGTGGCGATGGCGGCGGCGATCTCCCATTCCTGCATGCCCTGTTTGGGAGCCATCACCGGGCGCACCCGATTGATGCGCCGCTCGGCATTGGTGAAGGTGCCGTCCTTTTCCAGGAACGAGGTGCCAGGCAGGAACACATGGGCATAGGCCGAGGTTTCGTTCAGGAACAGATCCTGCACCACCAGGAACTCCAGCGACTCCAGCGCCGCCGTCACATGAGTGGTGTTCGGGTCCGACTGAGCGATGTCCTCGCCTTGCACGAACATGCCCTTGAAGGAGCCGTGCAGAGCCTCCGTGAACATGTTGGGAATGCGCAAGCCCGGTTCGGCATCCAACTCGCGGCCCCACACCACCTCGAACAGGGCGCGCACGGCATCGTCCTTGACGTCGCGATAGCCGGAGAATTCGTGCGGGAACGACCCCATGTCGCACGATCCCTGCACGTTGTTCTGGCCGCGTAAGGGGTTCACCCCCACGCCCTCGCGGCCGATATTGCCGGTGGCCATGGCCAGATTGGCGATCCCCATAACGGTGGTCGAGCCTTGCGAATGCTCGGTCACGCCCAGGCCGTAATAGATGGCCCCGTTGCCCGCGTTGGCGTAGAGCCGCGCCACGTCGCGCACCTTGGCGGCGGCGACGCCGGTGACGGCCTCCAGGGCTTCGGGGGAATTGTCGGGCCGGGCGACGAAGTCGGCCCATTGACGGAAGTTCTCCGCGTCGCAGCGTTGGGCGACGAAGTCGGTCTTGACCAGGGTCTCGGTGACGATCACATGCGCCAAGGCGTTGACCATGGCCACATTGGTGCCGGGCTGCAGTTGCAGATGGTGGTCGGCCGCCACATGCGGGCTTTTCACCAGATCGATGGCGCGCGGGTCGATCACCACCAGCTTGGCCCCTTGGCGGATGCGTCGCTTCATGCGCGAGGCGAAGACCGGGTGGCCGTCGGTGGGATTGGCGCCCATGACGACGATCACATCGGCCTTGTCGACGCTCTTGAAGTCCTGGGTTCCCGCCGAGGTGCCGAAGGTCTGCTTCAGTCCGTAGCCGGTGGGGGAATGGCAGACGCGGGCGCAGGTATCGACGTTGTTGTTGCCGAAGGCGGCGCGGATCATCTTCTGCACCGCGTAGACTTCCTCGTTGGTGCAGCGCGACGAGGTGATGCCGCCGATGGACTTGACGCCGTGACGGGCCTGCACCTGCTGGAGACCACGCGCCGCATGGGCGATGGCCTCGGTCCAGTCCACCTCCCGCCAAGGATCGGTGATGCGCTCGCGGATCATCGGCTTGAGCATGCGGTCCTTGTGGCTGGCATAGCCCCAGGCGAAGCGGCCCTTGACGCAGGAATGGCCCTCGTTGGCGCCGCCGTTCTTGGACGGCACCATACGGACCACGGTGTCGCCCTGCATTTCAGCGCGAAAGCTGCACCCGACGCCGCAATAGGCGCAGGTGGTTTCCACCGCGTGTTCGGGCTGGCCCTGGCGGACCACCGCCGTCTCGATCAGGGCGGCGGTGGGGCAGGCCTGGACACAGGCGCCGCAGGACACGCATTCCGATCCCATGAAGTCGGCGGCGGCGCCCGGCATGACCTGCGAGGCGAAGCCCCGTCCGGCGATGGTCAGGGCGAAGGTGCCCTGAATTTCCGAGCACGCCCGCACGCAGCGCGAACACACCACGCATTTGGCCTGATCGAACTGGAAATAGGGGTTGCTGCCATCCTTGATTCCATCCAGATGGTTGGCGCCATCCAGGCCGTAGCGCACCCGGCGCAGCCCCACCGCTCCGGCCATGTCCTGCAATTCGCAGTCGCCGTTGGCGGCGCAGGTCAGGCAATCCAGCGGATGGTCCGAGATGTAAAGCTCCATCACCCCCCGGCGCAAGGCGGCCAGGCGCGGCGTATTGGTGGACACGGCCATGCCCTCGGCCACCGGCGTGGTGCAGGAGGCCGGCGTGCCCTTGCGGTCGCTGATCTCGACCAGGCATAAACGGCACGACCCGAACGGCGAGACCGTGTCGGTGGTGCAGAGCCTGGGGATCATGATCCCCACCTCGGCCGCCGCCCGCATGATCGAGGTGCCTTCCGGCACCCGCACGCCATGGCCGTCGATGGTCAGGCTGACCTGGAGGGGGGCGTCGCTTTTCGGCGTACCGAAATCCTTGGATTTCAAGTTCATGTCCGTGTCCTGGTTAGCGCTTCGCCCCGACGGCGAAATCCTCGGGGAAATGGCGAAGCGCGCTTCGTACCGGCAGCGGCGTCAAGCCGCCCATGGCGCACAGGGAGCCGTCGGCCATCACCGTGCAGAGGTCTTCCAGCAGGGCCAGATTGTCGGCCACGTCCTGGCCGGCGATGATCTTGTCCAGCACCTCGCGCCCCCGCACCGCGCCGATACGGCAGGGCGTGCACTTGCCGCAGGATTCCTCGGCGCAGAAGTCCATGGCGAAGCGGGCCTGCCTGGCCATCCGCACGGTGTCGTCGAACACGACGATGCCGCCGTGCCCCAGCATGGCGCCGCGCGCCGCCATGGCCTCGTAGTCGGCGGGCGTGTCCAACTGATCCGCCGGCAGATAGGCCCCCAGCGGGCCACCCACCTGCACCGCCCGCAGCGGCCGCCCCGACGCGGTGCCACCGCCGAAACGATAGATCAGGTCATGCAGGGAAACCCCGAAGGCCAGTTCCACCAGGCCGCCCTGCTTGATGTTGCCGGCCAGTTGGAACGGCTGCGTCCCGTGCGAGCGACCGGCGCCGAAATCGCGATAGAAGGCCGCTCCCTTGGCCAGGACCACCGGCACCGAGGTCAGGGTGAGGACGTTGTTGATCACCGTGGGCTGGCCGAACAGGCCCTCCAGGGCGGGAAGCGGCGGCTTGGCGCGAACCATGCCGCGCTTGCCCTCCAGACTTTCCAGCATGGCGGTTTCCTCGCCGCACACATAGGCGCCGGCGCCGACGCGAACATCCAGGTGGAAGTCGCGATCCGATCCATGGATGTGGTGGCCCAGCCAATCCTGGGCATAGGCGCGGCGAATGGCCTCACGCAGGGTCGCCACCGCATGGGGATATTCCGAGCGGATGTAGACGTAGCCCTGGGTCGCTCCCACCGCCAGGGCGGCGATGGTCATGCCCTCGATCAGCAGGAAGGGATCACCCTCCATGATTATGCGGTCGGCGAAGGTGCCACTGTCGCCCTCGTCGGCGTTGCAGCAGATGTATTTCCGGTCGGCCGGGGCATTCAGCACGGTGTTCCATTTGACGCCGGTGGGAAAACCGGCGCCGCCGCGCCCGCGCAGACCCGACTGGGTCACCTCCTCGACGATCTGCGCCGGGCTCAGCGACAAAGCCCGCTCCAGGCCGGCGAAGCCGCCATGGGCGCGGTAGTCCTCCACCGAGACCGGGTCGATGACGCCGCAGCGGGCGAAGGTCAGACGGTTCTGATGTTTCAGATAGAAGATCTCTTCGGTCGGCCCGTGCCCCAAGGGGTGAGGTTTTCCCGTCAGAAATCCGGCGTCGAACAGATCCGCCACCGCGTCGGGGCTGACCGGGCCATAGGCCACGCGGCCCCGCTCGGTCACCACCTCGACCAACGGCTCCAGCCACAGCATGCCGCGGCTGCCATTGCGGATCAGACGGAGGGGAATGTGGCGGGCCTCGGCCTCGGCGGCGATGGCCTGGGCCACCTCGTCGGCGCCCATGGACAAGGCGGCGGCATCGCAGGGCACGTAGACGGTGACGGGGCCGCTCATGGCTGGACGCCCTCCGCTTCGGCCATGAGCGCACCCAGACGGGATACGGTCATGCGGCCGATCAGGCGACCATCCACCATGACCGACGGCCCCAGGGCGCAATTGCCCAGGCAATAGACGGCCTCGATGGTGAAGGCGTCGTCGGCGGTGGTTTCGCCGAGGGAAAGGCCCAATGTCGAGGCAAGACCATCGACCAACGAATCCGATCCCTGGGCTTGGCAAGCCTCCGCGACACAGACCTTGACGACATGACGCCCGGGCCGGGTCCGCCGGAAATCATGATAGAAGCTGATCACCCCGTGGATATCCGCTCCCGACAAATTCAGACTTTCAGCCAGCAGCGGCGTAGCCTGACCGTCGATATAGCCGAACTCTTCCTGGAGAGCGTGCAGGATGGGCAACAGCGCCCCAGGCAGGGACCGGTGGTTGTCCACGATAACGCGCGCGCGTTCCGCATTCCATGCGGTGGTCATTGATCGGCATCCTCCCGGCGACACATTTGTTCTGATTCAGTCTGGGATGGCGTCGCGATAAAGCTCGCAGTAAAGCGACACGGCACCGAACTGGTATGTGTGCCAGCGTGAAGCAGAACTCAAGGCCATTTCAAATACGAAATTTCCATGCTGCGACAGCAAAAGGCTATCGATACCGCCCATTTGGGCAGGACGGTGCCATCGGCTACGCAATGCCGTTCCCGCGCCAAGGCCAGCAGATAGGAGAACTTCCGAAACATGCTCTCCCCATGGGATGAAGGCGGAACTCATATCCATGATGTGTGGCGGCCCGCCGGCCGTCCAGCCTTCATTCTCATGTGGTGGCGACCCGTTGCCGGAACATCGGGCTTGGTCCTTCTGCCGCCAGCGTCTGGTCGCGCGGTCAATTGCTTGACGTGATCCAAATTCCAGGGCCGTCGTGGACGCTGTTTCGTTACGTTACCAATTTCCAGTTCCCCGTCATGCTGCCGTTACAATCCAGTGCCAATATCGCCCCCATATGGTCGAGACATGGTTGGGATGGCGCCTGGCGACATGAACATACGATCCTTGCTTGCGATGACATCGGCCGTGGGCCTCGATCACGACGGCGTCCGCGCATGACAGCTCCTGCCGCCGTGATCGCTCCCAATCTTGCCGCCCGTTTGGAACGGGCGCAGCGCAAGGCCCTGGATTTCCAGACCACCGGCCAGGAGTCGCGGGCCGACAGGCTGTATCGTCGCATCCTGCGCATCGCTCCCTCCCATTTCGGCGCCCTGGCCGGACTTGGATTGCTGCGGGAGCAGCAGGGGCGCATCGACGAGGCCGAGGATCTGATCCGGCAGGCGGTCGCGCAGCAGCCGGGGATGGTGCCGTTACTGGTCAAGCATGCCCACCTGCTGGCGCGGCAGTTGCGCTTCGACGAGGCGGTGGAACGATTCCGTCAGGCTGTCGCCCTCGACCCACGGGACAGCACCATCCACAACGAGTTGGGCATGGCGCTGCATGGCCTTGGCCAACTTTCGGAGGCGGAGCGCCATTTTCGCGCCGCCCTCGACCTGTCGCCCGACCATGCCGACGCCCACAACAATCTCGGAACCACGCTGCGGCAATTGAATCGCCACGACGAGGCCACCGTTCATCTCCGGCGAGCGACGGAATTGACCCCAGCCTCGTCCGCCGCCTGGAGCAATCTGGCCAAGACGATGATGGAGGTGGGACAAGTGGATGAGGTGGTCGAGGCCCTGGAACGGGTCATCGCCATGGCCCCGGACAAGGCTCGTTACTATCGCAGCCTGTCCGAGGCGTGGCGTTTCACCCCCGGCGACCGCCATCTGACCGCCCTGGAAGAGATGGCGCGGAATGTGGAGTCGCTGCCGGCTGACAGCCGCATCGAAATCCACTTCGCCATGGCCAAGGCCATGGACGACATTGGGGAGTACGGACGCGCCTTCGACCACCTGCTGCAGGGCAACCGGTTGAAGCGGACTTCGATCGCCTACGACGAGGACTTCTTCTTCGAGCAGTTCGAGCGCATCCGAGCCGCCTTCACCCCCGAACTGATCGGCCGACTGGGCGGCCTCGGGCACGATTCCGCCGAGCCGGTGTTCATCCTTGGCATGCCGCGCTCGGGCTCGACCCTGGTCGAGCAGATCCTCGCCAGTCATCCCGCCGTGGCGGCGGCCGGCGAACTCGACACCTTCTCCCAAACGGTGGGCGCGGTGCTGGGACCGCGTTTTCCCGCCGACATCACAGCTCCGGATCTCCAGCGGGTGGGGGCGGCCTATCTCGACGCGGTGCATCTCGAGGTGCCGGGAAACACAGCAAGGGCGGCGATACGCTTCACCGACAAGATGCCCGTCAATTTCGTTTTTGCCGGCCTCATCCATCTTGCCCTGCCGCGAGCCCGCATCATCCATACCCGCCGCGATCCGGTCGATACCTGCGTGTCGTGCTTTTCCAAGTTCTTCGTCAACTCGCAGCCCTTCGCCTGGGACCTTGGCGAGCTGGGCCGCTATTGGCTGGCCTACGACGCCCTGATGCGGCATTGGCGTCAAACCCTGCCCCCCGAAGTGCTGCTGGAGGTCGATTACCAGGCGGTGGTCGACGATCTCGAAGGCCAGGCCCGCCGGCTGCTGGCCCATTGCGGCCTCGACTGGGACCCCGCCTGCCTCGATTTCCACCGCACGCCCCGGCCGGTCCGGACGGCAAGCTGGGCGCAAGTGCGCCAGCCGATCTATCGCAACGCGGTCGGCCGCTGGCACGCCTACGACGACCGGCTGGCGCCGCTGCTGGAGGCCCTCCAGGGCAAGGGCCGGCAATAGTCTGGGATTAAATCAGACCTTCCTCGGCAAGATGGTCCGTCATCTCGCGGTCGGTCGAGACCATTTCAAGCACCAGGTCGGTGAGAGTGGTCTTGTCGCTGCCGGAGAAGCCCTCAACGCCATCCCCGAAGGCCGTGCGGTTACAAAGCCCCGCGATCCGAGCCAGGAAGCCCACATGCATTTGCCTGTGCGCGTCGATGTGCTCCGCGTATTTCTGGGGCGGAAGACGGTCCATCAAGCCGTCTTCACGCGTGAAATGCTCGTCCGCGAAGCGAAAGAGGTGGACGACCTTCTCATGGAGGTCGGGCTGATCCTTGGACGAGCAAAGCGCTGCCTCGATATCCTGCACGATTTTGAGCAAGGCGGCGTGATCGGCGTCGATCTCCGCGATGCCCAAAGCCATCTCATCCGACCATGTGACGATCCGCACGCACTCCTCCGGCAGTAATGTGTCCCGGCACCCCACCGCTTAGCCGACATAGGTTCCGCCCTGCCAAGCACGCCATTATACAACGGCTGCCGCCTGATCCTATGGCATCTGTTACGATCTGTTACCATTTCGAGGGAACGCCGACAGCTTTACGTCAGGGTGGGGACCTAATCTGGCCTCATGCCGTCCATGAAAGGGCGGAATGATGATGATCCCCAGAAAAGGGAGATAACCATGTCCATCTCTTCGGTATCGTCCAGCCAGAGCGCCAATCAGGCTGCGTTCCAGCAACGCAAGGCCGACTTCAGTTCTTTGTCGAGTTCCCTTCAGAGCGGCGACCTTGCCGGGGCGCAGAGTGCGTTCACCACGCTTCAGCAAGATCTCCAGGGCTCCTCCAACGCCTCGAAGCTGACGAGCGACCCCAATTACCAGGCGCTCCAGACCGCGCTGCAAAACGGCGACGTCTCCGGGGCGCAGAAGGCCTTCTCCTCGCTGCAGCAGGACGTTCAGGCCGCCCACAAGGGGCATCACCACAAGCAAGGCGCGGCCCCGACCGCCGCAGGCGGCAGTGCCGCGACACCGGATGCCGACGGCGACAACGGCGCCAGCCAAGCCGCCACCCTGGCCACCCAGATTCAGACGGCCCAAGCCGCGGCGGCCACGTCCACGGCGACGACCGCGACGACCCCGGGGACCTACGTCAACATCAGCGCGTGACCATCATTGCCACCGGCTCGGGACATCGCCCCGAGCCGGCGGACGCGCCACATGAATAAAATGGGCGAGAACAATGGATATCTCCGGCGTCACAGGGACAGGTGCTTCGTTCGGAACCGCGTCCACGACCGCGACGACGACGACGCCCTTTCAATCCCCCTCTTCAGGGGGCTCCTCGCCCACTTCCAACGCCCTCTACTATCCCAGCCCGATCACCACCGTCGATCCCGTCACCGGAGCCTTGATCCAGGAATGGCGCGACCCCAACAGCGGCGACGAGCTGTACCAATCGCCAACTCGGGCGGCGCTGCTTTATGGTAAGGCGCAGGACCCGACGGGAACCTCGACGACCTCGAATGGCGGCCAAACCGGAAAGCAGCCGGGCAGCGGCGTGTCCCAGCTTACCTGACGGCCAGCGCCTTGACCGCCACATAGTCGGTCTTGCCGGTACCCAGCAGCGGCAGCTTGGCCACCACCAGCACGCTGCGCGGCACCAGCAGTTCGGCCAAGCCTTGGGCGCGGAACTGGGTCAGCAGGTCGGCGCGGGTCGCTCCGGCATGGTCGGTGACCAGCACCAGTTGCTCGCCCTTCTTCTCGTCGGGAATGGCGACGACCGCGTGCTGGCCGGCCGGCCACAGGGCCGCGACGGCAGCCTCGACCGAGCCCAGCGACACCATCTCGCCGGCGATCTTGGCGAAGCGCTTGGCGCGGCCGACGATGCGCACGAAGCCCAACTCGTCCATGGTGACGATGTCGCCGGTGTCGTACCAGCCGTCCTTGGGCGGCTCCAGCACGCCCGGATGCTCCACCCGCAGATAGCCCAGCATGACATTGGGGCCGCGCACCGACAGGCGGCTTCCTTCGTCGATGCCCGGCACCGGGTCCAGCCGCGACTCGATGCCCGGCAGCAGGCGGCCGACGGTGCCGGCCTTGTGATGCATGGGCGTGTTGACCGCCAGCACCGGGCCGGTCTCGGTGGCGCCGTAGCCTTCCAGGATGCGGATGCCGAACTTGTCCATCCAGACCCGCCGCGTCTCGTCCTTGACCCTCTCCGCCCCGGCGAAGACATAGCGCACCGAGTAGAAGTCGTAGGGCGCCGCCACCCGTCCATAGCCGGCCAGGAAGGTGTCGGTGCCGAACAGGATGGTGGCGTTGGTGTCGTAGACCATCTCCGGCACGATGCGGTAGTGCAACGGGCTGGGATAGAGGAAGACCTTGATGCCGGCCAGCAGCGGCAGCAACAGCCCCCCGGTCAGACCGAACGAATGGAACACCGGCAGGGCGTTGAACACCATGTCCTGGGGGCTGAACGCCACCCGCGCCGCCAGCTGGTTGCAATTGGCCAGGATGTTGGCATGGCTGAGCACCACCCCCTTGGGGGTGCCCTCCGAGCCCGAGGTGAACAAGATCACCGCCGCGTCGTCGGGCGAGCGCTTGACCGGCCGCTTCACCCAGCTTGCCAGCAGGCCGTAAAGCTTGCCGGCACGGGGCGCCATGTCTTCCAGATAGAGCAGCCGGACCTTGCCCGTCAGCGCCTCCTCGACCGCCCCGAGGCGGGCCTGGGCGATGAAGCGGCGCGACGTCACCACCGTCTTGATGCGAGCGGCGTCGCAGGCGGCCACCACCGCGCCGGGGCCGATGGAGAAGTTGAGCATGGCCGGCACCCGCCCGAAGGCTTGCAGGGCGAAGAAGCTCACGGCGTTGGCGTTGGCGTTGGGCAGCAGCAGACCCACCGCCTCGCCGATCTCGCTGCCCTTGATCATTTCACGCCCCAGGGCGAAGCTGCCGGCGATGAGCCGGCCATAGGACAGCGGCTTGCGATTGATATCCTCCAGCGCCACCGCCGCCGCGCCGTGCCGCCGCCGCGCCTCCCGCAAGGCCTGGAACAGGGTGCGATGGCGCTCGGTGGTCTCGAACATCATCCCCGACATGACGTCGTAGAGGGCGGCGCCGATGCGGCTCCGCCGGGCGCGGCCCTTGACCTCGGCCGGGACATGGAACCGGCGGGGCGGCAGCACGGTGATGCGGATCTTGGGGAACCAGTGCCGCCGCAGCTTGCCCTTCAGCCGCGAGAACGGGGTGTACTGGGCGCCGTCGATGCGCACCGGCACCATGGGGGCGTCGGCGTGGTCGGCGATCATGCCGGGGCCTTCATAGACCTTCATCAGGGCGCCGGTGACGGTGATGCGGCCCTCCGGGAAGATCACCAGGGTGCGGCCGCTCTTCACGGCCTGGATCAGCCCCTTGGTTGACATGGGATTGGTGGGGTCCATGGGATAGGCGTCGATGACCGAGAGGAACGGCTTCACCCACCATTTCCGGGCGATGAGAGTGTTGATGGCGAAGGTCGGCTTGCCCGGCAGGAAGGCGGCCATCAGCACCGCGTCGAGGAAGGAGACGTGGTTGACCACGATCACTGCCTTGTCGCCGGCCGCCGCCAGATGCTCCAGCCCGTCGATGCGCACGCCATAGGCGCGGCGCAGCACCCAGGCGAACACCCCCTTGAGAACGGTGTCGGGCAGCAGGCCGCAGATATAAACCGCCACCACCAGATTGGCCACGGCCTGGACCAGGAAAACATGGGGCACCGAGAACCCCAGCGCCAGCATGGCCCCTCCCGCCACCGCCGAGATCACCATGAACAGGGCGTTCATGACGTTGTTGGCGGCCACCGCGCGGGCCCGGCTGTCGGCGTCGCTGCGGCTTTGCAGGATGGTGTAGAGCGGCACGATGTACAGGCCGCCGCAGATGGCGATGGCCAGCAGGTCGCCCAGCACCCGCCAATCGGCGGGACGGGCCAGGAATTCGCCCAGCCCGGCCAGGGCGGTTCCGGCAGGAAAGCTCATCTGGCTGGCGAAATAGAGGTCGAACGAAAACAGGGTCATGCCCAGCGCCGCGAAGGGAACGGGACGGGCGGAAATCTCGCCGTCGAGCAGGCGGCCGCACAGCACCGAGCCGATGCCGATTCCCACCGAGAACACAGTCAGCAGCAAAGTCACCACCTGCTGGTCGGCCAGCAGGACGTCCTTGGTGAAGGCGGGAAACTGGGCCAGGAAGGTGGCCCCCATCAGCCAGAACCACGAGATCCCCAGCACCGACAGGAACAGGTCGCGGCGCTGGCGGATCAGCCCCAGCACCGCCCAGGTCTCGGCGGCGATATTGGCCGAGACCTTGACCTTGGCGTTGCCGGCCCGCGCCTTGGGCAGGAACAGGCTGGCGGCGAAACCGCCCGCCGCCAGGGCCAGCATCAGCCCCGACACCCTGGCGACACCCTCCTCGGTCAGGATCAGCAAGCCGCCGGCGACGGTGCCCAGCAGGATGGCGATGAAGGTGCCGCCCTCGATCAGGGCGTTGCCGCCCACCAACTCGCGCTCGGCCAGATGCTCGGGCAGCACCGCGTATTTCAGCGGCCCGAAAAAGGTAGCCTGGACGCCGAACAGGAACAGCACCGCCAACATGGCCGGAACGCTGACCGCCATCAGCGCCCACAGGCCCAGCGCCGAAACGGCAACCTCCGCCAGCTTCACCAGCTTGATCAGGCCGCTTTTCTCGAAGCGGTCCGACAGTTGACCGGCGGTGGCCGACAGCAGGAAGAACGGCAGGATGAACAGCCCCGCCGCCACCGTGACCAGGGTCTGCGGCGCCATGGCCAGCCCTTCGCCCAGGCGGTAGACGATGAGGATGACCAGGGCGTTCTTGAACACGTTGTCATTGGCGGCGCCGAGGAATTGCGCCACGAACAAGGGCAGGAAACGGCGGCACCGCAGCAGATGGAAGGACCCGTCATGCATGATCGGTCTCCTAGGCGTCAAGGGCGCGCCGGCAGGCGGCGGCGATGGTGTCGGCATACTGGGAGAAGGGCGGCGCCAGTCGGCCATAGACCAGCCCGAAGGCCGGTTGCAGCAGCAGGCCCAGCACCATGGTAGCGGCCAGTCCGGCGGGGTGCAGGGCGATCTCGCCCTGGTCCATGGCCTCGGCGACGACCCGATGAACCACCTCCACCGGATTGTCGGCATCGTTGGCGACACGCGGCAGCGCCTGATGCTGGACCAGCATCAGGAAGCGGAACAGCACCGGCTCGGCATCGAAGAAACGGCAGAACTCCGCCACGATGGCGCCGAGCTTGCCGGCGAAATCGGGCCGGGGCGCCTGGACCGCCTCCAGGCGATGGGCGAAGGCGGCGTAATGGGAGGAGAACAGGTCCCGCACCAAGGCGTCCATGGAGGGATAGTGGCGGTACAGCGTCCCCTCGGCGATGCCGGCCGCCTGCGCCAAATCGCGCACCGTGGTTTCCGCCACGCCCTTTTCCACGAACAGCGCAAGCGCCGCCGCGTGAATCTTCCGTTTGGTGGCGCTGCCGTCCCGCATTATTCGAGCCCTTTGCGAGTGAACATGCACTCACATTAGGACATCAATGACAGACTGTCAATGCAGCTTATACCGTATCCCGCTGATCGGAGCCGATCAGCGGCGCCCTTTAGATGTACTGGCCCGAATCCACCTTGATGACCTCCCCGGTGATGCAGCGCGCCGCGTCGGACAGCAGGAACAGCACCGCGTTGGCGATGTCGTTGGTGTCGGGAAGGATATTCAGCGCCGCTTCGGCCAGGGCCTTGTCGCGGAACTGCTGATCCAGCTTCAGGGTCATTTCGGTCAGCACCATGCCCGGCGCCACGGCGTTGCAGGTCACGCCCTTGCCGCCCAGCTCCTTGGCCGCGCTTTTGGTCAGGCCGACCATGCCGGCCTTGGAAGCGGCGTAGTTGCCCTGCCCCACCTTGCCGCGCAGGCCGTTGATGGAGATCATGTTGACGATACGCCCCACTCCCGCCTCGACCATGCCGGGACCGGCGGCGCGGATGGTGTGGAAGGCGCTGGTCAGATTGACGTCGATCACCGAGCGCCATTCGTCGTCGCTCATCTTCAGCAAGGTCCGGTCGCGGGTGATGCCGGCGTTGTTGACCAGCAGATGAACCGGCTTGCCGATGGCGGCGAAGGCGGCGTTGACGCTGGCCGAATTCGACACGTCAACCGCATGGGCGGTCATGTTCGGAGGTAACGCGCCGATGTCGCGGTCGAACACATGGACCTCGGCCCCGCCCGCCGCCAACCCTTCGGCGATGGTCAGCCCGATCCCGCGCATGCCACCGGTGACCACCGCCACCCGACCTGGAAATTCCCACTTCATACCAACCCCCTCTTGACCAGCCGGCTTATTTCGGTATTATCGTACCGAATTATTCATTTAACAGGGTACCCCCCGCCCGGGGCCGCCGTCAAGAGCCGGCAGACATCGGGATACACCAAGGGGACGGACCCAAGAGCCTGGGAGGTTCGCGAGTTCCATGAGCACCACAATCCGCGATATCGTAAGCGCTGATCTTGAACGGGTGATCGAACTTGATCGCCGCCTGACCGGATCGCCGCGGCGCAACTATCATGAAAAGCGCATGGCCGCCGCCGCCGCCGAACCCGCCAGCTTCGTGACCATCGCCGCCGCCGACGGCCCGGTTCTCAAGGGCTACGCCTTCGCTCACATCCTGGATGGCGAGTTCGGCGGCACCGGCCCGGTGGGCGTGGTCGACACCATCGGCGTCGATCCCGACCAGCGTGGTTCCGGCCTTGGCCGCAAGCTGATGGCGGCGGTGGAAGACGCCATGCGCAGCCGTGGCATCCGCGAACTGGTCACCCAGGCCAACTGGACCGAACACGGCATCACCCGCTTCTTCCAGTCCGCCGGCTTCGAGCTGGCGCCGCGTCTGATGCTGGAGCGCACCACCGGCAACACCTCGGATTTCGACGCCCCGCTGGCCCAGCAGGTGCGCGACAGCGACGAAGTGGACCTGTCCGATCCGTCGGGCGACGATTTCGCGGCGCTGTCGCGCGACCGCATCCCGGTGCGCTCGCTGACCGAGGCCGACTTCCCCTTCATCGTCTCCATTGACCGCAAGGTCACGCGGCGCGACCGCTCCAGCTACTACAAGCGCAAGATCTCCGAGGTGACCAAGGAGTCCGGCGTGCGGGTGTCGCTGGTGGCGGAAATCGAAGGCCAGTTCGCCGGCTTCGTCATGGCCCGCACCGAATATGGTGAGTTCGGCCGCGCCCAGCCCACCGCCGTCCTCGATACCATCGGCGTCGATCCCGCCTTCGGCCGCCACAATGTCGGCCGCGCCCTGATGAGCCAGTTGATCACCAACCTGTCGTCGCTGGGCGTCGAGAAGGTGCAGACCCAGGTGGCCTGGAACAGCTTCGAACTGCTGCAGTTCCTCGCCCGCTGTGGCTTCGTCCCGTCGCAGCGCCTCAGCTTCTGGCGCCGGCTGGACTAATCTGCGCCGGTCGTCGTCCCCCCCACTCCCCGACGACCCGCAAAAAGGGCCGGAGATCGCAAGGTCTCCGGCCCTTGTTTTTTTGGGAATCACGAATCCCCCCCAATATGACGCATGGCGTTTTACAGCGTGACGCACCATATGCTACACTCAGGCCATGATACGGAGCTTCAAGCACAAAGGGCTGAAAGAGCTTTTCCGGGACGGCGAGAGCGCCAAGGTGGCCGCCAACCTCCAGGAGCGTAGCCTTCAAATCCTGGATGCCCTGGACGTGGCCACCATGCCGGAGGACATGAATCTCCCCGGCTGGAACTTCCACGGCCTCCAGGGAAAGCCCAAGCGGTACACCGCCCATGTCAACGGCCCGTGGTGTATCACCTTCGAGTTTGAAGACGGAGATGCGCTCCGTATCGACCTGGAGCAATACCATTGAGGAGCGAGGCCATGGACACCACCGAAGACTTGGCAGCCGAGCGGCCCAACCGTTGTCCGGTCCACCCTGGCGCAATCCTCCGGGACAGCGTGCTGCCGTCGCTTCGGCTGACGGTGAAGGACGCGGCGGCGGAGCTTCGCATCTCCCGCCAGACGCTCCACCGTATCCTGGCCGGAACGATCTCCATCACCCCGAACATGGCCGTGCGGCTGGGGAAGTTCTGCGGGAACGGGCCGAGCCTCTGGCTTCGGATGCAACAAGCCCATGACCTGTATCTGGCGGAGCGGGCGCTCGAGGCCGAGGTGGCCAGGATTCCCAGTCACGCGAACCAGGCGGCTTGGGGGAGATCGGTATAATTCGACTCTAGCACCGTTTTCCCTCAATCAACCTTTTCCAATTTAAAGCGCCGTCGTAGCGCCAACACAAGCAGGGCCAAATTTACCGTTCCAAATAAAGAAATAAATAAATGAAAAATCGCCCAAAGCATGCTAGCTGATGTCATAAGAGGATGAATAACAAGGATATTCATAGGATTTAAGGTGGCATAAAATGGGTACGCAAGTGACCGCCAAACAAAAGAGCGACATAAGTCCTCTCGCCACCCGATGAGCGCCAAAGAAGGATCCGACGCATGGTAACATCCATCAACAACAACCGATGATGCATATCCAATCATATCTGGAACTACACATGACACAAACAAAACAAGCCATGACGCAAAAAGCCACCACAATGGCTTTGAAACGGAATTCCCATAGTCAGATAACTTTTCATAAAGCCAGCTAAATGTTTTCGACACAGCATTCTCGTCGACTCTTTCGAGAGCAAGCTCTGCTGCATGAAATATTCCTGCAGGCAAAACATCACCTTTCTTTGAAAGGTACATCCTCATATTACGAAATTCATACACAAGCTTTGCCCTGTCGTCATCGCCACCACCGGGCTTTGCCTCCTCAATGTTTCTAGGCAAATGCAGGTTCTTAATCGTTACGCGCCCAAGAAATGGCCTATGCTTTTCAGACGCCTGCGATTCCCCTTCAATTCCGAAAAGGCAGCCCCCAATAATTTCGAGATCAAGAAACACACAACGATCAAAACGAATTCTGTCCACAAAGCAATTTTTCAAAGTTAGTCTGACGTAAGGACTCCCACTTATATCAATAACACGAATAAAGCATTTATTTAACTCAACTATTTGCTGTCCACCTAAATTATTCGGTATCCGCACTGATAGTGTATTAATTAATTTATTTCCGGCACCACAATCACCTTTCAAAACAAGATTGCTCGTGTATTCGGATATAATGACATTGCAATCATCTCTAAATAACGATCCGTCACCCACAATATCGCCAGCATCTATATTGCAAGCCGTATTTTCACTATTCAGCCATTCTCGAAATTCGCCTAATGTTCGGCTGAACTTCAAATGGGGTACATATTTACATAGGCATTCATGAAAACATCCCATGGATTAACCTCCCATTCCCCCTCACGCCGCCCTGGGGCGGACGACGGCGGCGATGTGGTCCCCCTGCTTGGCTTGGGTGGTGGCCAGATCGAACGCGGCCTGGAGGTTGAGCCACAACCGCGCCGAGGTTCCGAAATAGGCGGCCAGCCGCAAGGCGGTGTCGGCGGTGACCGACCGCTTGCCGGAGATGATGTCCGCCATACGGCTCTGGGGGACGTCCAGGCGCGGGCCAGCGCCGATACGGACACCCCGATTTCCGCCAACTCCTCGACCAGGAATTCGCCGGGATGAATGGGCGGCAATTTGACCGTCTCAATGGTAACCGACGATTGCAACGTCATGGGCGTCTCCCATTTCCGGCCTCATTGCCCCTCGGCAGAGCCTCGCCTCGCTTCTGAAATATACCTTTTCAGTCTGCGATACCGGTTTATTATAGCCTGACCGGCCCAGGATGGCCGGAGACCAATTTTTTACCACCAAGGCACCAAGGACACCAAGAGGCCTTCCAGACCGCACCGCTTCGTCTCCCGACCGAGAGATTAATGGCGATACGGACCGAGTCATTTTGAGCGTCGGTGCCGCCACCAACAGTTGTCATGCGCGGGCTCGTCCCGCGTATCCACGCCAGTCCACTGGCGATATTGCCCGACGGAAGCGCGTGGATGGCCGGAACAAGTCCGGCCATGACGGAATGAGGAAATGAATTAAGGCCCACCCCAAGCCATGGATCTGCGCCAACTTCGCTACTTCCTCGGCATCGTCGAATACGGCTCGCTCACCCGGGCGGCGGAGGCGCTGCATGTGGCGCAGCCGGCCCTCAGCCTGCATCTGAAGCGGCTGGAGGAGGAGTTCGGCTGCCCCCTGGTCCACCGCACCGCGCGCGGCGTGGTGCCCACCGAAAGCGGCCAGCGGCTGGCCATCCGGGCGGCGTCGCTGGTGGAGCAGATGGCGGGCCTGCGCGACGAGATCCGCGGCCTGGAAGCGGCCCCGAGCGGTCCCACCGTGATCGGCATTCCCACCTCGCTGGGACCGCTGCTGACGGTTCCGTTGGCGCTGGAGGTGCGGCGGCGGTTCCCCTCGGTCCATCTCCGGGTAGTGGAGGGGCTGTCCGGCCATATGCTGGAATGGGTGCTGTCGGGGCAGGTCGACATGGCCCTGGTGTTCGGCACCGAACATCCGCCCGGCCTCGCCACCCGCTTCGTCGCCCGCGAGCGGCTGGGACTGGTGGCGGCCAAGGGCGCGGCGATCACGGCGGGGCGCGACACCATCGACCTCGCCACCGTGCTGGGCCTGCCGCTGATCCTTCCCGGCAAGCCGCACGGCGTCCGCGCCGAGGTCGAGCGCGCCGCCCTGGCGTTGCGATCCAACCTCGACGTGGTCATGGAAATCGATGCGCTGGACCAGATCAAGGCGCTGGTGGCGGAAGAGGCCGGCTTTACCGTCCTGTCGGAACGCTATGCGCGGTTTGGTCCCGAAGCGAGGAATCTGGTCTGCATCCCCATCGTCGCTCCCGAAATCGAGCGGATCATCTCGTTGGCGCACGCCTCCGACCGCCCCCTGACCATCGCCGCCAAGGCGGTGCAGGGCATCGCCATCGACCACCTCAACCGCCTGACCAAGGATGGACGCTGGATCTGATACAAGATCACCCGCGTCCGGTATCGTTCCGACATATAATGATGGGCGCGGCCTTGCGCATTCCGCTTCCGCTTCGCCCTGGGACGATGGTAGCTTCATGCGCTTCGGCCGGAATAACAGGGTCAACCCCGCCGACCGCCGGAGCCGTGTCGAGAGTATGAGGTGAGGAGCTTTCCATGTCCGCTGCCGTTCAGGCGAAGCCGCAGTCACGTCTTTTGTTGTCGGGTAACGACGCCATCGCGCGCGGTGTCTGGGAGGCCGGCGTCAAGGTCGCCGCCGCCTATCCCGGCACGCCATCCACTGAAATCCTGGAAAGTCTCTCTCTTTACCCGGATCTCTACGCCGAATGGTCGGTGAACGAAAAGGTCGCGCTGGAGGTCGCCATCGGCGGCTCCATGTCAGGTGCACGCTCGTTCTGCGCCATGAAGCATGTGGGCCTCAACGTCGCCTCCGACGCCTTCATGACCGTCACGGTGGCCGGCGTGGTCGGCGGCCTGGTGATCGCCGTGGCCGACGACGTCGGCATGAGCTCCTCGCAAAACGAACAGGATTCCCGCTTCTGGGCCCGCTTCGCCCATGTCCCGGTGCTGGAGCCGGCGGATTCCCAGGAAGCCTACGAGATGGTCAAATACGCCTTCGACCTGTCGGAGGCCTACAACACCCCCGTCCTGCTGCGCCTGACCACCCGCGTCTGCCACGTCAAGGCGGTGGTGCAGATCGGCGAGCGCAAGCCCGTGGCGATCAGCGGCTTCGTCTCCGACGCCAAGCGCTGGGTGATGACGCCGGCCAACGCCAAGGGCCGCCTGCCGGAGCAGATCGCCCGCGAAGGCAAGCTCCAGACCCTGGCCGAAGCCTCGCCCTTGAATTTCATCGAGCCCGGCTCGGACCGCCGCGTCGGCTTCGTCGCCTCCGGCCCCGCCTACATGCATGTGCGCGAAAGCTTCCCCGACGCGCCGGTCCTGAAACTGGGCTTCACCTATCCGGTGCCGGTGGCGCTGGTGGAAAAGCTGGCGGAGCAGGTCGACCACGTGGTGGTGGTCGAGGAAACCGAACCGCTGATGGAGCACGACCTCAAGGCGGCCGGCCTGTCCAAGATCCACGGCAAGGACCTGCTGCCGCGCCTGGGCGAACTCACCCCCAACATCCTGATCCCGGCGATCAAGGGCTTCCTCGGCGACCCCATCCCGGCGGCCACCACCTATCCCGCCTTCAACCCGTTCCCGCGCCCGCCGACCATGTGCGCCGCCTGTCCCCATATGGGCGTCTACTACTCGTTGGCCCGCATGCGCAAGAAGGTGCAGATCGCCGGCGACATCGGCTGCTACACCCTGGGCGCCGGCCATCCCTGGAACGCGCTGGACACCACCATCTCCATGGGCGCCTCCATGGGCATCGCGCTCGGCATGGACAAGGCACGCTCGGAGGAGACCAAGGACAAGGCCGTGGTCGCGGTCATCGGCGATTCCACCTTCCTGCACATGGGCATGCAGGGGCTGCTGGACATCGTCTATAACCGCGGCAACGTCACCACGTTGATCCTCGACAACCGCACCACCGGCATGACCGGCGGCCAGAATCACGCCGGCACCGGCAAGGGCCTGCATGGCGACGACGCGCCCCGCGTGGATTTCGCCAAGCTGGTCGAGGCCCTGGGCGTGCCGGTCGAGCGCATCAAGAAGATCGATCCCTACCAGTTGCCGGTGGTGTTCAAGACCATCAAGCAGGAGATCGAGACCCCCGGTCCGTCGGTGATCATCACCGACCGCCCCTGCGTGCTGTCCGAGTTCTATCAGAAGATCGAGCCCTACCGGGTGGTGGACGAGGACTGTACCGGCTGCGGCAACTGCATCAATGTGGGCTGCCCGGCCATCACCGTGCGCAAGTCGGAATCCAAGACCCGCCCCGACGGCAAGGTCAACGAGCTGAAATTCACCACCATCGACACCGCCATGTGCACCGGTTGCCACATGTGCGTCGAATCGTGCGGGCCCAAAGCCATCGTGCGGGCCCAGCCTGTCGCTGTCGCGGAATAGAGGACAACGTCATGAGTGAGGTCATTACCAACATCCTGGTCTGCGGTACCGGTGGCCAGGGCGTCATGACGGCGGCCGAGATCCTGGCCCAGACCGCCATCTCCAAGGGCTTCGACTGTAAGAAGTCCGAGGTCGCCGGCATGGCTCAGCGCGGCGGCGTCGTCACCAGCCATGTGCGCTTCGGCAAACGGGTATGGTCGCCGGTCATCACACCGGGCACCGCCGACATCCTGGTGGCGTTCGAGGTGGCGGAAGGCTCGCGCTGGGCCGACATGCTGCGCCCCGGCGGCATCGCCATGGTCAACACCATCCGCCTGGTTCCGCCGGTGGTGTCCATGGGGCTGTTCAAGTACCCCGACGACCCGGTGGCGCAGATGCGTGCCGCCGGCGTCACCGTCTACGACTTCGACGCCGGCGCCATCGCCCGCGAGTTGGGCGACCTGAAGCTGGTCAACACCATCATGCTGGGCGCCATCGCCGACTTCCTGCCCTTCCCGGCGACGGAACTGCAAGAGCAGATCGTCGGCCGCTTCCGCGAGCGCAAGCCGACCATGGTGGAGGTCAACCAGCGCGCCTTCGAAGCCGGCCGCGCCGCCGCCCGCGAGCGAGCTGGCGGCAACCATGCCCTCGCCGCCGCCACCGCATAAAACTTTTGGTCCCTTTGGCTTTCTCCCCGGGTTCTGCTAGGTTCAACAGACCGGTGAGAAAGCCGCTCTTAAGGGAGAACGTCGGATGTCAACAGCGGTTGATCTGGGTGGGGTGAAGGCTCTGGTGATCGATGACCAGGAATTCGTCCGCACCATCGTCAAGAAGATGCTGCAACAAGTCGGGCTCGGCTCCGTGGTCGAAGCCCATGACGGCACCTCCGGACTGGAAATGGCCGAGCGCGAACGGCCCGACGTGGTCATCTGCGATGTCCAGATGCGCCCGGTGGACGGCTTCGGCTTCGTCAAGGCGCTGCGAGCCCTGCCCTACGGCCGGACCATGCCGGTGATCATGCTGACCGCCCATACCGACGCGACCACCGTCAGCCGGGCCAAGGAGTTGAACGTCAACGCCTTCCTGGCCAAGCCGGTGCTGCCGCCGGCCTTGCGGGAAAAAATCATCACGGTGATCGCCGACGCCAAGGCCGCCGCTGGCTGAGCGCCTACCGCCCCGGCATGCCCCAGTGCCGCGCCGGAGCCTTGAGCCGGCGGCCCAGCCCGCCCAGCTTGGCCCCCGCCACCATGCCTTCGATCCGCTCGCGCAGTTTGGGAATGTTGCGGATGTCGCCGAGACGCCGGCGCAGGAAGGCCCAGGTGTCGGCATTGTCCTCCGAGCCGTCATCCAGCCAATACAACAGCGTCGCCGAGTAAACCGCGGCGAGGGTGGCGCGCTTGCTGTACCACGAGAAATCGTGCGACTGGTCGCCGATGGCCCGCCAGACGGAATCGGCGGTGCCCCAGGTCAGGCGCAGGGCCAGCGGCAGGTTCTGCGGCAACGACAGCACCGAGGCGGCGCGCCGGATGGCCTCGCGATGGTCGGCCCACCGCTCCAGCCGCAAGCGAATGGCCTGGAAAACCTGCAAGCCGATTCCCGAGCCGTCGAACCCGCCGGCGGCGAAGTCCTCGACCATGGCGCGGTCGGCGAAATCAACGAAATGGGCCACGACCTCGGCCGATCCTCCGGGAAACAGGCGCGCCGGCAAGGTGGGATCGAGGTCCAGGTCGCGGGCGGCGGCAGCCAGCGCCGCTACCGACCAGCCGTCGAAAGCGGCATGGGGCAGCATCGCCTCCACCAGCGCATCCTTCATCCGCAGCATCTCCATCCTCATTCTCCCTCGTCGAACTCGGCCTCGTCCCTGGTCCGACGGATTTCCTCGACAAAACCAAAACTGCCCAGGTCGGGCATGCGCATCGGATACAGGATTCCATCCAGGTGGTCATATTCGTGCTGGACGACGCGGGCGTGGAAGCCCTCGGCCACCCGCTCGATCACCTTGCCGTCGCGTCCCAGCCCCCGGTAGCGCAGCTTGCCGAAGCGAGGGACCGCCCCGGTCAACCCCGGCAAGGACAGACACCCTTCGTACGCGGTTTGCACACTGTCGTCGAGCGGTTCGATCTCGGGGTTGATCAGCACGGTCAACGGCACCGCCTCGCCCTGGCCGCGCCCGCCCGGCACCAGGAACATCAGCACCCGCAGCGGCACATGCACCTGCGGCGCGGCCAAGCCGGCGCCGGAGGCGTCGATCATGGTCTCGACCATGTCGGCGATCAAACGGCGGATCTCGGGCGCGGTGGGATCGGCCACCGCCTCGGCCATTCCCTGTAAAATCGGATGCCCCATGCGGGCGATCTTCAAAATCGACATTGAAGCTTCCTTAAATGCCCTTAGCCCTTCCCAAGCCCACATCACTGTGGTATCAACCCTGCTCCCGAACGGTAGCGATGCCGTGCGAAGGGGGTGTTTTCAGCGTAGAGGAGCGGTGGCGCAACGTGCAAGTTCTCGTTCGTGACAACAATGTCGATCAGGCCCTGAAGGCGCTCAAGAAGAAGATGCAGCGTGAAGGGGTTTTCCGCGAGATGAAGCTTCGCCGTAATTACGAGAAGCCGTCGGAACGCCGCGCCCGTGAGAAGGCCGAGGCCGTTCGTCGCGCCCGTAAGCTTGAGCGCAAGCGGCTCGAGCGCGAAGGCTTCTAAAGCCAAGGCTTGGTTCGGCCGGTTTAAGGCTGGCTGAATCCGCCTACGTTCGCCGCGAGAATCGGCGCCACGGCTCTTGTCGTGGCGTCTTTTTGCGTTGTTTTCAACGCATCGACCACGCCCCCCCGGACAAGAAAAAGGCGGCGAGCCCCTCGCGGGACCCGCCGCCTGATCGTTTGTGACCGCTAGGCCTTGAGGGCCGTCAGCACCTCGTCGAGCATCTTCTTGGCGTCGCCGAAGAGCATGCGGTTGTTTTCCTTGTAGAACAGCGGGTTGTCGACGCCGGCATAGCCCGACGCCATGGACCGCTTCATCACGATGGAGGTCTTGGACTTCCAGACTTCAAGCACCGGCATCCCGGCGATGGGGCTGTTGGGGTCCTCTTGCGCCGCCGGATTGACGATGTCGTTGGCTCCGATCACCATGGTGACGTCGGTGGACGGGAAATCGTCGTTGATCTCGTCCATTTCCATCACGATGTCGTAGGGAACCTTGGCCTCGGCCAGCAGCACGTTCATGTGCCCCGGCATACGCCCCGCCACCGGATGAATGCCGAAGCGCACGTTCACACCCTTTTCCCGCAGGAACTTGGTGATCTCGTAGACCGTGTGCTGCGCCTGCGCCACCGCCATGCCATAGCCCGGCACGATGATCACGTTCTTGGAGTCCTTGAGAAGTTCCGCGGTCTCCAGCGCGCTGATCGGGGTGACCTCCCCGGCCGGCTGGCCGTCGGCCGCCGTCACCACCGTGCCGCCACCGGTGCCGAAGCCCCCGGCGATCACGCTGATGAAGTTGCGGTTCATGGCCCGGCACATGATGTAGGACAGGATCGCGCCGCTGGACCCGACCAACGCCCCGGTCACGATCAGCAGATCGTTCGACAGCATGAAACCGGTCGCCGCCGCCGCCCAGCCCGAGTAGCTGTTGAGCATGGACACCACCACCGGCATGTCGGCGCCGCCGATGGCCATCACCATGTGAACACCGAACGCCAGGGCGATGACGGTCATCACGATGAGGGCGAAAGCGCCGCCGCCGGCGGTCTCGGCATTGAGGAACGAGTGGCCGACCCAGAGCACGACGAGCAGGCCCGCCAGATTCATCCAATGGCGTCCCGGCAGCAGCATGGGCTTGCCGCCGATCTTGGCCGAGAGCTTGCCGAAGGCGATGAGCGAACCGGAAAAGGTCACGGCGCCGATCAGGATCCCGAGATAGATCTCGACCTCGTGGATGGACTTTTCGGCCCCGGTGAACTCGATCGACGTGTCGATGTAGCTGGCGAAGCCGACCAGACAGGCGGCCAGGCCCACCAGGCTGTGCATCAGGGCGACCAGTTCGGGCATCTGGGTCATCTGCACCTTGCGGGCGGCGTAGAGACCGATGCTGCCGCCGATGGCCATGGCCATGATGATCCAGGGAAGCCCGCCCATGGTCACCCGCGGGCCGAACACGGTGGCGACCACCGCGATGGTCATGCCGATGATGCCGTAGAGGTTGCCCCGGCGGGAGGACTCAGGGCTGGACAGACCGCCCAGGCTGAGGATGAAGAGAATGGTGGCACCGATGTAGGATACGGTGGCAAGACTTGCAGACATGGTGCCTCCTTTACTTGCGGAACATCGCCAGCATGCGGCGGGTGACGGCGAAGCCGCCGAACATGTTGATGGAGGTGAGGATGATTCCCAGCACCGCCAGGATGCCGATCCAGAAACCCGGACGCACCATGCCGGCTTCCAGCGGCGGGGAGATCTGAACCAGAGCCCCGATGGCGATGATGCTGGAGATGGCGTTGGTGACGCTCATCAGCGGCGTGTGCAGGGCGGGCGTGACGTTCCAGACCACCATGTAGCCGACGAAACAGGCCAGGACGAACACGGTGAAGTGTCCGAGGAAGGCCTCCGGAGCGTGGGCGCCGACGAACCAGAAGGCCAGGGCGCCGATACCGAAGATGATGCCCAGCTTCTTGGCGGGCATCGGCTCGCTTTTGCCGTGACCGGACTTCTTCGCCGCGACAGGAGCGGCGGAGGCAGCCTTGGGTGCGGGCGGCGCCGGCAGAACCAGGGGCGGTGCCGGCCAGGTGATCTCGCCGTTCTTGATGACGGTCAGGCCGCGAATGGCGTCGTCGTCGAAGTTGACGTCGATGATGCCGTCCTTGGTCTTGCACAGCTCCTCGGTGAGACGCTGCAAATTGGTGGCGTAGAGCGTCGATGCCTGCTTGGACAGGCGGCTCGGCAGGTCGGTATAGCCGACGATGGTCACGCCGTGGCGCACCACCACCTCTCCCGGCACGGTCAACTCGCAATTGCCGCCCTGCTCGGCGGCCATGTCGACGATGACACTGCCGGCGCGCATGCTCTGAACCATCTCGGCGGTGATCAGCCGGGGGGCGGGCTTGCCGGGGATCAGCGCGGTGGTGATGATGATGTCCACCTCGCGCGCCTGCTGGGCGTACATCTCGCGCTGGGCCTGCTGGAAGCCCTCGCTCATCACCTTGGCGTAGCCGCCGCCGCCCGAGCCCTCTTCCTGGTAATCCACGGCGACGAATTCGGCGCCCATGGACTTGACCTGATCGGCCACCTCGGAACGGGTGTCATTGGCACGCACGATAGCGCCCAGGCTGACCGCGGTGCCCAAAGCCGCCAGACCGGCGACGCCGGCACCGGCGACAAAGACCTTGGCCGGCGGAACCTTGCCGGCGGCGGTGATCTGGCCGGTGAAGAAGCGGCCGAACTGATTGGCAGCCTCGATCACGGCGCGGTAGCCGGCGATATTGGCCATGGAGGACAGCGCGTCCATCTTCTGAGCACGGCTGAGCTGGCGCGGCACGCAGTCCATGGCCAGAACGGTAATCTTGCGGGCCGCCAGGGCCTGCATCAGCTCGGGGTTCTGGGCGGGCCAGATGAAGCTGATCAGGGTGGTGCCTTCCTTGATGAGGGCAACCTCGTCCAGACCGGGGGCACGGACCTTGAAGACGATGTCCGACGCGTTCCAGAGCTCGGCGGCGGTGCCGACGATCTTCGCTCCGGCGGCGACGTAGGAATCATCGGCGAAATTCGCCAATGCGCCGGCGTCACTCTCGACGACAACTCCGAACCCGAGCTTGATCAGCTTCTCGACGACATCGGGTACGCTCGCAACTCGTTTCTCATTCGCATAAATTTCTTTTGGGATTCCAATGATCGAAGACATGGCTTCTCCTGTGTTTCATTGGCGTTGCATCTCGCCCCAGACGATAGCGCCGGCGCAGACACGTGAATTCAGGCTCGGCGCGAAACGGGCCTTCCTGCTTATTGTGTGCAGCGAAATGCGGTAAAGCCCGTCACTGTCAACGCATCCCACCATCGCCGCAAAAATCAACACTATTCTGACGACCATTGCAATGTCGTTGAGGTAGAAATCGCTGGATTCTTTATACGAAATCTATAGGTGCTTTTTATAGCCATTCTGGGAAACGACTTCGACGCAGCATCCGTTACGTCAAGCACAGAAGGCTTGTGCCGCGGCGCTTCCGCCCTACATGATGGCTGTCACCGACACGACAGCGGTGCCGACAGGAGTGAAAAGCCCCCCCATGAAGGCCATATTGCTTGGATTTCTCATCATGGCGGCGACGATGGCGAGCGCGGCGGCCGAGCCGGTGGGATTCCGCTACGAGATCATGTGGGGCGGCTTTCATGCCGGCGATCTGGCCATCACCCGCGACGAGCGGGGCTCGACCATTCTGACCGGCATGTCCATCCGCACCGTCGGCATGTTCGACTCCATGCTGCGGCTGCGCTTCGCCGCCGAGGGCGGCAGCCGGCTGGCGGGCGATGCCAACCCCGCCTCCGAGTTCTATCAGACCCGCTATCGCAACAAATACAAGGAGCAACTGCTGCGGCTCGCCTTCCGCCCCGATGGCGAGCCGGTGACCGTGGTGGACGAGGTGGTGGAGACCTTCGCCCCGCCGCCGGAGGATGACGAGCCCATGCCGCCGGTTCCGCCCGAAACCCTCCGGGGCGCCATGGACCCGCTGACCAACGTGGCGATCCTGGGCCGCAAGGCCAAGGCGGCGCTGGCGGGTGGCCCCACCCGCTTTCGCACCGCCTCGTTCGACGGGCGCCGGGCCTACGACTTCGATGTGACGGTGCTGGGCCGCCGCTCCATCACCATCCGCGACCGGGTATACGACACCATCGCCCTCAAGATGGTTCTGGCCCCCGTCGCCGGCTTCAAGGAGCGGTTCCGCCGCCTGTGGGACGGAGCCGAGTACGCCGTCAACCTCGACACCGATTCGCTGCTGCCGCTCCGCATCGTCACCGACAGCTTCGCCGCCTCCACCGTCATCAACGCCATCGAACCCTGCCGGATGGTGGCCGAGCAATGTGTCAACGCCGGAGAGAAAGGGAGCCACCGCGCCGGAGCAAAAGGGAGCCACTCGGTGGTTGGGATGGGGGAAATGCGAAGGGGGGCCGATCGGCCCCCCTTCGCATTTTCGGCCGCTGATTTCCCGTGGTGGTCAGGGA
>NZ_CAINTR010000115.1 GCF_903853455.1 uncultured Magnetospirillum sp.
ACTTCCTTATTGCTGAGCAATGCTTGCTTGTGATAGCGGTATAGGTGCTACTCGACGGTGTCTCATACCGGTCATCCTAATTGTCGCTGACCGGCCACCGTAATTGTCGCGCGCCACCCAAGGGCTCGGCGGGACCTTTTCACGGCTCACCCCCCCCTCTTCGCGGATCGACGGTACAACCAATTCGACCGGGCATCGCGTGGACAAAGTGTAGCCCACCCGCGATATGTCATACAATGACCGGGCTTGGGGGCGCATCCGGCAATTCGCGCCGGGCAATTCCCGCAAGGACGTGGCGATGCTATAGTAACGCCTCCCGTCATCCGCCGCGTGATCCCTCCCATGAAGATTTTATCCGTTTTCGCCGTCCTGCTCGTCGCCTTGACCGTTTCCGCCCAGGCCCAGCAGACTGTTCCGACCTCGCGCGAGCAGGTGCGCCTGACCTTCGCGCCGGTGGTGCGCCAAGTGGCGCCGGCGGTGGTCAACATCTACACCAAGCGGGTGATCCATGCGGCGGCCTCGCCCATGTTCGCCGATCCGGTCTTCCGCCATTTCTTCGGCGACGTGCCCGGCATGACGCGGGACCGGGTGCAAAGCTCGCTGGGCTCGGGGGTACTGATCGGCGCCGATGGCACGGTGGTGACCAACCACCACGTCATCAAGGACGCCGACGAGGTCACGGTGGTGCTGGCCGACCGCCGCGAGTTCGAGGCCACGATCGTCGGTTCGGACGAGCGGTCCGACCTGGCGGTGGTCAAGATCACTTCCAAGGGCGAGACCTTCCCGACCCTGGCGCTCGGCGATTCCGACAAGATCGAAGTCGGCGACATCGTGCTGGCCATCGGCAATCCGTTCGGGGTCGGCCAGACCGTCACCCAGGGGATCGTCTCGGCGCTGGCGCGGACCAATATCGGCGTCTCGGACTTCCGCTCGTTCATCCAGACCGACGCCGCCATCAATCCCGGCAATTCCGGCGGCGCCCTGGTGGACATGGACGGCAAGCTGATTGGCATCAACAGCGCCATCTATTCCAAGGATGGCGGCTCCAACGGCATCGGCTTCGCCATTCCGACCGCGCTGGTGCGCAACGTGGTGGCCAGCATCTCCAAGGGCGGCAAGGTGGTGCGGCCCTGGCTGGGCGCCGGCGGCCAGGCGGTGACCTCCGATCTGGCCCAGGCGCTGAAGCTGGCGCGGCCGCAGGGCGTCCTGATCAACAACGTCCACCGCGATTCGCCGGCCGCCCGCGGCGGGCTGCAGAACGGCGACGTGGTCACCGCCGTGCAGGGCCGCGAGGTGGACGACCCCGAGGCCATGCGCTTCCGCCTCGCCACCCTGCCCATCGGTGGCGACGCGGTGCTGACCGTGCTGCGGGACGGCGTCGAGCGCAAGGTCAGCGTCCGGCTGGTCGCCCCGCCGGAGACGCCGCCACGCGACCAGACCGATATCGGTGGCCGCAACCCGTTCAGCGGCGCGGTCATCGTCAACATCAACCCGGCCCTGGCCGAGGAGGTCGGCATCGATTCCGGCCAGACCGGGGTGCTGGTTCTCGGGGTGCGGCATGCTTCGTTGGCGCAGCGGCTGGGAGTGCAGCCGGGCGACCTGATCCTGCGGATCAACGACAAGCCGGTGGCCAGCGTCGCCGACGCGGTTCAACTGCTGGCGGGCGAGCGTGCGCGCTGGTCCATCACCGTCAATCGCAACGGCGAGACCATGACCCAGGTCATCGGCGGATGAAACCAAGCCAACTTGAACGTTTGAATGATGCTGTGAGGCTGCCTCTTCTCCCTCTCCCTGAGGGAGAGGGCCGGGGTGAGGGGGGGAAGCGTCACCGGAAACAGCTTCGGAACGGAGGCAATTCCCCCTCACCCGACCCTTCGGGCCACCCTCTCCCTCAGGGAGAGGGGAGAATAGGCATCGGGGTATGACCTCCCTCTTCGAACAAGAAGAGGATCGGCCGCTGGCCGAGCGGTTGCGACCGCAGACGCTGGAAGAGGTGGTGGGACAGGACCATCTGCTGGCCGTCAAGGCGCCGCTGGGACGCATGCTGGCGGCGGGACGGTTGGCTTCGGTGGTGCTGTGGGGGCCGCCGGGCTGCGGCAAGACCACCATCGCCCGGCTTTTGGCCGAGCGCGCCGGCCTGGAGTTCGCGCCGCTGAGCGCGGTGTTCTCCGGCGTCGCCGACCTGCGCAAGGTGTTCGACGCCGCCGCCAAACGCAAGGAAATGGGCCAGGGCACCTTGCTGTTCGTCGACGAGATCCATCGTTTCAACCGCGCCCAGCAGGACGGTTTCCTGCCCTATGTGGAGAACGGCACCGTGGTGCTGGTGGGCGCCACCACCGAGAATCCGTCCTTCGAGCTGAACGCGGCGCTGCTGTCGCGCTGTCAGGTGCTGGTGCTGCATCGGCTCGACGACCGGGCGCTGGATCTGCTGCTGACCCGGGCCGAGACGGTTTCGGGGCGGCCGCTGCCGCTGGACGACGACGCTCGCGCCGCCGTCAAGGCCATGGCCGACGGCGACGGCCGCTATCTGCTCAATCTGGCGGAGGAGCTGGCGCTGCTGCCGCCCTCGCCGGTGTTGGGGCCGGCCGAACTGGCCGAGGCGGTGCAGCGCCGCGCGCCGTCCTACGACAAGGACCGCGAGGGTCACTACAATCTGATCAGCGCCCTGCACAAGAGTCTGCGCGGTTCCGATACCGACGCGGCGCTGTATTGGATGGCGCGCATGCTGACCGGCGGCGAGGACCCGCTGTTCATCGCCCGCCGGCTGACCCGCTTCGCGGTGGAGGATATCGGTCTGGCCGATCCCAACGCCGTGGTCCAGGCCCTGGCCGCCTGGGACGTCTACGAGCGCCTGGGCAGTCCGGAGGGCGAGCTGGCCCTGGCCCAATTGGTGGTCTATCTCGGCACCGCGCCCAAATCCAACGCCACCTACAAGGCGTTCGGCATGGCCATGCGGGCGGCCAAGGAGACCGGCTCGCTGATGCCGCCGGCCCATATCCTCAACGCGCCCACCAAGCTGATGAAGGAGATCGGCTACGGCAAGGGCTACCAGTACGACCACGACACCGCCGAGGGCTTTTCCGGCCAGAACTACTTCCCCGACGGCATGGAGCGCCGGCGCTTCTACCGGCCGGTGGAGCGCGGCTTCGAGCGCGAGGTCAAGAAGCGCCTGGACTACTGGGACAAGCTGCGCCGCCAGAAAACGACGGAGTAGACGCGTTACGAGATCGGGGTGTCGCTGTCGCCGGCCAGCAGGTTCTGGCAGATCTGGCTGAAGCTGAAATGATCGGTGGGGCCCTGGCGTTCGAACACCCAGACCACGTCGAAGCGGTTGCCCGGCCACGCTTTGGGCAGTCCCTTGGCCCCGCCCATCAAGGCGGTGGCGATGGCGAGGATGCTCTCGTGCTGCCACGCCACCAGAACCGGGCCGGACAGCTTGGTCAAGGCGGCGGCCAGTTGAGTCTCCTGCCCCTTGGCGAAGGACAGGTCCACCGGGAGCTTGAGCTTGGCGGCCAGGGGCGTCACCGTCTGGAGCGGGCGCTGGCTGTGGCTGCCGGTGCCGTCGGTGTCCTTCTCGGGATCTGAGGCGTAGATCTGCTTCGGCTTCGGCAGGACCACCTCCGCCAACGGGGCCTGGGCGTCGAACAGGCTCGCCAGCCCACCGGCCCGCTGCCAGCCCTGCACGATGAGCGACTTGTCGTCGTGCTTGCCGGTGGCGGTCACCCCGACGCTGTCATCGACCGGCTTCTCGGCATGGCGGATGACCATGATGACCGTTGACATGCTTTGGTTGCACCAGTTGTCATAATAGCCTTGAAAAGGAGATTATGATTCCATGGGTGACAACCAATATCAAGGGGAAGGCGAGGGGCGTCTCCATCGCTGCGCTCAGGATGTCGCCCATATCCCCTGTGGACTCGGGGGCAAGGTTGTGACGGCGGAGGTGTAAAGCTTGCCCAAAAGCGGGAAAACCCATAAAAGCAGCGTCGAGGGCGGTTAGCTCAGCTGGTAGAGCATCTCGTTTACACCGAGAATGTCGGCGGTTCGAACCCGTCACCGCCCACCATGATGTCCCTGGCGTATCAGCTCGACGCTGTTTGCCCTCTCCGCGCCCAGGCCAGGGTCCCAACGTAAAGAAAGCATCGTAGCAGACATGGAATTCTTCCCGGCGGGTCATCCGCTCACCCGCGCTCTGACCGAGCGCGACTATACCGATCCGACCGCCGTCCAAACGGCGGTTCTCGAGCCCGGGGCCAAGGGCCGCGACCTGCTGGTGTCGGCTCAGACCGGCTCGGGCAAGACGGTGGCCTATGGCCTGGCCATCGCCGACACCCTGCTGGGCGATGCTTTCGTGCTGGAGCCGGCGGCCGAGCCGCTTGCCCTCATCGTCGCCCCCACCCGCGAACTGGCCTTGCAGGTTCATCGCGAGCTGTCATGGCTCTATCAGCATGCCGGCGGGCGGGTGGTGTCTTGCGTCGGCGGCATGGACCCGCGGGCCGAGCAGCGGATGCTGGCCCAGGGGGCGCATATCGTGGTCGGAACCCCCGGCCGTCTGCGCGATCATCTGGAGCGGGGCGGCCTGCGCATCACCAAGCTCAAGGCGGTGGTGCTGGACGAAGCCGACGAGATGCTCGACCTCGGCTTTCGCGAGGATCTGGAGTTCATTCTCGAAGCGACGCCGCAGGAGCGTCGGACCCTGTTATTTTCGGCCACCTTGCCCAAGGCCATCGTCACCATGGCCAAGCGCTACCAGCGCGACGCCTGGCGCATCGCCGTTTCGGCCGGGCAGCAGGGCCATGCCGACATCGAATACCGGGCCATCCGGGTAGCGCCCAACGAGGTCGAGCACGCGGTGGTCAACCTGCTGCGCTTCATCGAATCGCCCACCGCCCTGGTGTTCTGCAACACGCGCGAGTCCGTTCGCCATCTCCAGGCCATCCTGCTGGAGCGCGGTTTCGCCGCCGTCGCCCTGTCCGGCGAATTGGGCCAGAGCGAGCGGAACCAGGCCCTGCAAGCCCTGCGCGACGGGCGGGCGCGGGTCTGCGTCGCCACCGACGTGGCGGCGCGCGGCATCGACCTGCCCAATCTCGGCCTCGTCATCCATGCCGAGCTGCCGCAGAACGCCCAGACCTTGCAGCATCGCAGCGGCCGCACCGGCCGCGCCGGCCGCAAGGGGATCAGCGTTCTGCTGGTGCTGCTGTCGCGGCGGCGCAAGGCCGAGCTGCTGCTGCAAACCGCCGGCGTCCAGGCGGAATGGGGCAGCGCCCCCTCGCCCGACGACATCCGCAAGCTCGACATGGAGCGGTTCCTGCAAAGCCCGCTCCTCACCGAGGACCTGACCGAGGACGACTTGGCCATGGCCAAGGCCCTGCTGGCCAATCGCTCGCCCGAGGACATCGCCGCCGCGCTGGTGCGCCTGTACCGCTCGCACCTGCCCGCCGCCGAGGAGGTGTTCGATCCCGGTGTCGGCACGCCGTCCCGCGAGCCTCGCGAATATCGCGAGCCCCGTGAGCCGCGCGAGCCCCGTGGCGACAAGGGCAACGGACTGCCCGGTCAAAGCGTATGGTTCCGCCTGAACATCGGCCGGCAGAAGAATGCCGATCCGCGCTGGCTGATCCCGATGATCTGCCGCCATGGCAAGATCACCAAGCCGGAGATCGGCGCCATCCGCATCTTCGAGCGTGAGACCAAATTCGAAATCGACGCCGCGGTGGCGGAGCGGTTCCTCGCCTCGATCCGTCAGGTCGACCGCGCCGATGTCCGCATCGAGCCGTTGGAAGACTCGTCGCACGCCGAGCCCGAACCCCGGGCGGCCCCCCGTTCCCCGGAACGGCCCGCCGTCAAGCCGCTGCACAAGGCCCCGTGGACGCCCAAGCCGGGCGGCAAGCTGAAGTCCAAGCAGAAATAGGCGGGTCTAGTCGAAAGGATCGATGACGGTGACGCCGGTGGGTTCGAAATGCCGGGTGTTGCGGGTAACGACGGTGAGGTCGTGTTCCAGGGCGGTGGCGGCGATTAGAAGGTCCGCCCCGTCATGGCCGATCCGGGCGCTGAGGCTGCCCCACCGGCGGGCGATCCGGGTGTCGATGGGCAGGATGCGGTCGGCGTAGATTTGGATGGTGCGGTCGAGCCATGATTCCAGCGCTTCGGCGAAGGCTGGGTCCTTACCGCGCTGGCGGACGATGCCGCGCTCGATTTCGCCGATCGTGACCGCGCTCAAAAAAAGGTCGTCAGCGGGGCTGTTGCGAAGCCAGCGAACCACGCCAGGGTGGCGGTCTCGCTTGCGCAACTCGGACAGCACGACGGTGTCGAGCAAATACATCAGAACTCGACGTCGCGCAGGACTGCGGGAAGCCGCTCAAACGTCCCGTCATCCTGCGGCAAGGACAGCAAATGCTCGATGAAGGACGGTGTCTCGGCCGCATGACGCTGATGCAGTTGTTCGTAATCCTGGACCGACAGCACGACGACGGCGGGTTTGCCCCGCTTGGTGACGGTCTGTGGACGTCCATGCTGGGCCGCATCGACAACGGCACTGAAGCTGTTCTTGGCGTCCTGTAGGGACCACCGCGGTTCCGGCATAGCCCTTGTCCTGGCCAGGAAAACTAGCCAGATAGTGGGGCTGAGGGCCATGTTCTGTCAAGACATACGGCCAGGGCTGTTATCCCCCTTCCTACCGAACCTGAAACGGCACCGAGAAGATCAGTTGCGCCGGGGTCGCCCGGGGCGGCGGTGGCGGGAACGGGGCGGCGTCGCGCACGGCGGCCTGCGCCATGCGGTCCAGCGTGGCGCTGCCGCTGGACGCGGTCACTTCGGCCGCGATCAGCCCGCCATCGGGCGCAATGGCGAAGGTGACGGTGGCGGTTCCCGGCAGTCTGGCGCCGCGCGGCTTGCGGGCGGCGATGCGTGCCCAGACGATCTGTCCGTAGAGTCGCAGGCTGTCGTCGGGAGCCACGTTGCCGCCGTCTTGGCCGGAGGGCGGGGAACTCGGCTGCGGCGGTGCCGCGATCATCGCCGTGGCGGTGTCGGGCTCCGCTCCGGCCTTTGGCGGTTCCGGCAGAGCCGGCGTCGGGGCGGCCACCGGCTTGGGATTTGAGAACGGGCGTGGCTGCGGTTTCGGCTTCGGCGGCGGGTCCGGTTGCGGCTCCGCTTCGGCGATGGGTTGAGGGGCGGCGGCCTGAACGATGGCGACGCTGATGCTGTCGGGCGGTCCGAGCGTGCCGGGGCTGGCGGCGGCATGAATCAGCATCGCCACCAGGATGCCGTGAAGGCCCAGCGACAAGGCGGCGGCCAATCCTCCGCCACCGGAACCACGAGGGGACCGGGCGGGGCTGACGGGGATGTTGTTGTGGCTGCTCATGGGAAACGGCCCGAGGATCGATACCGCCCTCGGGCCTTGCTCCTTTTAGAACGTCACGGTCACCCCCGCGTTGAAGGATCGGCCGGGCGCCGGCAGCGGGCCGACCTGGCCGTTGATGGCGCTGCTTTTCCAGTCGGCGTAATCGACGCCGCCCAGCGGGTGGTAGTACCGTTTGTCGAACAGGTTATCGATGCCGAGGTTGAGGCGAAGATTCTCCCACTCATAGCCGGAGCGCAGGTTGACCAGGGCATAGCCGGGGGTTTTGGGTTCGTTGCGCACGGTGTCGGTCTGGGTCTTGGCCCCGACCAGGGCCAGTTCGACGGCGCTGGTCCAGCCGCCCAGCTTGTGCTCGACGGTGGCTTTGGCGTTGACCGGCATCATGTGGTAGAGGCTGCGGCCGGTGTTGACCGTCTCGCCATGGACCCAGCCGAGCACGCCGGACAGCCGCACATCGCCATAGGTCGGGTCGGCATAGAGGCCGGTGCCGCCGGAAAAATCGACGCCGTACATCATGGCGTCGTGGTTGGCCACCTTCAGCAGCGGGAAGACGCTGCCGTTGGACGCGGCGAAGTCGCCGGCCTTTCTGACGCCGATATAATCGACGATGTAGCTGTAATAGGGCGTGAGCCTGGCGGTCCAGTCCTTGCCGGCCGGATCGTGCAGCGCCGTCGAGACGCTGACCGTATGGGCCACTTCCGGCCTCAGGTCGGGGTCGCCCACATAGCGGTTGGCGTCGCCGACCCAGTTGTTCATGCTGCTGTCCATGGACTGGATGGCCCAGGAATAGCGCTCGTACAGGTTGGGCGAGCGGGTCTTGCGGGCGTATCCCAGTTCCTGGGTGCTGGTTGGCGACGGCTCGTGGCGAAGCTGCGCCGTCATGTCGAAATTATAGTCGGTGCGCGAGCGGTCGCGGGCGTTGAAGGCGGCGGCGGTCCTGGCGTCGGTGGCGTTCATGCCGCCGCTGCCGTAGGCATTGACCATGCCGGTGTCCATCATCACGGTGTCGTTGCGGGCGCCGAGCAGGGTGGTCCATTGCGGCGTCCACCTGTTCTCCCATTCCACGAAGGTGCCGACGCGGTCGCGCTGGCCGTCGTGGATATTGGTGAAGGCGTTGGGACTCATCATGCCGCTGCCCACCGACGGCCACCAATCCTCCAGCCGCTGGGCGTGGAACTCGTTGCCGATACGCAGGGTATGGGTGGTGGCGAACGGAATCTCGGCCTTGATCACATAGCCGAGATCGGTGCCCTTGGTGTTCATGGGCATGTTGCCCAACCGTTCCGACTGGAGGATGTTCATCTCGTGCTGGACGAACTGCCAGAACGCCTTGGCCTCCAGCCGGCCCCAGCCGAAATCGCCCTCGTAGCGGCTGTTGAGGAAGCGGCCGCGATTACCGGTCAGGTCCATGCGCTGATTGGCGAAGCCTTCATAGGGGATGAACTGTTGGCCGCCCTGGAGGGCGACGAACTGTCCTTCGTGCTGGGCGGCCAGGGTGGCGGCGTGGTTGCGGGAGTCGTACAAGGTGGACCGAACCGCGCTGTGGTCGCCACCGGCATAATAGTCGCGTCCCTTCACCCACGACCCGGCATAGCCCAGGCTGTAGGTGTCGGTGGCGGCGGTCAGCGCCGCCGCGCCGCCGATGCCGTCATTGACGCTGCGGTAGAAGGTGGACAGGCTGCCCTCGGTGTGGAACGCCTCGCCAGGGCCGGCGAAAACCGGCGGGACCGATTTGACCGCGATGGTGCCGCCGATGCTGTCGCCGCCAACGCTGACCGGGGTGATGTTGCTCCACACCTCCAGGGTTCCCACCCGCGACGGGTCCATATAGGACAGGCTCGGATTCATGTGGTTGGGGCAGGCCGAGGTCAGTTCCATGCCATCGACGGAGGTCTTGACCCGGTCGTCGCCGAGGCCGTGGATGTCGGGCAGGGCGGATACGCCGCCGCCGGCGATCAGATTCAGGCCGGGCACGTCGCGCAGCAAGGTGGCGGTGTCCGAGGTTCCGGGGGCCTTGCTGTAGAGCCGCGGCCCGAGGATCAAGGCGTCGGCCGGTGGCGACGCCATGTCGCCTCCCGCTTCCACCTGCACCGGCGGCAAGGGGGTGGCGGTCTGGGCCGCCGCGTTCGGAGATGCCAGCGACAGGGCGGACAGGATGGTCATGCCCGACAACAGGGCATGGGGGGACGCTGATATTTTCAACATGATGATTTCCCATGTCCCCAGGCGGCGAAGCCTGGGGCGGAGTCCAAGACGCGGCCGCGCCGCCGGTCAAGGCGGGGCAGCCGGTGAAAGGGCGTCGGACTCAGGCGCTGGGAGGCGCTCGGGCGTTGTTGTGGCGGGAGGCGGCGTTGGGCGGCGTCGTGTCGGCGGAGGGCGCGAACACCACATCCGTGGCCGGCCCCACCGGTCCGACAAGTGCGAGCGATGGCGGGGCGAGGGGATGACCTTGGGCGGCGTGGCAGGCGACGCAGCAATTGTGAGCCGTCCGAGGCTCGGCGCCGCCGTCGTCCTGCTTGTCCGCGCCGGGGGAGTGGCAGATTTCCCCGGCGAGGCCCAGCGGGGCCTGGAGCGACGGCGAACCGGTCCGCAGGTCGCCGACGGCGCCGAGACACAGGGCAAGCGACAGCAACCACGCAGCCGCGCCTGTCCAGATCCTACGCTTCAGGCCCTTCGCCAGCACCGCGACACGCCCATGGTTGAAATGATCCGTCTATCACCGGCCAGACTACCCGGTCGTGACTTTCGTCAATATATATCCAAGGGTATGGGATGTGGCGGCCGGGGCGAAAAGCCGGAAAAACGAGGCAGCGGCAGGGATGGGGGGATGCGTCAAGTCTGTAAAAGCATAAAAGGGCCGGCATGTTTGCTTGACAGGTCCTGGGGCCTAGATTACACCACCCCTACCCACGCGGGTGGCTGCGGGGGGGTGTAGCTCAGTTGGTCAGAGCGCCGGCCTGTCACGCCGGAGGTCGCGGGTTCGAGCCCCGTCACTCCCGCCATGCCTCCGATCCCGGTTGTCCCCTCAAGGGGGGGGCGAAGCCGACCGGGGGGCGCCGTTGTCGTATGGTTTGTTGCAGGAGGGGGCTCCCAATCGACGTCGAGTGATTCGTCGCATTTCCTGTCATCCCGCTCGGGCGAACTCCCGCTTGTTTTGTGCCGAGCCCGGCCGATGGGGACTCTACGACGACACGGACGCTGGGATATCCTTCGGTCGGAACACCTCTTGGTAGGGCAGGGACGATGGAAGCTTGGCTGCTCGAATATTTGCCGATCCTGATTTTCCTCGGCATCGCGATCGTGATTTCGGCGATCTGCGTCGGGGCGTCATGGCTCGTGGCGCACCAGAAGCCCGACACCGAAAAGGCTTCGCCCTATGAATGCGGCTTCGACGCCTTCGGCGACGCCCGTTCCAAGTTCGAGGTGCGGTTCTACCTCGTCGCCATCCTGTTCATCATCTTCGACCTTGAAGTCGCCTTCCTGTTCCCCTGGGCGGTGACGCTGGGCAAGATCGGCATATTCGGCTTCTGGTCGATGATGGTCTTCCTGGGCGTGCTGACCATCGGCTTCATCTATGAATGGCGAAAGGGAGCCTTGGAATGGGAATGACCCCGTCCTCCGGCGGCATCATGTCGCACGACCACGCGGCGCCGTTGCCGCCCGGTCCGGCGCAGGACGCGCTGTTGCGTGCCGTCACCACCGAGATTTCCGACAAGGGCTTCGTCGTGGCCAGCCTCGACGCGGTGGTCAACTGGGCTCGTACCGGCTCCATGTGGCCGGTGACCTTCGGTCTGGCCTGTTGCGCCGTGGAAATGATGCATGCCGGCTGTTCGCGCTATGACATGGACCGCTTCGGCGTGGTCTTCCGTCCCAGCCCGCGCCAGTCCGACCTGATGATCGTCGCCGGCACGCTGACCAACAAGATGGCTCCGGCGCTGCGCCGCGTCTACGACCAGATGGCCGAGCCGCGCTGGGTGATCTCCATGGGCTCGTGCGCCAATGGCGGCGGCTATTATCACTATTCCTATTCGGTGGTGCGCGGTTGCGACCGCATCGTGCCGGTGGACATCTATGTGCCGGGTTGCCCGCCCAGCGCCGAGGCGCTGATGTACGGCATCTTGCAGCTACAGAAGAAGATCCGCCGCACCGGCTCCATTCTCCGATAGCGCCTGAACGAGGGATGGCCCAAAGATGACGCAAGCGCTGAAGGACCTGGGTGAGTACATCACCTCAGCCCTGCCCCAGGATGTGCTCCGGACCGAGGTCAATCGCTGCGGCGAGCTGACCCTGGAGGTTCGCCCCGCCTCGATCGTGAAGGTGGTCACCTTCCTGCGTGACGACACCGGCTGTCTGTTCAAGCAGTTGGTGGATCTGTGCGGTGTGGACTGGCCGGGGCGCGAGCAGCGCTTCGACGTGGTCTACCACCTGCTGTCCATGAAGCATAACCAGCGTGTCCGGGTGAAGGTCGCCACCGACGAGGAGACTCCGGTCGCCTCGGTGACGGCCGTGTTCTCCGCGGCCGGCTGGTTCGAGCGCGAAGTGTGGGACATGTACGGAGTGACGTTCTCCGGCCATCCCGATCTGCGCCGCATCCTCACCGATTACGGTTTCGAGGGACATCCGCTGCGCAAGGATTTCCCGCTGACCGGCTATGTGGAGATGCGCTACGACGACGAGGCTAAGCGGGTGGTCTACGAGCCCGTGAAGCTTACCCAGGATTTCCGCAGCTTCGATTTCCTGTCGCCTTGGGAAGGTCCGCTGCCCGGTGACGAGAAGGCCGAGGGGAACAGCTGACATGGCCGAATCCCAGATTCAGAACTACACCATCAACTTCGGTCCGCAGCATCCGGCGGCGCACGGCGTGCTGCGCCTGATCCTGGAGATGTCGGGCGAGGTCGTCGACCGCGCCGATCCCCATATCGGCCTGCTGCATCGCGGCACCGAGAAGCTGATTGAGTACAAGACCTACGTCCAGGCGGTGCCTTATTTCGACCGGCTCGACTATGTCGGCACCATGAACCAGGAGCATGCCTTCGTCATGGCGACGGAGAAGCTGCTGGGCATCGACATTCCGATCCGGGCCAAGTACATCCGCACCCTCTACGACGAGATCGGGCGCATTCTCAACCACCTGCTGAACGTCTGCGCCTTCATCTTCGACGTGGGCGGCATGACCCCGCTGCTCTACGGCTTCGAAGAGCGCGAGAAGCTGATGGAGTTCTACGAGCGCGCCTGCGGCGCCCGCCTCCACGCCAACTACTACCGTCCGGGCGGGGTTTCCGCCGATCTGCCGGCCGGCCTGCTGGAAGACATCGCCGCCTGGTGCGAGACCTTCCCGGCGGTGCTGGACGACATCGAGACCATCGCCACCGGCAACCGCATCTTCAAGCAGCGCGTGGTCGATATCGGCATCGTGACGGCGGAGCAGGCGCTGGACTGGGGCTTCACCGGTCCCAATCTGCGCGCCTCGGGCATCGCCTGGGATCTGCGCAAGGCCCAGCCCTACGACGTCTACGACGAGATGGACTTCGATATTCCGGTGGGCAAGCACGGCGACGGCTACGACCGTTACCTGGTCCGCGTGATGGAGATGCGCGAATCCGTCAAGATCATGAAGCAGTGCATCGCCAAGATGCCGGGCGGACCGGTCAAGGTGGAAGACAGCAAGATCACGCCGCCGCCGCGCGCCGAGATGAAGCGCTCCATGGAATCGCTGATCCATCACTTCAAGCTGTTCACTGAGGGCTTCCACGTCCCGGCCGGCGAGGTCTACGCCGCCATCGAGGCCCCCAAGGGCGAGTTCGCGGTCTATCTGATCTCCGACGGCACCGGCAAGCCCTATCGCTGCAAGATCCGGCCGCCGGGATACCTCAACCTCCAGGCCCTCGAGATGATGTCCAAGGGGCACATGCTGGCGGACGTGGTGTCCAATATTGGTTCCATCGACATCGTTTTCGGCGAGATCGACCGATGAGTGACATGACGCACGAACCCGCAAGCTTCGCCTTCACGGCCGAATACCAGGCCAAGGCCGACGCCTTCATCGCCAAGTATCCCGCCGGGCGCCAGCAGAGCGCGGTGATGCCGCTGCTCGACCTGGCCCAGCGCCAGGACGGCTGGGTCAGCCGCGCCGCCATGGAAGTCATCGCCGGGCTGCTGGACATGGCCCCCATCCGGGTGGAGGAGGTCGCGACCTTCTACACCATGTACAACCGCAAGCCGGTGGGTAAGTTCCACGTCCAGGTCTGCACCAACCTGCCCTGCATGCTGCGCGGCTCCGACGACGTGGTCGCGGCGGCCAAGGCGGCGCTGGGGGTCGAGTTCGGCGACATGACCACGGACGGGCTGTTCACCCTGTCCGAGGTGGAATGCCTGGGCGCCTGCGTCAACGCTCCCATGATGCAGATCAACGACGATTACTACGAGGATCTGGACGCCGACAGCACCAAGGCGGTGCTGGAGGCCTTCAAGCGCGGCGAGACCCCCAAGCCGGGTCCCCAGAACGGCCGCCAGTTCTCGTGCCCGGCCGGCGGCCCCACCAGCCTCACCGAGCTCACCTTCCAGACGGAGAAGGCCTGATGCTGCGCGACCAGGATAGGATCTTCACCAACCTCTATGGTCTCCATGACTGGCGGCTGGCCGGCGCGCGCGCTCGCGGCGACTGGAACGGCACCAAGGAGATTCTGGCCAAGGGCCGCGACTGGATCATCGACGAGATGAAGAATTCCGGTCTGCGCGGCCGTGGCGGCGCCGGCTTCCCCACCGGGGTGAAGTGGTCGTTCATGCCCAAGACCGAAGGCGTGCGCCCGCACTATCTGGTGATCAACGCCGACGAAGGCGAGCCCGGCACCTGCAAGGATCGCGAGATGATGCGGTTCGATCCGCATAAGCTGATCGAGGGCGCCCTGATCGCCAGCTTCGCCATCGGCGCGCATGTCGCCTACATCTATATTCGCGGCGAGTTCGTGCGGGAAGCCGAGCATCTCAACATCGCCATCGACGAGGCGCGCGCCGCCGGCCTGCTGGGCAAGAACGCCTGCGGCTCGGGCTGGGATTGCGAGGTTTACGTCCATCGCGGCGCCGGCGCCTATATCTGCGGCGAGGAATCGGCGCTGATCGAAAGCCTCGAAGGCAAGAAGGGCCAGCCCCGCCTGAAGCCGCCGTTCCCGGCCGGCGTCGGCCTCTACGGCTGTCCCACCACCGTCAACAACGTGGAATCCATCGCGGTGGCGCCGACCATCCTGCGTCGCGGCGCCGCGTGGTTCGCCGGGTTGGGCAAGCCCAACAACACCGGTACCAAGGTGTTCTGCATCTCCGGCCATGTGAACAAGCCGTGCAATGTCGAAGAGGAAATGGGCATTCCGCTCAAGGACCTCATCGAGAAGCATGCCGGCGGCGTGCGCGGCGGCTGGGACAATCTGCTGGCGATCATTCCCGGCGGCTCCTCGGTCCCCATGCTGAACAAGCAGCAGTGCGAGGAGGTCACCATGGACTTCGACGCGCTGCGCGCCCTGCGGTCCGGTCTGGGCACGGCGGCGGTGATCGTCATGGACAAGTCCACCGACCTGGTGCGCGGCATCGCGCGGCTGTCCAAGTTCTACTGGCACGAAAGCTGCGGCCAGTGCACGCCCTGCCGCGAAGGCACCGGCTGGATGGCCCGCATGATGGCCCGCATGACCACCGGCGACGCCGAACTGTCCGAGATCGACCTGCTGGAGGAAATCTCCCGGCAGATCGAAGGCCATACCATCTGCGCCCTGGGCGACGCGGCCGCCTGGCCGGTTCAGGGTCTGATCCGCACTTTCCGCCCCGAGCTTGAGCGCCGCATCAAAGAGCGCCAAGCCAAAACCCGCGCGGCCTGAGAAGAGAGAAGACGGCAATGCCCAAGCTGACGATCGACGGCAGGGAAATCGAGGTCGAGGCCGGAACCACCATCATCCAGGCCGCGGACCAACTCGGTATCGAGATCCCGCGTTTCTGCTACCACGAGCGCCTCGCCATCGCCGGCAATTGCCGCATGTGTCTGGTGGAAGTGGAGAAGATGCCCAAGCCGGTGGCCTCCTGCGCCCAGCCGGTGGGCGAAGGCATGGTGGTCAAGACCAACACGCCGGTGGTGCGCAAGGCGCGCCAGGGCGTGATGGAATTCCTGCTGCTGAACCATCCGCTGGATTGTCCGATCTGCGATCAGGGCGGCGAATGCGATCTTCAGGATCAGGCCATGGCCTACGGCGCCGACAAGGGACGCTGCCAGGAAGGCAAGCGCGCCGTGCCGGACAAGGATTACGGCCCGCTGGTCCAGACCATGATGACCCGGTGCATCCAGTGCACCCGTTGCGTCCGCTTCATCTCCGAAATCGCCGGAACCCCGGTGCTGGGCGGCCTCGGCCGTGGCGAGCACATGGAGATCAGCCGCTATGTGGGCGCGGTGGTGTCGTCGGAGCTGTCGGGCAACCTGATCGACCTGTGCCCGGTGGGGGCGCTGACCAACAAGCCGGCCTCCTACACCTACCGCTCGTGGGAACTGAAGAAGACCGAGAGCGTCGATACCATGGACGCGCTGGGCGCCTCCATCCGGGTCGATACCCGTGGCAACGAGGTCATCCGCGTCCTGCCGCGCGTCAACGAGGACGTCAACGAGGAATGGCTGTCGGACCGCTCGCGCTTCGCGGTGGACGGCCTCAAGCGCCAGCGTCTCGACCGCCCCTATGTCCGCAAGGACGGCAAGCTGGTGGCGGTGACCTGGACCGAGGCCTTCGCCGCCATCGCCGACAAGCTGAAGGGCCTCGCCGGCTCCAAGATCGCCGCCATCGCCGGTGATCAGGCCGATGCCGAGGCCATGGTGGCCTATAAGGATCTGCTGACCGCCCTGGGCTCGACCAACCTGGACTGCCGCCAGGACGGCGCCGCCCTCGACCCGGCTGTTCGCGCCTCCTACCTGTTCAACAGCACCGCCGCCGGTATCGAGAACGCCGACGCCCTGCTGCTGATCGGCACCAATCCGCGCAAGGAAAGCCCGGTCCTCAACGCCCGCATCCGCAAGCGCTGGCAGAAGGGCGGCTTCAAGGTGGCCCGCATCGGCCATAAGAGCGATCTGACCTACAAGTACGAGGATCTGGGTGACCAGGCTTCGGTGCTGAAGGACATCGCCGAGGGCAAGCATCCCTTCTTCGAGGTTCTGAAGAACGCCGCCCGGCCGGCGCTGGTCATCGGCCAGGGCGCCCTGTCGCGTGACGACGGCGCCGTCCTGCTGGGGCTGGCCCGCAAGCTGGCCGACGCCGCCGGGCTGGTTAAGGACGGCTGGAACGGCTTCAACGTGCTGCATACCGCCGCCGCCCGCGTCGGCGGTCTCGATCTCGGCTTCGTGCCGGGTCAGGGCGGCAAGGACGTGGCCGGCATCCTGGCCGGCGCCGCCAAGGGCGACATCGAGGTGGTGTTCCTGCTCGGCGCCGACGAGGTCGAGATGGCCGCCCTGGGCAAGGCCTTCGTGGTCTATCAGGGTTCTCACGGCGATGCCGGGGCGCACCGCGCCGACGTGGTCCTGCCGGGAGCCGCCTATACCGAGAAGAGCGCCACCTACGTCAATCTGGAGGGCCGCGCCCAGCAGACCCGTCTGGCGGTGTTCCCGCCCGGCGAGGCCAAGGAGGATTGGCGCATCGTCCGCGCCCTGTCCGACGTGCTGGGCAAGCCGCTCCCCTACGACTCGCTGAAGAGCGTGCGCGAGCGTCTGGTCAAGGCCAGCCCGGTCTTCGCCGCCATCGACGCGGTCACGCCCGCCGCCTGGGGCGCCGCCTTCGGGACCGAGGGCGCGCTGTCCGACCAGGCGCTGGTGTCCAACATCGACAATTTCTACATGACCGACCCGATCAGCCGCGCCTCCAAGACCATGGCGGAATGCACGGCAGCCTTCGGCGGTGGTTGCAACCACAAGCACAAGAAGACGGGGACACATGGTTGATTTTGTGGCCGGGCTGCTGCCCCCTCTCCTCTGGCATCTGATCGTCATCGTCGTTCAGATCGTCGCCATCGTCCTGCCGCTGCTGATCGCCGTGGCCTACCTCACCTATGCCGAGCGCAAGGTGATCGGCGCCATGCAGATGCGCAAGGGACCCAACGTGGTCGGACCCTTCGGTCTGCTGCAACCCATGGCCGACGGCTTGAAGCTGTTCGTCAAGGAACTGGTGCTGCCGACCGCCGCCAGTCCGGTGGTGTTCATCGGCGCGCCCATGCTGACCTTCTTCCTGGCGCTGGTGGCCTGGGCGGTGATCCCGTTCGACGAGGGCTGGGTGCTGGCCAACATCAATGTCGGCGTGCTGTACATCTTCGCCATCTCGTCGCTCGGCGTGTACGGCATCATCATGTCGGGTTGGGCGTCCAACTCCAAATACGCCTTCCTGGGCGGTCTCCGCTCGGCGGCGCAGATGGTGTCCTACGAAGTCTCCATTGGCTTCGTGCTGATTTCGGTGCTGCTGACGGTGGGATCGCTGAACCTGTCGGACGTGGTGCTGGCCCAGAAGAACCTGTGGTTCATCGTGCCGCACCTGCCCATGTTCTTCATCTTCCTGATCTCCGGCCTGGCCGAGACCAACCGCTCGCCGTTCGACCTTCCCGAGGCGGAAGCCGAACTGGTGGCCGGCTACAACGTCGAATATTCGTCCATGGCCTTCGCCCTGTTCTTCCTGGGTGAATACGCCAACATGCTGCTGATGGGAGCGATGACCTCGATCCTGTTCCTCGGCGGCTGGATGGCCCCGTTCGGACTGACCTTCATCCCCGGCATCATCTGGTTCGTCCTGAAGATCTGCATGGTGATGTTCGTCTTCCTGTGGGTTCGCGCCACCTTCCCGCGTTATCGCTACGATCAGCTGATGCGTCTGGGATGGAAGGTGTTCCTGCCGTTCTCGCTGTTCTGGCTGGTGCTGACCGCAAGCGTGCTGACCGCTTTCGGCTGGCTGCCGAACCAGGGATAGGAGCCTGACCATGTCGTTCATCGACCGCACCACCCGCGCATTCCTGCTGACCGAGCTGTTCCAAGGCTTGTGGGTGACGCTGGGCTATATGTTCAAGCCCAAGGTGACCATCAACTACCCCTATGAGAAGGGGCCGCTGTCGCCCCGCTTCCGCGGCGAGCACGCGTTGCGCCGCTACGCCAACGGGGAAGAGCGCTGCATCGCCTGCAAGCTGTGCGAGGCCATCTGCCCGGCCCAGGCCATCACCATCGAGCCGGAGCCGCGTCCCGACGGGTCGCGCCGGGCCCGGCGCTACGACCTCGACATGACCAAGTGCATCTACTGCGGTCTGTGTCAGGAAGCTTGCCCGGTGGACGCCATCGTCGAGGGGCCGAACTTCGAGTACGCCACCGAGACTCGGGCGGAGCTGATGTACAACAAAAGCAAATTGCTCGCCAACGGCGACCGGTGGGAGGTCGAACTGGCCTTCCGCCTCGCCGCCGACGCGCCCTACCGGTGACAGGGGACTAGAGGCATGTTCACGGCACTCATCTTCTACATGTTCGCCGGCCTGGCGATCGCCAGCGGGGTGATGGTCATCTCGTCGCGCAACCCGGTCCATTCGGTCCTGTGGCTGATTCTCGCCTTCTTCAACGCGGCCGGCTTGTTCCTGCTGCTGGGGGCGGAATTCCTCGCCATGGTGCTGGTGATCGTCTATGTCGGCGCGGTGGCGGTGTTGTTCCTGTTCGTGGTGATGATGCTCGACATCAATCTGGTCGAGTTCCGCGAGGGCTTCCTGCAATACCTGCCGACCGGGGCGTTGATCGGTCTGGTGCTGCTGGTGGAGCTGCTGACCATGTTCGGCGGCTGGGCCTTCGCGCCGGATGTGGCCGCAGCGGTCATGGCGCCGACGCCGGCGCTGGCCCAGGCCAACAACACGGTGGCGCTGGGTCAACTGATCTACACCAACTACGTCTACCTGTTCCAGGCGTCGGGTCTGATCCTGCTGGTGGCCATGATCGGCACCATCCTGCTCACCCATCGCCGCCGCACCGGGGTGCGCAAGCAGGTGGTCGCCGATCAGGTGGCGCGCAATGCCAGCTCGGTCGAGCTGCGCAAGGTCCAGACGGGGAGGGGCATCTGATGTTCGAGATCGGTCTGTCCCACTACCTGTCGGTGGCGGCGATCCTGTTCACGCTGGGCGTGTTCGGCATCTTCCTCAACCGCAAGAACGTCATCATCATCATGATGTCCGTCGAGCTGATGCTGCTGGCGGTGAACATCAACTTCGTGGCGTTCTCGTCCTATCTGCACGACTTGGTCGGTCAGGTGTTCGCCATGTTCATCCTGACCGTGGCCGCGGCGGAAGCCGCCATCGGTCTGGCCATCGTCGTCGTCTTCTTCCGCAACCGCGGCACCATCGCGGTCGAAGAAATCAGCCAGCTCAAGGGGTAGCCGCGGATGATCACTGCAACCGTATTCCTGCCGCTGCTGGGAGCGATGGTCGCCGGCCTGTTCGGCCGCTTCATCGGTGACCGTGGGGCACAGATCATCACCTGCGGCCTGCTGCTGGTGTCCGCCGTCCTGGCGGGATTGATCTTCAACAAGGTCGCCCTCGGCGGTCATCCCGAAACCATCCTGATCGCCGACTGGATCCAGTCCGGCACGGTCAACGTCACCTGGTCGCTGAAGGTCGACACCCTGACGGCGGTGATGCTGATCGTGGTGACCTGGGTGTCGGCGGCGGTGCATGTGTACTCGGTCGGCTATATGAGCCACGACACCTCCATCGCCCGCTTCCAGAGCTATCTGTCGCTGTTCACCTTCGCCATGCTGATGCTGGTGACCGCCGACAACCTGGTGCAGATGTTCTTCGGCTGGGAAGGCGTCGGCGTCGCCTCCTACCTGCTGATCGGCTTCTGGTACGAGAAGCCCTCGGCCTCGGCCGCCGCCATCAAGGCCTTCGTGGTCAACCGGGTCGGCGATTTCGGCTTCGCGCTCGGAATCTTCGGCACCTACTTCCTGTTCGGCTCGGTCGGCTTTGACGCCATCTTCCAGGCGGCGCCGGACAAGGCCGCCGCCACCGTCACCTTCTTCGGGGTCGAGTGGCACGCCATCACCATCTGCTGCCTGCTGCTGTTCGTCGGCGCCATGGGCAAGTCGGCCCAGCTCGGCCTGCACACCTGGCTGCCCGACGCCATGGAAGGCCCGACGCCGGTCTCCGCCCTGATCCACGCCGCCACCATGGTGACCGCCGGCGTGTTCATGGTGGCCCGCATGAGCCCGCTGTTCGAGTTCTCCGACACCGCGCTGACCGTGGTCACCGTGGTCGGCGCCGCCACCGCCATCTTCGCGGCGACGGTGGGTTGCGTGCAGAACGACATCAAGCGGATCATCGCCTACTCGACCTGCTCGCAGCTGGGCTACATGTTCTTCGCCATCGGCGTGTCGGCCTATCAGGCCGCCATCTTCCACCTGATGACCCACGCCTTCTTCAAGGCCCTGCTGTTCCTCGGTGCCGGATCGGTGATCCACGCCATGAGCGACGAGCAGGACATCCGCAAGATGGGCGGCATCTGGAAGCATGTGAAGGTGACCTGGGTCCTGATGTGGATCGGGTCGCTGGCGCTGGCCGGGGTGCCGTTCTTCGCCGGCTTCTACTCCAAGGACACGATCCTGGAAGCCGCCTGGGGCTCGCATACCATCGCCGGCCAGGGCGCCTACTGGCTGGGCTGCGCCGCCGCCTTCCTGACCGCCTTCTACTCGTGGCGCCTGCTGCTGCTCACCTTCCACGGCCGTCCCCGCGCCGACGAGCATGTGATGGCCCATGTGCATGAAAGCCCGGCGGTGATGATCCTGCCGCTGCTGTTCCTGGCGACCGGCGCGGTGTTCGCGGGCTGGCTCGGCTTCGACCTGTTCGTCGGCCATGCCAACCACGAATTCTGGCTCCACTCCATCCTGAACACCGAGGCCCATCCGGCCCTGGAGAACGCCCACCATGTTCCGGAATGGGTGGCGTTGCTGCCGACGGTGGTGGCGCTGTCGGGCATCGCCCTGGCCTATCTGTTCTACTCCTTCGCTCCCGGCTTGCCGGTGGCGCTGGCCAACACCTTCCAGGGTGTCTACCAGTTCTTGCTGAACAAGTGGTACTTCGACGAGCTCTACGACACGATCTTCGTGAAGCCCGCCTTCCGGCTTGGCCGCGGTCTGTGGCTGGGCGGCGACGGCGCGCTGATCGACGGCGTCGGACCCGACGGCGTGGCCGCGGCGACGGTGGTGATCGCCAAGCGGTTCAGCCGCATGCAGAGCGGTTTCCTGTACCACTATGCATTCTCGATGCTGATCGGTGTGGCGGTTTTCGTCACCTGGTACATTTTCAACGCGCGCTGAAGACGAGGAAGACGTCAAATGAACGACTGGCCCCTTCTCTCGCTGACGACGTTCCTGCCGCTGCTCGGCGCGTTGTTCATCCTGACCATCCGCGGCGAGGCCGAGGTGGTGACGAGGAACGCCCGCGCCGTGGCGCTGCTGACCTCGGTGGCGACCTTCATCGTTTCGCTGTTCATCCTGGTGAAGTTCAACGGCTCCTCGCCGGACTTCCAGTTCAAGGAAACCGCCACCTGGTTCCCCGGCACCACCATCGCCTATTCCATGGGTGTCGATGGCGTCTCCATGTGGTTCGTGATCCTGTCCACCTTCCTGACCCCCATCTGCATCCTGTCGTCGTTCGCCGGGGTCACCAAGCGGGTCAAGGAATACATGGTCGCCTTCCTGGTCCTGGAAACCATGATGGTGGGCATGTTCTGCGCCCTTGATCTGGTGCTGTTCTACATCTTCTTCGAGGCGGTCCTGATCCCGATGTTCATCATCATCGGCGTCTGGGGCGGCCAGCGGCGGGTCTACGCCGCCTTCAAGTTCTTCCTCTACACCCTGGCCGGCTCGGTTTTGATGCTGCTGGCCATGATGGCGATCTATTTCGAGGCCCACACCACCGACATCCCGTCGCTGATGGCGCATTCCTTCCCCTTCGCCTTGCAGCAGTGGCTGTGGCTGGCCTTCTTCGCCTCCTTCGCGGTGAAGGTGCCCATGTGGCCGGTCCACACCTGGTTGCCCGACGCCCACGTGGAGGCGCCGACCGCCGGTTCGGTGATCCTGGCGGGCGTGCTGCTGAAGATGGGCGCTTACGGTTTCCTGCGCTTCTCGGTGCCCATGCTGCCGGACGCGTCGGTCTACTTCACGCCGCTGATCTACACCTTGTCCATCGTGGCGGTGATCTACACCTCGCTGGTGGCGCTGGTCCAAGACGACATGAAGAAGCTGATCGCCTACAGCTCGGTGGCCCATATGGGCTACGTGACCATCGGCATCTTCTCCATGACGGTCCAGGGTGTCGAGGGCGCCATCTTCCAGATGCTGTCCCACGGCATCGTCGCCAGCGCCCTGTTCCTGTGCGTCGGCGTGGTCTACGACCGCATGCATACCCGCGAGATCGCCCGCTACGGCGGTCTGGCCACCCGCATGCCCATCTACGCGGCGGTGTTCATGCTGTTCACCATGGCGTCGGTCGGCCTGCCGGGAACGTCGGGTTTCGTCGGCGAGTTCCTGGTGCTGCTGGGCGTCTTCCAGGTCAGCAGCTGGGTGGCGTTCTTCGCCGCCACCGGTCTGGTGCTGGGCTGCACCTACATGCTGCTCCTGTATCGCCGGGTGATGTTCGGCCGGCTGGTGCGGGAAGACCTGAAGGCGATCCTCGATCTCGACCTGCGCGAGGTTGCCGTATTCGTGCCGCTGATCCTGATCGTGATCTGGATGGGTGTGTATCCCTCGACCGTGATCGAGCCGATCCACGCCACAGTGGCCAAGATGATCGATAATTACGAGCTCGCCCGGGCCGCCCATGAGGGCCTGTCGGTAGCGGCGCGTTGAGGGGGAACCTGACGTGATCAAGACTCTCGACCTCGTCCCGGTGCTGCCGGAACTCTTCGTCGCCGTCGCCGGTCTGGCGCTGCTGATGCTTGGCGTGTTCCGCAAGGAAGACAACACCAAGCCGATCTCGGTGCTGGTGATCCTGGTGCTGGCGGCGGCCATGGTGTTGGTGTCGTCGCTGGGAAGCGAGCGCCATGTGGCCTTCGGCGGATTGTTCGTGGCCGACCGGTTCGCCGGTTTCGCCAAGGCCCTGGTGCTGCTGGCCTCGGCCTTCGCCACCGCCATGTCGCTTCAATTCCTGGAAAAGGAAAAGATCGGCCGCTTCGAATATCCGGTGCTGGTGCTGTTCGCCACGCTGGGCATGATGATGATGATCTCGGCTAACGACTTCATGTCGCTGTATCTGGGCCTCGAGCTCCAGAGCCTGTCGCTGTACGTCCTGGCGGCATTCCAGCGCGACAGCCTGAAGTCCACCGAGGCGGGTCTGAAGTACTTCGTCCTCGGCGCCCTGGCGTCGGGCATGCTGCTTTATGGCGTGTCGCTGCTCTATGGCTTCGCCGGCACCACCTCGTTCGAGGGGCTGGCCAAGGTCTTCGCCGCCGGCCACGAGCATGGGGTGAAGCCCAGCCTGGGCATCGTCGCCGGTCTGGTCTTCGTGCTGGCCGGCCTGTCGTTCAAGATCTCGGCGGTGCCGTTCCACATGTGGGCGCCCGACGTCTACGAGGGCGCCCCCACCCCGGTGACCGCGTTCTTCGCGGTGGCGCCCAAGATCGCGGCGCTGTGCCTGCTGATCCGGGTCATGACCGGTCCGTTCGGCGATCTGATCGAGCAGTGGCGCCAGGTGGTCAGCTTCATCGCCGTCGCCTCCATGTTCATCGGCGCCTTCGCCGCCGTGGCCCAGACCAACATCAAGCGTCTGATGGCCTACAGCTCCATCGGCCATGTGGGCTTCATCCTGGTGGGCGTCGCCGCCGGGTCGAACCTTGGCATCCAGGGCGTGCTGATCTATCTGGCCATCTACCTGTTCATGAACGTGGGCACCTTCGCGGTGATCCTGTCCATGCGCCAGAAGGGCCGCATGGTCGAGGGCATCGCCGACCTCGCCGGCCTGTCCAAGACCAATCCGGTCATGGCCTTCGTCATGGCGGTGCTGATGTTCTCCATGGCGGGCATCCCGCCGCTGGCCGGCTTCTGGGGCAAGTTCTACGTCTTCATGGCGGCCATCGAGGCGCATCTCTACACCTTGGCGATCCTGGGCGTGCTGTCCTCGGTGGTGGGCACCTTCTACTATCTGCGCATCATCAAGATCATGTACTTCGACGAGCCGGCCGAGGCGCTGGATCGTCCGGTCGGGCAGTCGCTGGCGCTGGTGATGGCGGTCAGCACCCTGGTGGTGCTCGCCTTCACCTTCCTGCCGGCTCCGCTGGTGACGGGAGCCAAGGCGGCCGCCTCGGTGCTGTTTCCCGCCGCCGGATGAGCAGTCCTGCACTGCCGCCGCCTTTCAGCCTTATCGGGTTGGAGGCGGTGGGCAGCACCAATGACGAAGCGCGGCGGCTGGTGTCGGAAGATACCGCCGCCGATCTTCTGGTGGTCACCGCACGGACGCAGACCGCCGGGCGGGGGCGGCGCGGCCGCCAATGGCGGAGTCCCGAGGGCAATCTTCACGCTTCGGTGCTGATCCGGCTGGACCGCTCCTTGGCCGAATCGGCCCAGATCGGCTTCGTCGCGGCGCTGGCCGTGGTCGAAGGGCTGGCGGAACTGGTGCCGGCCGCCGATTTTCGCTGCAAATGGCCCAACGACGTCCTATGTAACGGCAAGAAGATCGCGGGCATGCTGCTGGAGACCGCCGGCGATGGCTGGCTGGTGCTGGGGCTCGGCGTCGATGTGGCGCAGGCCCCGCCGCCGGGAGAAGCCCTCTATGCGGCAATCGCGCTGGCGGAATTGGGCTGGAGCGGCGAAGCTGCGGCGGTTTTGGCGGCGTTCTGCCGCCGGTTCGGCCCTTGGCTGGAACGCTGGCGGGCCGCCGGCTTCGCGCCGGTGCGCCAGGCTTGGCTGGAGCGGGCGCGCGAGCTGGGAGAGCAGGCGGTGGTGCGGCTCGAAACCGAGACGCTGACCGGCCGGTTCGCCGGCCTTGATCACGACGGTGCCCTGATGCTGGATCAGGGCCACGACGGAGTTCGCCGCATCCTGGCGGGTGACGTGTTTTTTCCGGGGTAGGAGAGTTCCATGCTGTTGGCCATCGACTCGGGCAACACCAACATCGTCTTCGCCGTCTATGACGGCGACCAATTGCGCGGCGAGTGGCGCGCCTCGACCGATTCCGAGCGCACGGCCGACGAGTTGGGGGTGTGGCTGACCCAATTGCTGACCATCGAGGGACTGAACCGGCTGGACATCACCGCCGCCATCATCGCCAGCGTGGTGCCGGCCATGGTGTTCGGGCTGAAGACCCTGTGCCGCCGCTATTTCCGCTGCGAGCCGCTGGTGGTGGGCGACGAGGGGGTCGATCTCGGCCTGTCGATCCAACTGGACCGGCCCGAGGAAGTGGGCGCCGACCGTCTGGTCAACGCGGTGGCGGCGCACAAATACTACAAGGGGCCGCTGATCGTCATCGACTTCGGCACCGCGACCACCTTCGACGTGGTCGATGCCGCCGGTAATTACTGCGGCGGCGCCATCGCGCCCGGCATCAACCTGTCGCTGGAGGCGCTGCATACCGCCGCCGCTAAATTGCCCCGCGTCGCAATAGGACGGCCGAAGAACGTGATCGGCCGCGCCACCGTGCCGGCCATGCAATCGGGCATCTTCTGGGGCTATGTCAGCCTGATCGAGGGGCTGGTGATGCGCATTACCGAAGAGTTCGGGGAAAAGATGCTGGTGGTGGCCACCGGCGGCTTGGCGCCGCTGTTCGCCGACGCCACCAAGGTCATCAATTTCCTCGACGCCGACCTCACCCTGCGGGGATTACTCGAGATCCACCGCCGCAACTGCGCATTGGCGACCGAATGACCCGCACCCCGCTTGAGACGGAACTTTTCTACCTGCCGCTGGGCGGCGTGGGCGAGATCGGCATGAACCTGTCGCTGTATGGCTGCGACGGCAAGTGGCTGATGGTCGATCTGGGCGTGTCGTTCGGCGACGATTCCATGCCCATGGTGGACGTGGTGATGGCCGATCCGGCCTGGATCGAGGAGCGGGCCGACAAGCTGGTGGGTCTGGTGCTGACCCACGGCCACGAGGACCATCTCGGCGCGGTCCAGTATCTGTGGAAGCGGCTGCGCTGCCCGGTCTGGGCGACGCCGTTCTCGGCCTCGCTGCTGAAGGCCAAGCTGCACGAGACCGGCCTGCACACCCAGGTGCCTATCAATGTAGTTGAGTTGGGCTCGCGATTTACGGTGGGTCCGTTCGAGGTCGAAATGATCTCGGTGACCCATTCCATTCCCGAACCGAACACCCTGGCCATCCGCACCAAGGCCGGCACCGTCGTCCATACCGGCGACTGGAAGTTCGATCCCGATCCGCTGCTGGGCCTGTCCACCGATTTCGAGGCGCTGCGCCGGGTCGGTAAGGAGGGGGTGCTGGCGCTGGTGGGCGATTCCACCAACGTCTTCACCCGTGGCCATTCCGGCTCCGAGTCCGAGGTCCGCGCCAGCATGATCGAGTTGCTGGGGCGCTTCGACGGCCGCATCGCGGTGTCGTGCTTCGCCACCAATGTGGCGCGGCTGGAGAGCATCGCGGTGGCGGCCGAGGCCAACGAGCGCAGCGTCGCCCTGGTGGGCCGCTCGCTGTGGCGGCTGGAGAAGGCGGCGCGCGAGAACGGCTATCTGGCCGATCTGCCGCCCTTCCTCACCGAGCATGACGCCGGCTATCTGCCCCAGGACAAGATCCTGTACATCTGTACCGGCAGCCAGGGCGAGCCCCGCGCGGCGCTGGCCCGCATCGCGTCGGGCGACCACCCGCATGTGCGGCTGGGCAAGGGCGACGTGGTGATCTTCTCGTCGCGGATCATTCCCGGCAACGAGAAGGAAATCTACCGCCTCCAGAACGACCTGGTCCGCCTGGGGGTGGAGGTGGTGACCGACAAGGACGCCTTCGTCCATGTCTCCGGTCATCCCGCCCGCGAGGAGATGGAGGAGATGTACCGTCTCACCCGTCCCAAGATCGCCATTCCGGTGCATGGCGAGGCCCGCCACCTGCAGGAGCATGCCCGCTTGGCCAGGGCCTGCGGCGTGCCCGAGGCGGTGGAAATCGTCAACGGCACCATGCTGCGGTTGGCCCCCGGTCCGGTCGAGGTGGTGGACCATGTGCCCACCGGCCGGCTGTGCGTCGATGGACCGCGTCTGGTGCGGTTGGATTCCGAGATCCTGCGCAACCGGCGGCGCATGGTGTTCAACGGCTCGGCGGTGGTGACGGTGGTGCTCGACCATGCCGGCAAGCTGCTGGGCGATCCCCAGCTGACGGCGCTGGGGCTGCTGGATGCCGGCCACGAGGCCGAGGAACACGACGTGGTGGTCGAAGCGGTGCGCGACGCCATCGAGGACCTACCGAACAAGGCGCGGCGTGACGACAGCGTGGTGCGCGAGGCGGCCCGGCTGGCGGTGCGGCGCAGCTTGCGCGACAGCCATGGCAAGAAGCCCATCACCGACGTTCATCTGGTGAGAGTGTAGGGATTAGGCGCATTTCAAATTCCGCCCGATCGGCTATAGTGAAGCGATCCTCCAGCCTGGGTGTATGACCGCATGGCATTGATCGAGTGGGACGCGTCGTTCAGCGTCGGTTCGGCGCGCATGGATGCCGACCATCAGCGTCTGGTGGCCCTGCTGAACCGCCTGTACGAAGCCTGGCACGGCGGCGAGAGCGTCGACGAGTTGGGCTGGCTGGTGGATGAACTGCTGGCCTATGCCGACACCCACTTCGCCGCCGAGGAAATGGCGCTGCGGGCCAAGGGCTATCCCCGCCTGGAGAAGCAGGAAGTCGACCATCTCCGTCTCAAGGCCTCGGTGATCGATTTCCGCAACCGTCATCTCGGTGGCGCCGAGCCCACGGCCCTGACCGAGGAGATGACGCAGTTCCTCAAAGGGTGGTTGATGGAGCATATCCTGGGCGAGGACATGCTCTACAAGTCCTATTTCAAGGACGAGGCGTAGAGCCCCATTCTTGAAAAGGACATGGTCGCGATTAGTATTAGTAGGTGTGTGGGCTGACGTCTCCGCCGATCGCGTCGAATTCTTGGGATAAACGTTCAACGGCATCAGTTGAAAAACCTCCCATCTGTCGATTTCTTCAAGCTTCCCATACAGTCCCGCCGTCAGTACCGCTATAATCCCCTCCAGTACTGCGGGGGGTATGGGGTTGGGACTGGTTGGATTCAGGCTTGGGAAAGGCTCCTGGGGGGCGCTGGCAGCGCTGCTTCTTCTCGCCACGCCGGCCGCCGCCGAGACCGGCCCCACCCCCGAGATCGAATACGGCTATCCGCAGCAGCCGCCCCGGGCGTTCACCAACGCCGACGGCGAGCTTGACGGCCATTACCCGCGTCTTCTCCGGGTCCTGCTCGGCCGGGCCGGCCTGTCCTGGCATGCCGCCCGCTATCCCGCTCCGCGCCTGATGCAGAATCTTCAGCAGGGCGAGACCAATTTCTCCATCCTGGTCAAGAATCCGCTGCTGGAGGAATGCTGCATCTTCAGCCGGGCGCCGGTCTGGTACGACGAGTTGAAGGCCTATTCGGTCGGAAACGTGCCGCGCGCCAAACGAAAGGAGGATCTGGTCGGCAGGAAGGTCATCACCCTGGCGGGCTTCTCCTATGGCGGGCTCATCACTTTCCTGAACGACCCCGAGAACAAGATGACCATCATCGCCGCCAAGACCCATCAGGCGGCGTTCGCCATGTTGGAGGCGGGGCGGGCCGATTATCTGCTCGACTATTCCGAGGTGGCGGATTCCGAGGCCCTGGCCAGCCATCTCATCGCCAACCTGCGCCAGGATGTCGTCGAGCGGGTCGAGATGTATTTCGTGATCACCCGGTCATATCCCAACGCCCAGGCGGTGCTGGATCGTCTGGAGGCGCTCTACCGGGCTCTCTACGACGAAGACGTCAAGGGCGCCTACACCAAGAAATAGGGGTCAGGGCACCATCAGGACAAGCTTGCCGCGCACATGGCCCAGCTTGTTGCGCTCCAGCGCTTCGGCGGCCTGGGTCAGCGGCATTTCCTCGATCTCGGGCGGGCGCAGGGTGCCGCATTCCACCAGACCGGCCAGCCGCCGCAATTGCGGGCCATTGGGCTGGACGAAGACATATTTGACCCGGATGCCGAACCGCTCCGCCGCCTCCTTGTCGGTCTTGTCGGTGATGGAGACCAGGATGCCGCCCGGCTTGACCACCGCGTAGGAGCGGGTCAGGACCTCGCCGCCGACGGTGCCGAACACCATGTCGACGCCCTCGGGGACCAGGGCCTTGGTGGCGGCGGCGAAATCCTCGGTGCTGTAGTCGATGACATGGTCGGCGCCCAAGGCCCGCACATAGTCGTGATTGGCCGCCCGCGCGGTGGCGATGACGGTGGCGCCGGCCCATTTGGCCAGCGGCACCGCCAGGCTGCCGATACCGCCGGCGCCGGCATGGATCAGCACGCTCTGGCCGGGGCGGATGGCGGCCACGTCGAACAGCGTCTGCCACGCGGTCAGCCCCACCAGCGGAATGGTCGAGGCCTCGGCGAAGGACAGGTTGGCCGGCATGGGGGCCACCGCGTCGGCGGCCATGGTGACGTATTCGGCGTAGGTGCCCCACTGGATGTCGGACTTGCGGCAGTAGGACCACACCCGGTCGCCGATGGCAAAGCCGGTGACGCCCTCGCCGACGGCGGCGATGGTGCCGGCGGCGTCCCAACCCAGGATCAGCGGGAACGAGCAGGGGAACAGCCGGGCCAGATGGCCTTCGCGGATCTTCCACTCCACCGGGTTGACGCTGGTGGCGCGGATGCGGATCAACACCTCGCCGGGACCTGGAACCGGGGTGGCGATCTCGGTCATATACATCGCCTCGGCCCCGCCGAAGGCGTCGATTACCATGGCTTTCATGTCATCCACCCTCGCGCAGCTTGAACCTTTGCACCTTGCCGGTGGCGGTCCGCGGGATGGCGTCGAGGAAGCGGACGGTGCGCGGGCATTTGAAGATGGCCAGCTTCGCCCGCAGCGCCTCGACGATGCGAGCCTCCAGGATGGGCTCGTGCTCGCCCACTTCGGCGACGGCGTAGAGTACCAGACGGATCAGGCCGTCCTCGTTGGGAATGCCCACCGCCACGGCGTCGGCGACGCCGGGCACCACCAGGGCGGCTTCCTCCACTTCCGAGGGGCTGACCCACTGGCCCGACACCTTGATCATGTCGTCGGAGCGGCCCTGCGGCGTCCACCAGCCATCGGCGTCGAAGCTGAAGACGTCGCCGGACTTCCACCAGCCGTCGCGCAGCGCCCGCTGGGTGACGTCGGGCCGATTGTGGTAGCGGCGGAACAGCGAGTCCATCTTCACCCACAGATCGCCGGCGGTGCCGGGGGTGGTGATGATGTCGCCGGTGGGCGTGCGCAATTGCGCCTCGGTCCAGGGCAGGGGACGGCCGCAGGCGCCGGGCTTCATGGCCGTGGGCGTGCTGGCGATGAACAGGAACAGCGCCTCGGTGGAGCCGATGCCTTCCAGCATCAGGCCGCCGGTTTCGTCCATCCAGCGCCGGCACAGCTCCTCGGGCAGGTTCTCGCCGGCCGAGACCCAGGTCTTGACGTTGCGGAACGCCTCGGTGGCGGCGAAGCCGTCCTTCAGCATCAGGCGATAGAGCGACGGCACCGACAGCACCACCTTGGGCCGGGTGCGGTCGATGACCTCGGCGGCGGCCTTGGCGTCGGGCCATCCCCGGTGCAGCACCAGGGTGGCGCCACAGCGCAGGCCCCCGATCAGGCAATGGCCCAGCGGATAGGCGAAGAACAGCTTGGAGGTGGAGAACAGGCGGTCGCCGGGCAGGATGCCCAGATTCTCCCGCACATGTCGCTCGCCGAGCGCGATGGAGGCGTGGACATGCACGGCGCCCTTGGGCTGGCCGGTGGTGCCCGACGTGTACATCCACAGCGCCATGTCCTCGGGATCCATCTCGGCCGAGGCCAAGTGGTCCGAGGCGCCGGCCAGGAAGGCGTCGAAGGCGCCGCTCTCCACCACGCGCGGCTTGGCCGGGGTGAGGGGAGCCGCCTCGGCGACCAGCGCCATCAGATCGCTTTCGGCCAGCAGCAGCGGCGCGCCGCTGTCGCCGACGGCGTGGGCGAGGTCCTTCGCCGCCATGCGGGTGTTGAGGGCGACGGCCACCAGACCGGCCTTCATGGCCCCCAGATAGGCCGCCACCAGCTCGGGGCCGTCGTCGAGCAGCAGCAGGACCGGCTGCTGTCGCTGAACCCCGGCCGCCAGCATGGCGTTGCCGAAGCGGCAGGCCAGCCGGTCCAGTTGGGAATAGGTCAGGCTGCGGTCGCCGCAAATCAGGGCAAGCGCCTCCCCTCGACCGGCCGCGAGGCTCGGTCCCAGAATGTCGTCGGCACCGTTCATGACAAAATCCTCAAGAGCGATAAGCTCCCCTTCCCCCGGCTATGCCGGGGGGAGGTCGGGAGGGGGGGCGGAACCACCCCCACCCCAGCCCTCCTCCGGCACGCCGGGGGAGGGGGCTCATTCATGCCTTAGTCCGCCAGGACCCAATCACCGTTCTTGATCTCGACGATGTGGAAGGCGTCGAGGCCCAGGCCCATATGGTCGGTGGGCGAGTAGGTGAAGATGCCGGTGGTGGCGACGAAGCCCTTGGTCGCCTCGATGGTGTCGCGCACCTTGGCCTTGTCGGTGGTGCCGGCCCGCTTGAAGGCGTCGATGGCCATCATCAGGGCATCCAGGCCGTGACCGGCCAGGGGGCTGACCTCCAGCGGCTTGTTGCGCTCCTCGTATTCCTTCTTGAAGTCCATCACGACCTTCTTCTGCGGGTCGCTGGCGGGCAGCTGCTCGGCCACCGCCTGGGCGCCGGCCGGCAGGCGGGTGCCGTCGGCGGCGGTACCGACCAGCTTGAGGAATTCCTTGGAGGCGACGCCGTGCGACTGATAGATCGGCAGGGTCATACCCATCTGCTTGATGTTCTTGGTGGCCACGGCGGGACCGGTGCCGGTGCCGAAGATGAACAGCGCCTGCACCCCGGTCGTGCCGCGGATCTTGGTCAGCTGCGGGGTGACGTCGGGATCCTTGGGCGAATAGACCTCGTCCACCAGGACTTCGATGCCGTAATTGGGCGCCAGCTTCAGGGTCTGGTCATGGCCGGACTTGCCGAAGCCGACATTCTCGGACAACAGGGCGATCTTGGTCAGGCCGCGCTTCTTGAGGTCGGTCATGACCTTTTCCGCCGCCAGACGGTCGGACTGCGGGAACTTGAAGGTCCACTTGCGGACCGGGTCGCCGATGCCGGTGCCGCCGCCCAGCGACATGTACGGGATTTCGGAGCGTTCGATCAGGCTGAGCACGGCCATGCTGGTGGGGGTGCCCGAACCGCCGATGATGAGATCGACCTTGTCGTTCTCGATCAGGCGCTTGACGAAGGTGGTGGCCTTCTCCGGCTCGGAGCCGTCGTCGTAGACGATCATCTCGACCTTGCGACCCAGCACGCCGCCCTGGGCGTTGATCTTGTCGATCATGTAGTCGAAGGTCCGCTTCTGGGGGTCGCCCATGGGCGACATCTGGCCGGTCACCGACAGGAACGCGCCGATCTTGATGGGATCGGCGGCGATGGCGGAGGTAGTTCCGCCGACACTCATGACAACCGCCAGGCTGATCCCGGCCGCAAGCTTCCAGTTCATAACGATCCTCCCACGCTGTGAAAAATGGGCCTTATGGCTCTATTTTGTCGGTATTGTAGTACCGAATTACCCAAAAGCGAAGGCTTCTGTGTTCCCATGTTGACCCTCACCATCCCTCAGTTTCTGCTTGCCTAAAAGAATCGGTGTGTGATTCAAGGATTCCGCCCTTTGATCGAGCGGAGGCGGTGGGATGGGTGGGATTGAGCACGTTGCAGTTGGGATCATTGCGGATCTCGAGGCGAAGT
>NZ_CAINTR010000116.1 GCF_903853455.1 uncultured Magnetospirillum sp.
CAGCTCCCAGGCCAGGATCAGGGACCAGAAGCGCCGCCGGCCCTGGCGGACCAGATTGGCGTGGTAGAGGCTACGACCGATGAGTGCCCACCAGATGGCCCAGACGAAGCCGGCCAGGGTGTGCTGCATCTCGGGCGGCAGATTGCGCCAGGGCATGGGTGTCCTCCCTCGTCATTGAATGATCAGAAATCGACCGCGCTGATTTCGTCGCGGCGGATGGCGTCGCCCTCGATGCGGACCAGCCGCATGCCGGTGAGGAACCACAGCGCCGCCGAGAACAGCGCCAGGTTCCAGGTGAAGGCGTTGTCGCAGGCGCGGTCCCAATAGATGCCTTCGAGGAACATGCATTCGCCCAGGCACAGCGGCAGCACCGGGCAGCGCGGGCATTCGGCCCGCCGGCTCCAGTGCCAGGCGTGCTCCAGGCGGATATCATCGGGGGCTGCGACATTGCCGAGCAGATGGCGGCCCTCGGCGGCGACGTTCTGGCAGGTGGCGACGTTGCCGGCGAGGTCCACCGCCAGCGCCACGGCCTTATCCATGCCGCATTTCTGCCAGAGGGATTCCGCCGGCCGGTGGGAGGCGAGCGCGCCGAAGAAGCCGGCCAGCTTCTGATGGACTGTGACGATGGGCAGGCCGCCCCGCCGATCGGAGAAGTCGTGAGCCAGCGTCCGCCGGATGGCCTGGTGCTCAGCTTCGGTTGCCGGCGAATACAGCAGCGAGGCGGGATCGTAGGGGGTGAGGAACTCGCCGCTGGCCACGGTGAGGTCGGGCACGCCGGTTCTGTCCAACAGCCAGCGCCGGATGGCGGCCACCTCGTAATTGCGGGCGGTGACCATGAAGTTGAAGCTGATGCGGCGCTGGGGATGGAGGCGGCGGATCAACTCCATCAGGGCCGGCCCGGCAACAGGATGATCGAAGGGATCGGGACCACGGTCGGCCTGGCCGGGACCGTCATGGGACACCGCGACGGTGAAGCCCATCTCGTCAAGCCAGGCGACCTTTTCCGCGTCCAGCAGCGAGCCGTTGGTGAACATGAACAGCTCACCGAGATTGGGATACCGGTGCTTGAGGCCCGGTACCAGGAGACGCAGAGTCTTCCAATAGACGAAGGGCTCGCCGCCCCAGATTTCGATGCGGACGCCCTGACCAAGACCATCCTCGCCGCCGTCGAACCATCCCGGCATGGAGGCGAGGAACGTCTCGACGTCGGCCGGATTGCCACCGGCACTGTCCCGCTGTTCGGTCTGGCTGCAATAGCCGCAGGCGTAATTGCAGGCCTTGCCCAGCATGATCTTGAGACGGCGGAGCTGCCGCGACTTGGCCACAGGGTGACCGGGACCGACGGCTTTGGCCGGCCGGAAGCCGAGGAAGCGGTCGGCATAGGCCAGGTGGACCCGTCCGAGATCGGGCAGCCTGCCATCGGTGAAGAACAGTTCCGAGCCATGCGGGCGCCAGACCATGGTCGCGCGCTTTCCGTCCGGCGCCTCCAGGAGGAGCCGGAACTCGACATCGTCGAAATCGTGCATCAGGGATTGGTCCGGTTGGCGTCGAAGCGGTGGGAGACCGCATCCAGCGAGCGTGCGCGGGCGTAATAGGCCGCCCCCATGTGGCGGTTGGCGGCGATGAAGGCGCCGAGATCCTGGCCGTCGGCCCGCATGCGGTCGAACAGGCGTAAACGCAGCGCGCAGTCGTTGGCCCGGCCCGCCGATCGTTCCAGCGGACAGCCGCCGTGGCAGAGGTTCCAGGCCCGGCAGCCAGTGCAGGCGGGATCGACCGCATGGCCGGAATAGAGGCTGCGGCGGGCCGCGATCACCTCGACCAGGGACGAGTCCCGCCAGTCGGCGAAGGCGAGATCGGCCGCATAGCCCTTGTTGCAGGAATAGGCCATGCCGTCGGCGCCCAGCTCGAGCCAGAAGCAGCCGTTGCCGACGATGCTACACAGCCCGGCCTGGAACCCCAGGCAACGCCAGACGTGGCCAGAATCGAACAGCCAGTCGGCGAAGCGCTCCTGCTGCCCGGCATTCATGGCGTGGGGACCGGCCAGCATCTGGAAGAACAGGAACTGCCGCCGGGCCACCAACTCGTCCACCCAGCCGGCATAGTCATCCAATCGCTCGGCGGTATGGGCGCCGACGCAGGACAGGACGTAGGTCTGATAGCCCCGCCGGTTGAGTTCCGTCAGGCCGGCCGAGGCCCGGTCGAAGGACCGGCCGCGCATGGTCTCGTGGATCGGCTTGGGGCCGTCCAGCGTGATGCCGATCTTGACGATGCCGCGCGACGGCATCGCCGTCTCCAGCCGGTCGAGCCAGGCGCCATCGATCATGGTGCCGTTGCTCTGGATGCCGACCAGCCGGCCGGAGCGCTGGTGAACCATGGTCGCCATCCGCCCCAGGACCTCGGGAGCCAGCAGTCCCGGCTCGGCGCCATGGAGATGGACGCTGCCGATGGCCATGCCCTCCCGTTCGGCCTTGGCCAGCAGATCGGTCAGCGCCGCCTCGGCGTCGATCGTGTCCCCGCCAGAACGCCGCTCCAGCGGCAGGTAGCAATAGCGGCAACGGAGGTTGCAACTCCGGTTGACGGCGAAGAAGATGTTCAACATCACGCCACCGGAATGGTGATGTCGGCCAGCCCGGTGAAGAAGCCGATTCCGGCCTTGATGCGCACCGCCTCGCCGACGCCCAAGCCCAGCGCCATGACCTTGAAGGAGCCGGTGCCGGCGGTGATTGTCGCCCTGGCCTTGGGCA
>NZ_CAINTR010000117.1 GCF_903853455.1 uncultured Magnetospirillum sp.
CTGATCCCCTCTGCCCAGACGGCAACACCATTCGACGATCCCACGGCCGGACTCCACGCTTGCAGAAACGCGGACTCCTTGAATCACACGCAGATTCATGCCGTCAACACCTCGTTCTCAAACTGATGGATGGCGAGGGTCAGTACCTGGGCGGCGGCAAGAGTCGGATCCTCGCCCGGCCCTTCATTGTGGCGGTTGTACCACAGATGCTTGAACCATCCGATCCCGCTGGCGTTCAAATAGATCAGACCGCCCGGCTTCAGCACCCGGGCGAATTCGGCCAGCGCTTCACGCCACGGGAGGTATTGAAGAACCTGATAGCAGAAGACCGCGTCGAAGGTTTCGGCGGTGAAGGGCAGATCATGCATCTCGGCCCGCTGGATGGCCAGGTTGCCGACGCCCTGCGCGGCGGCGAACCGGGTGGTCGCCATCAGGCGTTCGCCGGCACTGTCCACCGCGCTGACCTGCCGGTTCAGTCCCGCCAGGGCCAGGCTCCACTGGCCGAAACCGCAGCCGGCGTCCAGGACGTGGCCAAGCCCGGCGAAGCCGCAGCGGCGCAGGCGCTCCGCATAGCGGGCTAGACCGCCGCCGTACATGCGCTCCAGATAGGCCCGCCGCCCCGGCGCGAGGCAGGCGGCGACCTCCCTCAGCGCCTCTTCCAGTCGGGCGTCAACACCGTCGGCCATTCAGCCACCTTTAACCCATCGACTGTTATCTTGTCGAAGCGCGAGCGGTCCACCAAGTGCTGAAAGTATGATGCCTCGGCTTGATACCGTCAAACTGTCCCGGCGGTGCCGGCAAGGAATTGACCCATGAAGATCCTGCTGATCAATCCACCGTTCCTCACCAACTACCCCATCTCGCTGGGCTTCGGTGAACCGCTGGGGTTGGCCTATGTGGCGGCAGCGGTCGAGGCCAGCCCGCGCCACCAGGTCGAGGTGCTCGACTGCGTCGGATCGGCCGGCCACCTTGATGAACACCGCCGGGGCGAGCTGTATTGGATCGGCATCAGCCACGAGGAAGCCATTGCCCAATTGGCACGTCGCCAGTTCGACGCCATCGGCGTCAGCATGTGCCGAACCAGCAACGTCGATCCCGGCACCATGGACCTGGTCCGCTTGATCCGGGTGCGCTATCCCGACATTCCCATCATCGTTGGCGGACCGGAGGCGACCCATTCCTGGGAACACTACGTTCCCAACCGCGACATCTCCTACACCGTCATCGGCGAGGGCGAGCGTGCCCTTGTCCACCTGCTCGACGCCATCGAGGACAAGAGCGATCCTCGGGCGGTGGATGGGCTCGTCTTCCTCGACGAAACCGGCAGCGTGGTGCGGACCAAGGAACAGGGCCCCGTCGATATCGATTCCATCGTCTGGCCCGCCCGCCACTTGTTCCCCATGGAATCCTACATCACCAACCGCCCCACCACGATGAATCGCGCCGTCACCATCCTCACCAGCCGCGCCTGTCCGTTCAATTGCGCCTTCTGCTCGACCATCCATGTCTGGGGCCGCAACTGGCGGGGCCGTTCGGCCCAGGACGTGGTCGACGAGATCGAATTCGTGGTCCAGCAGTATGGCGTGACGGAAGTTCGCATCCAGGACGACAATTTCTGCGTCAACCGCAAGCGGGTCGAGGCCTTTTGCGCCTTGCTCGTCGAGCGCGGCCTGAACATCGAACTCGTGGTCGATCCTGGCGTGATGTCGTCGTTGGCGACGGCCGACCTGCTGCGCAAGCTGAACAGCGCAGGCCTGAAGAACATCAACATGCAGTTGGAGTCCGGCTCGGCCAGGACCCAGAAATACATCTGCAAGCCGATCGACCTCGACCACATGAGGGCCATGGTCGAGGTCTGCCATGAATTGGGCATGCATGTGGCGACCAACCTGATCATCGGCTTCCCGTTCGAAACCAAGGAAGACATGGTCGAATCCGTCACCAACGCCTGTTCGATCAACTTCGACAGCATCAATTTTTACTACCTCAACCCCATGGTCAATACGCGGGCCCGCCGCGACATGGTCGAGAACGGCCTGCTGGGTGCCGATGACCTGCCCGTACTGCCGGTCGGAACGGTGCATTGCTCCGCCGCGGAGACCAAGGCCGTCTACGATTACGCCCTCGAACTGTTCGAAAAGACCCGGAGGCACCCGCCGCTCGGCCGCCAGGCCCGGATCGACGCCGCCGCGGTCACCCATGCGGAAGGACACTGCTTCACCGTGCCGGTGCCGGACGGCCACGACATCGCGGACCATTCCGACGCGCCCTACCGTTCTCCCTGCCGTCTCTATGAGGACGACAAGGCGCTGGGGCCGGCCCATGCCATGCACCGCCAGATCCGCAACATCGGAGAAGGGCTGTTCTCCCACTGGGAATGGCGGCTGTACTTCTCCGCCTCCGACAACAGCGACCCCCGGACCAACGGACGGGCGTATCGCGTGGAGTTCTAGATCCCAGCCAGTTCGCGGACCCACTTGCCGCCTCGGGCCTGGGCCAGCAGGTCGAGGAAGCATGGCTGCGGCCCCGCGCCGGTGCGCCGATAGGGCTCCAAGTCGGCGGGCTGCTCGGCGAAGACGCGGCGATAGGCTCCGAAGTCGCGGGAATTGAGATAGACGTGCAGCGGGTGGAAATTGAAGACCCGGAGCCCCGGCCCGGACAGGTCGAGGTCGCGCCATGACCACGAGAACCGGCCCAGTTCGATCTCGATGTCGTCCTCCCACCAGAACGGCACCCGTATCAACCGCCCATGCGGACGGTCGTAGGCGAAGGCCTTGAGGTCATCGACCCCAGGCAGGAACATGGTGGCATCGACCCGGATGCGCCCGGTGGCGATCACCAGATCCAACAGGCGGGTGGACTGGAACAGGCTGTGGGTGCGCATGCTGACCGCCTCGGGCACCAGGGCGAGACAGTGATCGAGAATTTGCTCGGGGTCGTCACCCTGGGTCGAGCCGGGGAGGAAATTGGGATGAATGCCGCATTCGAACAGCGGATTGGCCCGCAATCTCTGGGTCGCCGGGCTGTCATGGGTGACGAACCAGGTGGCCTTCACCCCGGCTTCGGCGATGGCCGAAGCCACCCAGTCGATGGCTGGATCGGGCGCCCAATCGACGTCCAGGGTGAGATGGATCTCAGCCATGTGGTTCGCCCCCGTCGAGGTGGCGGCGGATCATCGCCACCACCTCGGGCGGAATGGCGTCCAGCGGTTTGTCACCCAGCAGACGCCGCAACATTATCCCCGCCCGCATGTACCAGGCCAGGTCGGAGGGGCAGTCCTTGAGGTTCTCGTCGCCAAACAGGGTCCTGGCCAGCCGGCGGAACTGGCCGATTTCCGCCCGCGCCGAATCGAGGTCGGTCTGAAGATCGGCCGCTTTCAGTCCGAGTTGGCGGGTCTGGCGTTCGTGGCGCCGCGGCTCGCGCAGCTGTTCGCGCGCCCGTTCGACGAAGGCGCCCAGGCACCAGGCCAGCGTCCGGTCTTCCATCCGCTCGCAATACCAGCGCCTGCCGCTGCGGCCGATCTCGGCGTAATGTTCGGGGCGTCGGATGTAATCGGTCAGAGCCTCGGCGACCGCCTCGGCGGTGTTGGCCTGAATATAGTCGAAGGTATCGCGGGGCTTGGTCACCTCGGTGTAGTCGCCCATGGAATGCAGCAGCGGCTTGCCCATGCTGAGCGCTTCGTTCACCACGCCGCCATACCGGAATTCCAGGTCGAAATAGCCTGCGACGACGTCGCTCAGGGTGATGCCGAGCAGCAGGTCGCGGCGGTACATCTTGGGAAACCAAACCACCTTCTCGGCCAGCCCCAGATCGGCGACCAACGCCTTCGACGCCTCGAAATCGGGACCGTATTCGAACATCACGAGGCAGGCCGTGACGGCGGGGTGGCGCTGGGTGAAGGCCGCGAAACCCCGGATGAGCTTGTCGTTGCCCTTGACCTCGTCGAATTGGGTCTTGCCCACCCAGAGATGGCGGGTGTGGTGGAACACCACCAACTCGTGGCTCTCGCGGATCCGGCGGAACGCGGCGGCGTGGGGCGACTTCGCCATGGCCTCGTCCAATGCCTCGCCCTCGAAGGACGGGCGATGCACGATGGGCGGCGACATTTCGACGAAGGCCGGGCGGTCGGTCAGGCGGCCCACGTCGACCGGGACGAACTTGTCGTAGGTCCAGATGGTGCGGCACCAGGAATAGCCCTCGGCCTGCCACTTGCCGAAGAAATAGCGGCTGGGGTCCTTGTGTTTCTCGTAATCCTCGGTGTCTGCCCACAGGAAGGGATATTCATACAGGTCGGAGCCGTAGGGGAACATGACATCAAGGTCGAGGCCGATCCGCGTCATGAAGGCGGGGGTCAGGCCACAGCCGAACAGATAGCCAAAGCGCGAGACGTGGGAATAGAGCCAGTCTGGATCGGCTGCCATGACGTGGCTCCAGGGCAGCGTCTGAATGGCCACGCCATGGTCCTCGCGGTAGCTATCGCATTCGGGCCTGAAATGCGCGGTCTCGAACGGATAGGACAGCAGGGTCACGTCGATGCCGGCATCGGCGAAGTAACGGGAAATGGCGAAGAAGTTGTTGTTCATGTTCCCGATCATCGCCACCTTCATCGCCAGAAGGGCCGCGAAGACGTCGTCCCCATCCGCCTCCTGGGCAAGGCCGAAGCGCTCCAGCGCCTGGCGAAGCCGCACCTCGCGCAACGGGCGGGGAACAGGACAGGATGACGTTGTGGTATCGCTCATGCCGGCTTGCCTCCCAGAAACTGGCCACACCATTCCTCCAGGCACAGCAAGGACCAGATCAACAGGCGGCGGTTGGCCTCGCCGCGCAGATGCTGACCCACCATCGCCTCGACCGCCCCGTGATCGAAGAAGTCATAGATCCGGGCATTGCCCGACAGCAGGCGCTCGCGGACATACTCCAAGCTTTCGCCCCGCAGCCAGCTGCCGTCGGGTCCGGCGAAGCCCTTTTTCTCGCCATCGGACACTTCGGCCGGAACATGGCGGCGCATCATGTTGCGCAGGATCAGCTTGCCGTCGTTGGAACGATGAAAGAAGGTCTGGATCTTGGCGCCGGGGTAGTTCTCGTCGATTCGCTCGACCTCGCCCAGGTTGCGCAGCTTCATTCGGACCGGCAAATGCTGGGCGAAATCCACGAGGTCGTTGTCGAGGAACGGCACCCGCGTCTCGATGCCGTGCGCCATGGACAGTTTGTCGTCGACCACCAGCAGGCCATGCAGGAAGGTCTTGGCCTCGAAATAGAGGGAATGGTTGATGTAGTCTTCCCGCCGGTTCAGCATCTCGTCCCGGTTCTGGAACACCGAGCGGAAGATGGCGCGCGGCCGGACATGGGCCACCTTCTCCCGGATGGGCGCGAACAGGGCCGCCTGCTCCTGGTCGCTCATCATCCGCTGCCAGAAACCGTAATAGTGGTCGATGTACTGGTCGAAATCGCTGCTGCCGGCGGCGCGGTAATAGCGCCAGGGATAGCCGGCGAACATTTCGTCGCCGCCGGCGCCCGACAGAACCACCGTGCAGAAGCGGCTGGCCAAGCCGGCGGCGTAGAAGTTGGGATAGCTCTGGCCGATGCGCGGCTCCTCGATATGGCGGATCAGCCGTGGCATGATCCGCTCCATGTCGCCGGCCTTCAGGACCATCTCGTACTGCTCGGTCTTGCAGGTATACGAGATCAATTCGGCCAACGAGCGTTCGTCGGAATTCAGTTCCAGGCCGGACACGCTGTGCATGTCGAAGCCCATGGTGAAGGTCTTGAGGCCCGACCGCAGCGGTGCCGCCACCGCCGTGATCGCCCCCGAATCCATCCCGCCGGACAGGTAGGCCCCGACATCGACGTCGCTGGTCAGCTGGCGTCGCACCGCCTGGCAGAACAGCCGGTCCAGCTCTTCGACGCACTCCTCCTCGCTGCGGCCGGTATCGCGCTCGGACATGTCGAAGTCCCAATAGTGCCGCGTCGCCACCCGGCCATCGGCGTCCACCGACATCCAGCTTCCCGGCATCAGCATGCGCACCCCACGGAACAGCGTCCGGTCGGTGAGGTAGTTCTGGAAGGTCATATATTCGGACAGCGCCTCCCACTCGATGGCGGCGGAGAGGGCGGGATGGGCGAGCAGCGCCTTGACCTCGGAACCGAACAGGATGGCCTCGTCTCGCTGAGCCAGATAGAGCGGCTTGATGCCGTACCTGTCGCGGGCCAGCAGCAGGCGCCGCGCGCCCGCATCCCAGAAGGCGAGGGCGAACATGCCGTTGAAGCGGGCCACGGCGTCGGCGCCCCATTGAATCAGCGCCGCCAGGACCACCTCGGTGTCGCCATGCGAGACGAAGCTGTGGCCGAGGGCCTCGAGCTCGCGCCGCAGTTCGGCGAAATTGTAGACCTCGCCGTTATAGGCCAGCACCCAACGGCCGTCGCCACGCACCATGGGCTGGGCGGCGGCGGGGGACAGGTCGAGGACTGCGAGGCGACGGTGTCCCAGCGCCAGCGGCCCATCGACGTGCACGCCCGCGCCATCGGGGCCGCGATGGGCGATGGCGCTTGCCATGGCCTCGGCGATGTCCGCCCGGGCGGGGCGGCCGTCGAAGCTCAGATAGCCGGCCACGCCGCACATGGCCTAGATCTCGTCCAGGGCGGCGGCGACCCGCTCGAAATCCTCGGCGGTCATCCGGCCATGGAGCGGCAGGGCCAGGCTCTGCCGGCTCAAGTCGCGCGAGCGGGGCAGGTCGTCGGGGGCATAGCCGAAACGATCGCGATAATACCCCTGCATATGGACGGCATGGGTGCCGGCCCGGCTGGCGATGCCCTTCTCCTCCAGCCGGTCCATGATGACCAGCGCCGCGGCCGGCGCCACGGCGGGATCGACGCGGGCGACGAAGGATTGCCAGCCATGGCGGCCCGCCGCCGGCTCCTCGGGACAGCGCAGCCAGCCCAGCGGCGCCAGCCGCCGACGGTACCAGGCGGCCCAGCGCGCCCGCTCCTCGATCAGGCCATCCAGCCGGGCCAACTGGGCCAGGCCGACCGCGCCCTGAAGGTCCGTCATGCGGTAGTTGTAGCCCAGGATCTCGAAGGCCGGCAGCACATGGGGACGCGGGCGGTGGTGGCGCTGCTCCTCGGGCACCGAGGCGCCGTGATTGCGCAGGCAGACCAGCCGTTCGGCCAGGGCGGCGGAATCGGTGGTGATCATCCCCCCCTCGCCGGTGGTGATGATCTTGCGCGGGTGGAACGAGAACACGCCCATCCGGCCCAGCCCTCCCGCCGGCCGGTCGGGTCCCGCCGCCCCGGCGGCGCAGGCGGCGTCCTCGATGATCTCGACCCCCGCCGGCAGGCCGGCGCGCAACGCCGCGACCTCGGCGCACAGGCCGAACATGTGGACAGCCATGACCGCTCGGGTCCGGGAGGTTACCCGGGCCAGGGCATCGGCGGGGTCGATGTTGCCGGTGGCCAGATCGACGTCGCACAGAACCGGGGTCGCGCCACAGTGCAGGACGGCGTTGGCGCTGGCGATCCAGGTGTAGGACGGAACGATCACTTCGTCCCCCGGCCCGATTCCCAGCGCCACCAGCGCCAGATGCAATCCGGTGGTGCAAGAGGTCACCGCCACCGCGTGGGCGACGCCGTGGCGGGCGGCGAAGGCACGCTCGAAGGCCGCGACCTTGGCGCCCTGGGTCAGCCAGCCGCTGTCCAGGACCTCGCGCAGCAGCCCGATCTCCTCGTCCCCCACCACCGGCTGGGCAATCTGGATCACCGGCCCGCCTCCCAGCCCTCGGCGTGGCGCCGCCAGTCGATCAATTCGCGCAGGCCGGCCCGCAGGTCGATTTCGGCGGTGAAGCCGATTTCGGCGGCGGCCCGCTTGGGGCAACCGACCCGGTTCTTGACGAAGGTGAGCCCGGCCGGCTCGAACCGCAGCCCCGCCGTGGTCCCGCTGAGATCGATGATAAGCTCGGCCAGTTCCTTGATGGTAGTCCGCCGCCCGGTGCCGACGTTGTAGCAGCGATCGACGGAATCGGCCTTCATGGCCAGCACGTTGGCCCGGGCGCAATCCTTGACCGACACGAAGTCGTAGGCTTGCATGCCGTCGCCGTAGATCACCAGGGGCTCGCCGCGCTCGACCGAATCGAGCATCTTCATGGTGACCTGGGCATAGGCGCCCTTGTAGTCCTGGCGAGGACCGTAGACGTTCATGTAGCGCAGGCCGACGTAATTGAGCCCGTAGCGGAAGTGAAAGGCCCGGCACATCTGCTCGCCGGCCACCTTGGTCGCGCCGTAGAAATTGGTGTTGTTGAAGGGATGCTCCTCGGTCATGGGCTCGGTGACGGCATCGCCGTAGACCGATGCCGACGAGGAATAGACCAGCCGCTTCACCCCCTGGTCGCGGCAGGCCTCGATCACGTTGAAGGTGCCTCGGGTGTTGACGTCGAACGCCGCGCGCGGATAGTCGTGGCATTGCAGCAGCCACAGCGCGGCGAAGTGGAAGACGCCGTCCGCATTCCGCAACGCGCCGGCCAGAATGTCGGTCTGGCAGATGTCGCCGCCAACCTCGTGGATGCGGACCCGGGGGTCGCGCAGGGCCTGGGCCAGGTTCCCCCGGGTGCCACGGGCGAAGTTGTCGTAGATCACGACCTCGCGGACATCCTCGGCCAGCAAGGCATCCACCGTGTGCGAGCCGATCAGGCCGGCTCCGCCCACGACCACCAGTTGTTTTCCCCGCACATCCATGACCTACCCCCACACTGCCGGAAAGATCCTCCGGCGCAATGGGGACGCCCGCTCCCGAGCGTTTACCGCCCGACTGCGTCCACAAGCACGGAAGTCTGAAAAGGGTGCCGTTCCACGACACCGTGGCGGCTTGGCCCGAAGGCCGAGGTGGGCGTTCTCCATCACGTGCCTCGCCTTCTGCGAAACGTCCGGGAAGATTAACATGACCCCGGCCCGGCGGCCAAGAGTGTTGCCGACGGCCCGGGAGGGTGACGGTTGCGGCCGGGTGCTAAGCTTATGGAAACTATTTCCGGTAAGACTGAACCGCAGCATAACCGCGAGGCTACCCGTGCCCGAGAATCCCACCTACAAGCTTGATCCCGGGGTCGCCATCGCCGGATCGGCCGACATCGGCGACTTCTGCCTGATCGGCGGCCAGGGCGGCCCCACCATCATCGGCGAGGGCGCCACGATCCGCTCGCACAGCGTCGTCTATGGCGGCTGCGTTATCGGGCGCGGCTTCCAGACCGGCCACGGCGTGCTGGTCCGCGAAGCCTGCCGCATCGGCGACGACGTCAGCATCGGCTCGCACAGCGTGATCGAACACGACGTCACCATCGGCGACGGCGTGCGCATCCATTCCAATGCCTTCGTTCCCGAGTTCAGCGTGCTGGAGGAAGGTTGCTGGATCGGTCCCAACGCGGTGCTGACCAATGCCCGCTATCCCAATTCGCCTGACGCCAAGGCCAACCTCATTGGCGCCACCATCGGCCGGGACGCGGTGATCGGCGCCAACGTCACCGTGCTGCCGGGGGTGCGGATCGGCCAAGGCGCCCTGGTGGGAGCCGGCGCCGTGGTGGTGGCCGACATTCCTGATGGCAAGGTGGCCGTCGGCAATCCCGCCCGGACGATCCGCGATGTCGCGGAACTGGCGGCCTACGACCGCGCCATTGATGAGTTTAGGACCTAAGCCATGCGCGTTCCCATGGTCGACCTCAAGGCCCAATACGCCGCGATCAAATCCGAGATCGACCTGGCGATTGCCGGTGTGCTCGACGACTGCGACTTCATCATGGGCAAGGCCATCGGCAAATTCGAACAGGCTTTCGCCGCCTTTGCCGGCTGCCGGGACAGCGTCGGCGTCGCTTCCGGCACCGCGGCGCTGCACCTCGCCCTGCGTGCGTCGGGCATCGGACCGGGCGACGAGGTGATCTGCGTCGCCCACACCTTCATGGCCACCGCCGAGGCCATCAGCATGGTGGGCGCCGTCCCGGTCTTCGTCGATATCGACCCCCGCACCTATTGCATGGATCCCGAGCAGGCCGCCGCCGCCATCGGCGAGCGGACGCGCGCCATCATGCCGGTCCACCTCTACGGCCACCCTGCCGCCATGGACGCGCTGAACACCCTGGCCGGCCGACACGGCCTGCGGGTCGTCGAGGATGCCTGTCAGGCCCATGGCGCCGAACTTCCCGGCGGGCGGCGGGCAGGTTCGCTGGGCGATCTCGGCTGCTTCAGCTTTTTCCCGGGCAAGACGCTGGGCGCCTACGGCGACGCCGGCGCCGTGACCGGCAACGATCCGGCGGTCTTGGAGCGGGTGCGGCGGTTGCGCAATCACGGACGCTCCAGCAAGTACGAACACGACGAGGTCGGTTTCGGCGAACGCATGGACACGCTGCAGGCCGCCATCCTCGGCGCCAAGCTGCCCCATCTCGACGGCTGGGTTGCGGCCCGGCGCCGCGTGGCCGAACGCTACCGTCATGCCCTCGCCGGGCTCGACCTTACGCTGCCAACGGAGCTGCCGGGTCATCGCCACGCCTATCACCTGTTCGTCGTCCGGGTAGCCGAGCGCGACAGGGTCCTCGCCCACCTCAACCGCCAGGGCATCGGCGCCGGCATCCACTATCCCGTTCCGTTGCATCGCCAGCCGGCCTATGGCGACCGCCCCCATCGCGCCCTCGGCCTGGCCGAGACCGAACGGGCGGCGGCCGAAATCCTTTCGCTGCCCATCTATCCCGAATTGACCGAGGCGCAGATCGATCACGTCTGCGCCACCCTGGCGGAAGCGTTGCGGGAAAGTGGGGGCTGACATGATCAACGTCGCCATCATCGGCGTGGGCTATTGGGGCCCCAACATCGCCCGCAACCTCGCCGCCATCGACCGCTGCCGTCTCACGGTAATCTGCGACCAGGACACTGCCCAGGCCGAGGCCATCCGCCAGCGCCACGCGCCCGAGGCCCGGGTCGTTTCCGATATCGCCGACGTGGTCGGCGCCGCCGATGTAGACGCGGTGGTGCTGTCGACCCCGATCCTCACCCACTTCCCCATCGGCATGCGGGTGCTGGAGGCCGGCAAGCACCTGTTTGTCGAAAAGCCGTTGGCCGCGTCGGTCCACGATTGCCAGGTGCTGATCGAGGCGGCGGCTCGGCGGAATCTGGTCCTGATGGTCGGCCATGTCTTCGAATACAACGAGGCGGTTCGCTGGATTAAGGACTACATCGCGGCCGGTGAACTGGGGAGGCTGTTCTACATCTCGGGCCAGCGTCTCAATCTCGGGCGGGTGCAGAAGGATGTGGATTCGCTGTGGAGCTTCGCCCCGCACGACATCTCGATCGTCAACTACTGGCTGGGTACCACGGCCGAGAGCGTCAGCGCCACCGGCTATTCCTACCTCACCAAGGGCGTCCGCGATGTCTCGTTCCTGTCGATCACTTATCCCGACGATATCGGAGTCCATCTGCACATGAGCTGGCTCGACCCCCGCAAGGTCCGCCAGATCACGCTGATCGGCAGCAAGACCATGCTGGTCTACGACGATGTCAACGTCGATGCGAAGGTCATGATTTACGACAAGGGCATCGCCGACCTGGACGATTACCTGTCAACTCCGGAAAGCTTCGCCGAGTTCAAGTTCCGGCTGCGGACGGGCGACGTGAGAATCCCGTATATCCGCTTCTCGGAGCCGCTGGCGGTGGAATGCCGCCATTTCGTCGATTGCGTGATCAGCGGCCAGCGCCCCCTCACGGATGGTCACAACGGATTGGCTGTCGTCCGGGTCCTCGAAGCGGCTCAGGTTTCGCTGACCGACAACGGCCGCCGCGTGATTATCGCCTAGGGGCCCGTCCTGGGTTCGTCATTCACCTGAAGGCCGATTACCACTCCCTTACGATCACGACGTTCTAAAAAGGTCGCCATGGTGATACCCTCGGATGTTCGGATTTTAAGCCGGCCAGGAGGAGGTTCCCCATGCCGCGAATCGCGTGTCAATCTAAGAGAACGGCCCCGCATTGCCGGCTTCTTCTCCTCCTCCTTCTCCCGGTTTTCCTTGTTTCCTGCGCTTTGCCGCCGCCGGACCAGCCGGCTTATTTCTCCCGCATGGGGCGCTTCATGGGGCTGGTGGCCAATTGCGGCTGTTCGGACGTGTCGGTGGACCGCATGCGGGCCGATTATGCCAAGGCGCTGGGCGGGCGGTATACCGAGGCCGAGGTCAAATCCATGAAAGGCTATGTGGATCTTGGCGCCACCGAGCAGTGGCAGAACAGGGTGGAAGTCTGCGCCGAGGTCTGTGCCCAGCGCTGCATGGTCCAGGCGGTGGTCGAACCGCTGGGTGGGCGCGGAACCGGCACGAAGGCCTGTCTGGTCAGCGAGCGTGACCTCCACCTCACCGATGGAGCGCAGTCGGCGGACACGCCCGGCGGCACCCAGCAGTAGCGGAATATGGCCGCTTGTCGCTTTTTGTTCGGTGTGCGTTTGCAGGCCGTTGACACAGGGCGCGGATTCCGGTCATTCCTATGCTTTAGGCTTTATGTATAATGCTAAAGCATTAGGGTGCCATGGGGGACGGTGCGATGACGGATGTTGCCGTGCGACCGAGGGTTGTTGGGGCCGAGGGCCGCCTGATCAAGCTGCCCAGCCGCTCCGACGGCTGGCGGACGGATCCCATTTCACAGCAGGCGTCCTTCCTGGCACCGGTGGTGGTCGGGCGTCCCAACAAGGAAACCTTGCGGGTCTTGCTGGTGGAGGACGAACCGGGCGACGCCAAGCTGGTGGAATTCGCCCTGCGGATGTCCAAAGCGCCCCGCTTCGAGGTGGTCCATGTCACGACCCTGGCCGCCGCCATCGAGCATGTGAAAAGCGATGTCGACATCGACGTGGTGCTGCTTGACCTCAGCCTGCCGGATTCGTCGGGCATCTCCACCGTGTCGCGCATGCAGGAGGTCGCCTCGAAGACTCCCATCGTGATCATGACCGGCATGGACGACCAGCGCTTCGCCTCCTATGCCCTGGAGGCGGGGGCGCAGGATTACCTGATCAAGAGCGACGACCCGGAAAAGACGGTGGGCCGCGCCATCCGCTACGCCATTACCCGCATGGCCAGCCAGATCGAGCGTCAGGCGCTGATCGAGCGCATCGCCGAGCAGCAGCGTCATCTGATCGAGGAGGTCGCGGCGGCCCGCGCCATGCAGTTCGACCTGCTGCCCCGGTCGGAACGGGTGGACGACCGTCTGGCGGAATTGGGGCTGGAGGTGGAGTCGTTCTTCGAGCCGTCGTCGGGTATCGGCGGCGATCTTTGGGGTTGCCTGGATTGCGGCGGCGACCGCATGAGTTTCTACTGCTTCGACTTCACCGGTCACGGCATCGGCGCCGCGCTCAATGTGTTCCGCCTGCATGCCTTGATCAGCGACCATTGGGACCCCCGGCAAGGGCCGGCCGACATGCTGCGGATTCTGGGCGGGGCGCTGCGCGGCTTGCTGGGGCGCGGCCAGTTCGCCACCATGTTCCTCTGTACGGTGGATTGCCGGCGGGGCGAACTGGAATGGGCCTCGGCGGGGGCGCCGGCTCCCTTGCTGGTGTCCGGGCGGGAGTTTCGCTTCCTCGACGCTCGCGGCGTGCCGCTGGGCCTCGGCCGGACTCCCGACTATACCGAGCATCGCGAGCCGTTTCCGCCGGGAACCAGCCTGCTGATGTACTCCGACGCCATCACCGACGCCCAGCAGTCCGACGAGGAAACCTTCGGCGAGGGCGGTCTGGTCGACCTGGTCCAGGGCATCCTGGCCGAAGACGGCAAAATGTCGGTGGATCGCCTGCTCGACGGGCTGTACGGCCGGGTGCGCATGCCGCTGGAAGACGACCTGACCGCCGTTTGCATCCGCCGGTTGGGAGGCGCGCCATGACCGCCGTCGCGTCCCTGGATCCGGCCACGGTCACCATGGTGGTCGAGGGCTCCGTCTCGTCGGACATGGCCGAGCAATGCGCCGCCCTGGGGCTGCGGGTCGCGACCGCGCCCGATGATCGTGCCGAGGAAGGTTCCGGCACATGCTTGCTGGTGGGCGAGGCCGCCGCGGACGCGGTTCGCCGAGGGTTGACGCCGCCGTTCAGCGGTTTCATCGGGCTGGGCGACGAGGGGTTGCTGGGCGTGGGGTTCCGGTGCTTCGAGACCGTGCGGGCCGGCGGCTTCTCCCTGTCGTTGCTGACCCGTCAGACCTATGAGCTGAACACCTTGGACCTGCTCAGCGAGGCGATCCGCCGCAACATGGGCCTTTCGGACGGCAAGGCCGCCGACCTGATCGATATCTGTCTCGGCGAAGCCATCGGCAATGCCGTCATTCATGGCAATCTCGGCATTCCCGCCCATCTGCGGACCACCTCGAAGGGGTTCGAGCGCTTTCGTCACGTCCTGCGGGAGCGGTTGGCCGATCCGGTGCTGTCGCATCGGAGGGTGGAGATCTCGGTCATCTCCCGCGGGCCGGATTTCTTGACCGTCGCGGTTTCGGACCAGGGGCACGGCTTTGATCTGGCGGGGCAATTGAACCGTAGCGTACAATCGGACGCGAAAAGCGGACGTGGCCTGGGTTTGATCCGTAAGATCTGCGCCTCGGTGTTGGGCGAAGATGATGGGCGGACGATGGTGATGACATTCGCCCGCTAGTGCGGTGGCGGGTCTTGGTGCCGTCTCGGACGGGGCCGACGATGGATACGAGGAGGACTAAGTCATGCAGTTTAAAGTCAAAGAGGAAGGGGCGAACGTCCACGTGTCGCTTGAAGGACAGCTGAACTTCGCGGCCAACGAGGATTTTCGCGGGCTTCTGACCCAACTGGCCGGGTGGAAGAACAAGAAGATTATTTTCGAGATGTCAGGCCTTAGTCATATTGATTCGGTGGGGCTTGGCCTGCTCTATATCGCCGGCGAGGACATGGCCGAGGCGGGGTCGAGCATCATGCTGACCCATCCCCGGGACAACGTGTTCCGCATGCTTGAACTGACCGAGGCGCACAAGACCTTCGAGATCAAGCGTTAGCTGACGTCGTCGGTCCGGGAGAGAGTTCGTATGTCCAAGGGGGCCTGGCAGAGCCTGCGGCTCAGGCAGCGGTTCATGATCGTGGTTGGAGTCGGCGTCATCCTGATGGCGTCCCTGATCGTGGTGTTCATCGCGCGATTCGAGGAGCAGTCCATGGAGCGCAAGCTCCATGAGCTCAGCGTCAACGAGATGACCTCGCTGCACGCGCTGATCGTCAACGTCATGGCCACCCGCCCCGAGGATGGGGACAACATCGGCATCAAGGTGTTCAACAAGTGGTTCGACAGCCGCAACGTCCACTACGCCGGTAAGGTCTGGAGCGTGTGGGGCCCCAAGGTCACGGCCCATATGAAGGATGCCGAGCCCGACCGCGCCCCCAAGGTGCCCCAGGACGAGGTCGACCGCGAGGCGCTGGCGACCGGCAAGCCGGTGGGGCGCATGGTCGGCGAATCCTACCGCTACGCCATGCCCATCGTGCTGGGCGTCACCGACGGTGCCAAGGAAGAGGTCTGCCACACCTGTCACGGCGGCATGGGCATGGAGGACGGCGAGGTGATCGCGGTGCTGTCCAGTTCGCTGTCCACCGTCCAGGAGAAGGCGGAACTGCACACGGTGCTGATGGGGCTGGTTGGCTTCGGCGTCGCCGCCACCCTCATCTCGGTGTTCGGGATCGGCTCCATCCTGACCAAGGTGATCACACGCCCCATCGGCCGCATGACCTCCTTGATGGGACGCCTGGCCGACGGCGACACCTCGGTCGAGATCGAGGCCGTCGAGCGCAAGGACGAGGTCGGCGACATGGCCCGCACCGTCCAGGTGTTCAAGGACCACATGATTGAAGCCGACGGCCTGCGCTCCGCTCAGGAGGCGGAACGCCTGCGCGCCACCGCCGAACGCGCCCAGGCCATGCGTGAGATGGCCGATCATTTCGAGGCCACGGTCAAGACCAAGGTCGCCGAGGTGGGGGCCTCCACCTCCGGCATCCAGAACACCGCCCAGTCCATGGCGACGCGTTCGGAAAAGAGCGGCGGCCGGTCCATCGAGGTCGGCGAGGCGGCGGGCATCACCACCGAACGCGCCGCCGCCGTGTCGGAAGCGACCCGCCAACTGGCCCTGTCGGTCAACGAGATCGCCCAGCAGGTCGGACATTCCAGCCAGATCGCGCAGAAGGCGGTGGACGACGTCAACGCCACCGCCCGGCAGATGGTCGATCTGTCCAATGCGGTCCAGGCCATCGGTAACGTGGTTCAGCTCATCAACGACATCGCGGCCCAGACCAATCTGCTGGCGCTCAACGCCACCATCGAGGCGGCTCGCGCCGGCGAGGCGGGAAAAGGCTTCGCGGTGGTGGCGGGCGAGGTCAAGAATCTGGCCAACCAGACCGCCAAGGCGACCGAGGAGATTTCACTCCAGGTCGCCGCCGTGCAGGGCTCGACCCAGGAAATGACCGCCAGCATCGAAGGCGTGGTCCAGACCATCCGCACCATCGACGACATCTCCGGCGCGATCGCGATCGCGGTGCAGGAGCAGGAAGCCACCACCCGCGACATCGCCAGCAACATCGACGAGGTCGCCCGTCAGGCCGGCGAAGTGTCGCGTAGCGTCTCCCATCTGTCCAAGGCGTCGGCCATGGCCTGCGCCGGCACCATTCGCGTCATCTGGAGCGCCGAGACCCTGACCAACGTGGTCAAGGACCTGAACGACGAGGCCGAACTGTTCCTGCGGTCGGTAAGAGGTTGATGCGAGACCACGAGATCGAAGCGGCATGGCAGGGTCTGGTGTCCTGCGAGCAATGCCAGATCCGCGACCTGGTCCTGTTCGCCGATCTGGCCGGCGATGATTTCGGCGTCATCCATCTGCCCATCGAGGATCTGTGGCTGCCACCGGGGGCGCCGCTTTACCAGCCCGGCCAGGTGGCGTCGCACATCTACACGGTGCGGGAAGGCCTGTTCAAGCTGGAGCAGTATCTGCCCGACGGCAACCGCCGCATCGTCAGCCTGCTGGGCCAGGGCGACGTCGCCGGGCTGGAGGCCACCGTCGCCCCGGTCTACGAGCACGCGGCGGTGGCGTTGCAGCCGGCCAAGGTCTGCCGGATCCCCAAGGACGTGGTGGCGCGGCTGTCGCCCAAGCTGCACCGTCAGCTCATGAAGAAGTGGCACGACGCGGTCCAGCGCTCCCACGAATGCACTCGGGAACTGTCCACCGGCAGCGCCCGTCAGCGGGTGGCGCGGCTGTTCGGCCTGCTGGCGCCGGCCTCGGTGCGCCGCTGTCGGCTGTTCGGGCGCGAGGATCTGGGGGCCTTGCTGGGCATCACCACCGAAACCGCCAGCCGGACCGTCGCCGATCTGAAGCGCGGCGGCGCGGTGACCGAGATCGCGCCCAATATCTTCGAGCGCGATCCGGCGGCCCTGGAGCTCATCGCCGCCGAGGGTTAGGTTATACCAAGCCGCGATGAGTGGGACTCATGGCGGCTTGGTCAGGCCCAAGGGGCCGCGCGCCTCATGGCGCGGGAGGCAAGGGCGCTCGCGCCCGCCCGCCGCTTGAGGGCGGCGTTGATCGGTTTCGATCAACGCATTTTGGTATCACTTCTCCGGTCCGGCGAACAGGGTTTCCGAGACCACCGTCTGGTGCGCCCCGGTCAGGACGAAGCGGAGCGGCATCTTCTTGTCGGCCAGCGACGACGGCGGCGCCGAGACGAACACCTGGAAGGTGCCGACGCTGTCCCTGGGCACCTCGAGCGTCAGCGCGGTGGCGTGGGCAGGGACGCGGCCGCCGACCATGTCCATGGTGGCGCCCTCGACCCCGGACAGGGTCAGGGAATAGGTGCGGTTCTCCGCCGACATGTTCAGCACCTTGTAGGCGTAGCCGTTGCGGATGGCGCCATCCGACATCTGGACGAACAGCGGTGCCCGCTCGTGCAGCACGTTGACGGTGGTGTCGGGCCGCGACACCAGCCGGAACAGCATGACCGACGCCACCACCGCCAGGATGCCGCCATAGATCAGGGTGCGGGGACGGATCAGGCGGAACCTTGCCGCCACGCCCTGGCCGCGTGCCGCCAGATTGGACACCGAGTCGTAGGAGACCAGGCCGCGCGGCAGCCCGAAGCGGTCCATCACGGTGTCGCAGGCGTCGATGCACAAGCCGCAGCCGATACAGGCCAGCTGGTTGCCGTCGCGGATGTCGATGCCGGTGGGACAGGCCTGGACGCAGGCCAGGCAATCGACGCAATGGCCCCGGCCGGTGAAATCGCGGCTGGCGGGAGCCGGCGCCCGGGTCTCGCCCCGCCACGCCTCGTAGGAGATGATCAGCGAATGCTCGTCGAACATGGCCGACTGGAAGCGGCCATAGGGGCACATATAGATGCACACCTGCTCGCGGGCATGGCCGGCCAGCAGATAGCAGAAGCCGCCCACCACCGCGATGGCGCCATAGGTGGCGGGGCTGGCGGTGCCGGTGAAGATGTCGTGCAATTGCTCGAAGGCGTCGGCGAAATAGAGGGTGAAGCTGATGCCGCAGGCGGCGGCGATCAGCAGCCAGATCAGATTGACGGCGGCCTTGCGGGCGATCTTGCCGGCGCTGAGCGGTTGGCGATCAAAGGCGATGCGGGCGTTGCGGTCGCCGATGACCAGACGCTCGACCTGGACGAACAGGTCGGTGTAGGCGGTCTGCCAGCACAGGAAGCCGCACCACACCCGGCCGGCCAGGGCAGTCATCAGGAACAGGCTGATGGCGGCGATGAACAGCATACCGGTCAGGTAGTAGACCTCCTGCGGCCAGATCTCGATGAAGAAGAAATAGGCCCGCCGTCCCGCCATGTCGGCCAGGATCGCCTGACCGGGCGCTCCCGGCCCGCGGTCCCAGCGGATCAGTGGCGCCAGATGCCAATAGGCCAACAGCAGGGCCGTCGCCCACCATTTCAGGCTGCGATACGTGCCGGAGACCTGACGGGGATGAATCTTGCGGGCGGTTGCGTAGGCCAGCCCCGCCTGAGTGTCGGGCATGGGGACGGGGGGCTTGCTGATGACCGACATGGCGGGACCTTGATGAGTTGCGAAGCGCCGGATCAGACTAGGGGCGCGGACAAGCCGGCCGCATTGACAATTCGCAGTCGCGACTTGGAAACATGGCGTGGTGCTTGCTGCTGTGGTCTTTCCCACCGCAGTGATTGGGCGTATCATGCCCGAAAGTATGGGGTCCCTGCGTGTTTTCCGCCATCCCCGGGAGGGTAAAGACATAATGTCGGGTAAGGGCCGGTCCTATTCGATCCGGCGGGTGGTTGTCGCCATGGTGCTCACGCTGGTCGCGATCATCTCGGCCCATTCCGTCCATCAATGCCTGGAGGCGTGGGACGGATACGTCAACGCCAGGACCGTCGTCGAGACCAACGAGGTGGTCGATCGCCTGCTTCAGTCGGCACAGAATCTGGCCTTCGAGCGGGGGCGAGCCATCCTGGTCCTGCGCGGCGCGGCTCCCGTCGATGGCGACGACCGGGCCTTCATCGACGCCCGCCGCGCCGCCGCCGGGACGATGGACGAAGCCTTGCGCCGGATCGCTCCCGGTCTGGAGTCGCAGGTGGGAGCGGTCCGCAGCGGCTATCAACGCATCGTCGCCCTGCGGTCGGAGGTCGATGCCGCCCTCGCCCTGCCGCAGGCGGAGCGGGATCAGACTCTCGGCACACGATGGTTCCTCGCCAGTTCGGGCCTGCTGCGGGACATTGCCGGGCTGGCCGCCGCCACCGCCTTGCGTCATGACCGCCTGACGCCTGAATTCCGCGTCTTGAGCCGGGTGAAGGGGCTGGCCTTCGATCTGCGCGACACCGTCGGAGTGGAGGCCACGCGGATCGCCATCGGCATGTCCACCAGCACTTATATGACGAACGCCGTCTGGATGGAGATCATGCAGTTGCGGGGGCAAAGCACCGCCCATTGGGCGGCGCTGCGGCGGGAGGTGGCGCTGAGCGACAGCGCGGTGCTGACCGCCGGCCTGGAGAGCGTGACGGGGGCGTTCTTCGGCGCGTTCCGGCCGTTGGAGGACCAGGAGATCGCCGCCATGCAGTCCGGCCGGCCCTACCCGGTGTCCGCCAAGGCGTTCACCGCGGCTTCGGTTCCCGCCCTCGATTCCATCGCCGCCCTGACGGCGGCGGCAACCGCCGAGACCGCCGTCTTCGCCCGGGCCAACATGGAACGGGCGCGGTTGGTGATGATCTCCTATCTGGCCTCGGGTCTGCTGGCCGTCGGTCTGGGAATCGCCACCGTGCTGGTGACGGTCGGCCGGCTGCTGGCTCCGTTGAATCGGATTCAATCCCACTTGGCCATCCTGGCCGGCGGTGACGTGGTTTCCGAAGCGCAACCGGCGGATCGCGGCGATGAAATCGGCCGGATGCAGCAGGCGGTAACTGCCTTGCAGGACAGTCTGGTCGAGCGCCGGCGGATCGAGGCCGAGTTGCGCTCCACCACCACTCGCCTGGCTCTGGTGCTGGAGACGGCGGGCGAGGGGATCTTCGGGATCGACGGCGACGGGCGGATCAGCTTCGCCAACCATGCCGCCGCCGAGCTGTTCGGATTGCCTTCGATTCAGGAGTTGCTGGGGCGCCGGACGGTGGAGGCGCTGGGGCACCGCCTTGCCGACGGCCGGCCTTGCTCCGACGGACCGTGTCTCATCCGCGCCACCTTGAAGGACGGCCGGACCCGGAGGGTGACCGACGAATTCTTCCAGCGGGCCGATGGTACGGATGTTCCGGTGGAGTATGTGGTTTCGCCGCAGATGGTCGGCACTTCCATCATCGGCGCCGTGGTGGCGGTCCACGACATCGTCGAGCGCCGGCGGGGCGAGCGGGAGATGCACGAGCTGCTGGTCCGTCAGCGGGCGGTTCTCCGCAACACCCCTATCGGCATCGCCATCATCGGCCTGGACCGCCGGATCATCGAAGCCAACGACGCGTTCCGCCGGGTCTTCGGTCTCCAAGGCGAAAGCCTGGTCGGGTTGCCCACGCGCACCCTGTATGCCGACCCGGAGCAGTACGAGGATATCGGCCGCCGCGCCTATCCGCTGGTCGAGCAGGGCGGTGTGTTCGACGACGAGATTCTGATGAGGCGCGGCGACGGCAGCGACGTCTGGGCGCGGATCGTGGCCCATTTGGTCGATGCGAACGCTCCCGCCCTCGGCGTGGTGTGGGCGGCCGACGACGTGACCGAACGCAAGGCGCTGGAACTGGACATCAAGCGGTCCAACGACGAGCTGGAGCGGTTCGCCTATGTGGCGTCCCACGATCTGCGCCAACCGCTGCGCATGGTCGGCAGTTACCTGACGCTGCTGGAACGCCGGCTGAAGGACCGGCTGGACGAGGAAGAACGCCAGTATGTCGCGTTTGCCGTCGGCGGCGCCCAGCGCATGGACCGGATGATCGTTGACCTGCTCGAATATTCCAAGGTCGGACGCCAGGGAACGGAGAAAGAGGTGGTGTCGCTTGGCGGCGTGCTGAGCCGGGCTTTGGACAATCTGGGGGCCGCCATCGCCGAAGCGGAAGCCGAGGTGGTCGTCCCGGCGGGGCTGCCGCAGGTTGTCGGCCACGAGTCCGAATTGGTGCGGCTGTTCCAGAATCTGGTCGGCAACGCCATCAAGTTCCGGGCCCCGGACCGGCGGCCATGCGTGACGGTGGAATGCCTGGACATGGCGCGCGAATGGGTCGTCGCCGTTTCCGACAACGGCATCGGCATCGCCCCCGAGGATCATGGCCGCCTGTTCAACGTCTTCCAGCGCCTGGTCCTGCAAGAGCAGTACGAGGGCAACGGCATCGGCCTCGCGGTGTGCCGCAAGATTTGCGAGAACAACGGAGGGCGGATCTGGGTGGAGTCCGAAGCGGGGGTGGGAAGCACCTTCCTGGTCGCCTTGCCGAAGCTGGCCTAGGACGCTTTATCGTGGCACTCTGTCCAAAGGTAGGGGGATCGCCCTCTCCGTCCGTCGAGAGCCTGGGGCTAGTCTTGTGTCTCACCCGCCGCGTTTGATGCCCGATTTGCCTGGAGGAGAGACCGCTTCCATCACCCGGTCGGTGCGGTCGACGGCCTTCGTCCGTTGGCTGGTGGCGGGGGTGGTGCTGGTCAACCTGTTCGTCGCGGGAATGGTGGCCCTTGTTCTGCTCGACGAGCACCAGCGCGAGGCCGCCGACGCCGAGGTTCTGGCCGCCAACCTGTCCAAGGTGCTGGAGGAGAATCTCGCCGGCTTCATCGGCAAGATCGACATGACCCTGCTGGCGGTGGGCGACGAGGTCATGCGCCAGATCGCCGCCGGTGGCATCGACAAGGCGGCGTTGGACGCCGTTCTCGCCCGCAACGACGCCCGCCTGCCGGAATCGTCCGGGCTGCGCGTGGTCGATGCCGACGGAATCATCCGCTACGCCGTGACCGATGTGGTGGTCTCCCAGGCCAGCATCGCCGACCGGCCGCAATTCATCACCCTGCGCGACAACCCCCATCCCGGTCTGGTCATTTCCAAGCCGGTGTTCGGCCGCGCCGCCAAGCAATGGATCATCACCCTCAGCCGGCGCATCGACAATCCCGACGGCTCGTTTGCCGGCGACGTCCATGTGGCGGTCGCCCTGGGGCGGTTCACGGCGATCTTCGCCGGCGTGAAATACGGGGCCAACGGCAGCATCGGCCTGTGGGACAACGCGGCCAGCATGCTGGCCCGGTTCCCGGAAAGCGGCGGCCCCGAGGGCGTCGTCGCCCAGGCGCCACAACCCTCGGCCCCGTTGCGGGAGTTGATCGCCAAGGCAAGCCGGGACGGCGTCTACCACGCCCGGTCGGGGGTGGACAACATCGAGCGGGTCTTCTCGCTCCGTCGGGTTGGGGACCATCCGTTGTACCTCGTGGTCGGTATCGCCGACGCCGATTATCTCGCCGAATGGCAGCGCACGGCGGTCCGCATGTCGGGGTTGCTGGCCCTGTTCATGGTGGCGACGACACTGTCCTCCTGGCTGGCTTATGGCGGCTGGCGGCGTCATATGGAGTATGCCGCCGCCCTGGAAGTCTCCATGCTCGCCGCCGAGCAGGCCCATCGGCGTAGCGAGCTGATCCTGGACGCGGCGGGCGAGGGGATTTGCGGTGTCGATCTGGAGGGGAACGTCACCTTCATCAACCCGGCGGCGCGGCGCATGTTGGGCTGGGAGGCCGACGAGGGCATCGGCTGGACCCTGCATGAGCGGGCGCACCATCATCATGCCGACGGGACGCTCCACCCCGACGCGCTCTGTCCGGTGATGCTGACCCTGCTGGATGGCGAGCCGCGCCATGTGTCCGAGGACGTGCACTGGCGAAAGGACGGGACCTCGTTCCCGGTGGAATTCACCGTCTCTCCCATCCGTCACGGCGACGATCTGGTCGGGGCGGTGACCGTGGTGCGCGACATCACGGAGCGGTTGTGGGCCGAGGCCCGGATGGCACGCAACCTCGCGCTGAACACCGCCCTGAGCGCCGTGCTGCGCCGGTCGCTGGAGGACGTGTCGCTCGCCGACGTGCTCGACGGCGCGCTGAAGGAGTTGCTGGCGCTTCCCGGACTGGATCTGGAGGGGCGGGGGTGCATCTTCGTCCTCGACCGCAAGGGCGGGGCCTTGCACATGATGGTGGCGCACCATCTGTCGCCCCAGATCATGGCCGGCTGCGCCTCGGTCGCGGTCGGAACCTGTCTGTGCGGCCGCGCCGCCGCCACGGGCGAGGTGGTGTTCTCCGGCGGCGTCGATCAACATCATACGATCACCTTCGAGGGCATGCCCGACCACGGCCACTACTGCGTGCCGATCATGTCCAATGCGGGGTGTCTTGGGGTGATCAACGTCTATGTGGCAGCGGGGCATCGTCGCGACCGCGACGAGGAGGCCCTGTTGCTGATGTTCGCCGACACCCTGGCCGGCGTCATCAGCCGCAAGCGGATCGAGGAGACCCTGCGCGAAAGCGAGGAACTGGGCAAGACCCTGATGAACGCCACCATCGACGCCGCATTCCTGATGGATCGCGACGGCATGATTCTGGCCGCCAACGAGGCGATGGCGGTGCGGTTCCATACCCGGGTGGAGGATCTGGTCGGGCGGTCGTTCTTCGACATGATCCCGCCGGCCCTGGCCGAATCCCGTCGCGTCCAGGTCCGTCGGGTCATGACGGACGGCGAGCCCCTGCATGTTCATGACGAGCGCGACGGCAGCGTTCTCGACAACCGGGTCTATCCGATCCGCGATGGCGCCGGGGTGGTGACGCAGGTGGCGGTCTTCTCCCGCGATGTCACCGAGCAGCGCCGGTCGCAGCAAACCATCGAAAAGGCGCTGGCCGATCTGGCGCATTCCAACGAGGAATTGCAGCAGTTCGCTTATGTGGCCTCCCACGACCTGCGCGAGCCGCTGCGCACCATCACCGGCCATCTGCAGCTGTTGCATCGCCGGGTGAAGGGCAACCTTGATCAAGCCGGCGAGGAATCCCTCGGCTTCGTGCTGGACGGCGCCAAGCGCATGGATGCCCTGATCCGGGACCTGCTGGAATATTCCCGCATCGGCCACGGCGACCGCGTGATGGCGCCGGTGAGCCTGGGCAAGGTGGTCGGGGATGCCATGGCCAACCTGACCGCCGCCATCGCCGAGTGCAAGGCGGAGGTGTCGTTGCCCGACCATTGGCCCACGGTGGTCGGCAACGCCACCGAGTTGGCGCGTCTGTTCCAGAACGTGTTGGGCAATGCCCTCAAATATCGGGCCGAGGGACGCAATCCGGTCATCACGGTCCGGGCTGAGTTGCGCGACGGCGCCTGGGACGTCGCGGTGCAAGACAACGGCATCGGTATCGACCCCGAGCATTTCGACCGGATTTTCATGATCTTCCAGCGTCTGCACGGGCGCACCCAGTACGACGGCACCGGCATCGGGCTCGCCGTCTGCAAGAAGATCGTCGAGCGGCACGGCGGCCGCATCTGGCTTGAATCCATCCCCGGCGAGGGATCGACCTTCCATCTGGTGTTCCCGCCCAGCCACGCCGTCAGGGAAAGCCCAGGCTGACACCGGCGGGTCGGACGATAATCAAGGCTTTTTCGACGAATGTTTAAAATAGGGTAAAGACCCGAGGCGCCGTCCGCGCTAAACTCCTGCTCCGATGGTCTGAACTGTACGCATCGTAAGGGTATGAGCGTCAGGGGAGAAGCCATGAGCTCGCGGTGGGTGTGGATCTTGGCGCTTCTATTAACCCCTTGGGCTGGCGCTCCGGCGCGTGCGGCCTGCGTGGCCAAGCCGACCGATCCCTCCGAACTCAGTCAATGCTCCACCGCCGCCAATGCGGGCGATGTCGTCGCCGCGCTGGTGCTGGGCGACGCCCTGGCCGACGCCAGCGGCCGACTCTATGACCCCGCCGCTGCCGTCACCTGGTGGGAGCAGGCCGCCGCCGGGGGCAACGCCATGGCGCTGCGCCGGTTGTTCGATGCCCATTGGTATGGTCGCGGTATTCCCAGGGAGCCCGTCAGGGCTCGTGCGTATCTCGACCGGGCGGCGACCCAGGGCGCGCCTTGGGCCCGGCTGGTGCGCGCCCTGCTGCTGGAAAGCGAGGATACCGCCGCCGCCGCCGGGCTCTACAACGCCCTGGCCGCCGAGGGCAATTGTCTGGCGCAGCTTCGCCTGTCCCATGGTCATGACCGGGGCGGTTGGCTGGAGAAGAACCGGTCGCAGGCGTTGTTCTGGGCCTATGTGGCGGCGGAAGGCCGCCATGATCCCGGCTCGGCCGACGGCCATCCGCTGTTCGAGAGCCGCTTCCATTACGGCGACTGCACCACCGAGGCCTTCTTCCTGAAAGAGGAGTTGGCCAAGGCCCTGCCCGGCGACCTCCGCGCCAAGGTCGAGGCGTCGGCGGCGGCGTGGCGGCCGGGGCGGGTTCCCGATCGTCAGGGACCGGTGGACGTCGCCGCCGCCCTGGGAGTGCCGCCCGCCGGTCAGGGCGCCACCATGGGTGGAGCGCCCAAGCTGCCGCCGTGGCAACAGTTGCCAGCGTCGTTGCGCCGGTCGCCGGGGCGGACGAAGGTGGGGCCGGAAGAGGTGTTCGCCACGGTCGGCCGCTCGGTCTTCGTGGTGGTGGCCGCCCGCACCGACGAGGACATGAAGGCCCAGCGGGTCCGCTTCGGCTCGGCGGTGGCCATGGACGAGCGTACCCTGATCACCAACTGCCATGTGATCGACGAGATGGCGGTGATCTGGCTGCGCCAAGGCGGCCAGATGCTGCGCGCCGCGCCGTCGGGCGGCGACGGCGCGACCGACCGCTGCCAGTTGACGGTGTCGCCCGGCCGCCTGTCGGCGGTTCCCGGGGTGCGGTCGTGGGAGGACCTCAAGGTCGGGGAGACGGTCTATTCCATCGGCGCCCCCAAGGGATTGGAAGCGACTCTCGGCCAGGGGCTGGTGTCGGGACTGCGCGTCATCAAGGGGCTGCGCTACGTCCAGACCTCGGCCCCCATCTCGCCGGGGTCGTCCGGCGGCGGGCTGTTCGACGCCGCCGGAAATCTGGTGGGTATCACCACCTTCCACCTGCGCGACGCCGAGGGGCTCAACTTCGCCATCGCGGTGGACGACTATTTCCGCTGATCAGATATCCTTGGCCAGATTCATCGCCTGGATCACCGGGCGCGCGGCTTGGCTGTCGGCCGTACTCGTCGCCGGGGGGATCGGCGCCGGGAAGAACGGGCTGTCCGGCTGAACGGCGTTGGCGAAGGCGCTGGCGGCATAGGCGTTGACGGCGGTGCTGTTGGTGACCATGGGGGCCGCCGCGGCGGTGACCGCCGCCACGGCCTTGGCGGTGGGGGTTTCCATGGCCGCCACCGCGACCGCCGCCGTGACGCCCGGCGCGTCGGGTTCGGGGCGGGGCAGGGGCCGCAGCGCCGCCAGGTCGGGCCGTCCGGTCAAGGCCGGCTGGGTGGAGTCGCCGCCACCACCGCCCATGACGCTGTTGAAGCGCGCCTGGACCGACTTGTAAAGGCTGGCGACGGTGCGGGACTTGCGGCTGCCGGGTTCGTGAAACACGTCCGGGTTGGCCCGCGCCGCTTCCGGCAACAGCCGCTGGGCCGAGTGGCGGGGATTGTCCTCCATGCCCTCGATGACGCGCGCGGCGCCGCCGGCTCCCAGGAAATGGGCGAGATAGAGGTCGGAGGCGGTGGCCGCCCGGCCCAACCGGCGTTCGAGGACCTGGGCGTTGTCCTTGGCGTATTCCGCCGCCATCAGCGAGGAGAGCTTGGGGTCCCGGCGCAGGTCGAGGATCGCCTTGCGGGCGGCCTTGTCCTTGACCTCCAGCTTGCCGTCGGCGCCCTTGGTGATGGCGGCGGCTTCCTGTCCCAGGCCGTGCTCGGCGCCGTGGTGCTTGACCATCTCGATCCAGGTCGGCGCGGTGAACTGAAACAGGCCGGCGGCGGTGGACTTGGTGTTGCGGGCATGGGGGTCGAGCCCGCTCTCCTGGGTCGCCTGGGCCAGCAGGTAGTCGAACGACACGCCGGTGCTGGTGGCGGCTTCACGAATCCCGCTGACCACCTTGCCCGGCTTGGCGGGATCGGGCTGTTCGGGGCGGACGACATCTGCGGTAGGAGTCTGCATGGGACGCCTCGACTTAAATGGCTGGACACACTTTAGCAGATAAAAGTTACCAAGATTCGACTCGTCGATCGGGAATCCGGACCCGTCGTACCGCATCGCGAAAGCCCCCGTGACTCTTTCTCTTGACGGGGGGCTGGTGGATAAATAGGATGCCGCCTTCCTCGGGGGACCGGTTTCAGGCGCCTGCTTGATTCCGGTTGCCTCGTGACGAGTGAACAACAATTTCAACGCCGAACGGGTCGGCGACCGAAACCCGGAAAAACGCCCCGGTAGCCGTGTGCTACCGGCGGGTTTTTTTTCTTGGTTGCGTCGAACCGTGTGAAGGGAAAGTGACTGAATGCCCACGATCAATCAATTGATCCGTAAGCCGCGCCAGCCTGTGGCGGCGCGCAACAAGGTGCCGGCCATGGAGGCTTGTCCGCAGAAGCGTGGTGTTTGCACCCGCGTCTACACGACGACCCCGAAGAAGCCGAACTCCGCGCTTCGTAAGGTGGCCCGTGTGCGCCTGACCAACGGCTTCGAAGTCACCAGCTACATTCCCGGTGAAGGCCACAACCTTCAGGAACACTCGGTGGTGATGATCCGCGGCGGTCGTGTGAAGGATCTGCCGGGCGTTCGCTACCACATCATTCGCGGCACTCTCGATACGCAGGGTGTCAAGGACCGCCGTCAGCGCCGTTCGAAGTACGGCGCGAAGCGTCCGAAGTAAGGAGTTCATCAGATGTCCCGTCGTCACGCCGCTGAGAAGCGCGAAGTCACTCCCGACGCCAAGTTCGGCGATTTCGTTGTCGCCAAGTTCATGAACTGCCTGATGCTGGACGGCAAGAAGTCCGCCGCCGAGGCCATCGTCTATGGCGCCCTGGACAAGATCCAGGCCAAGACCGGCCAGGACCCGCTGAAGGTGTTCCACGAGGCCCTCGACAACGTCAAGCCGGCCCTGGAAGTCCGCTCCCGCCGTGTCGGCGGCGCCACCTACCAGGTTCCGGTCGAGGTTCGCACCGACCGCCGTCAGGCCCTGGCGATCCGTTGGTTGATCGACTATTCGCGCAAGCGGTCCGAGACCACCATGATCGACCGCCTGTCGGGCGAGTTGCTCGATGCCGCCAACAGCCGCGGTGCCGCCGTGAAGAAGCGTGAGGACACGCACCGCATGGCGGAGGCCAACAAGGCCTTCTCGCATTACCGCTGGTAACGTAACCTCGAGCTCCGAGTAGATATACATGGCCCGCACGACGCCCCTCGATCGGTATCGCAACATCGGCATCATGGCTCACATCGATGCCGGTAAGACCACGACCACCGAGCGCATCCTCTTCTACACCGGCAAGTCCTATAAGATCGGCGAAGTGCACGAAGGCACCGCCACCATGGACTGGATGGAGCAGGAGCAGGAGCGCGGCATCACCATCACTTCGGCCGCCACCACCTGTTTCTGGCACGACCACCGCATCAACATCATCGACACCCCCGGCCACGTGGACTTCACCATCGAGGTGGAACGTTCGCTCCGCGTGCTCGACGGTGCCGTGACCGTGTTCGACTCGGTGGCCGGTGTGGAGCCGCAGTCCGAGACGGTGTGGCGTCAGGCCGACAAGTACGCCGTGCCGCGCATTTGCTTCGTCAACAAGATGGACCGCATCGGCGCCAACTTCTATCGCTGCGTCGATATGATCGTTGACCGCCTGGGCGCCCGTCCCATGGTGCTGCATCTGCCGATCGGCGAGGAAAGCGAGTATGCCGGTCTGGTCGATCTGGTCCGCAACGTCGCGGTGATCTGGAAAGACGAGAGCCTGGGCGCCGAGTTCGAGGATCGTCCGATCCCCGAGGATCTGGTCGAGAAGGCCGCCGAATATCGCAAGCAGCTCATCGAGATGGCTGTCGAGATGGACGACGACGCCATGGAAGCGTATCTCGAGGGCAATGAGCCCGACATCGAGACGCTGAAGAAGTGCATCCGCAAGGGCACCATCGCCATGACCTTCGTGCCGGTGCTCTGTGGCTCGGCCTTCAAGAACAAGGGCGTGCAGCCCCTGCTCGACGCCGTGGTCGACTTCCTGCCGTGTCCGCTCGACATTCCCGCCATCAAGGGTGTCAAGTTCGATTCCGACGAGGAAATCGCCAAGCACGCCACCGATGACGAGCCGTTCGCCGGTCTCGCCTTCAAGATCATGAACGACCCCTTCGTCGGTTCGCTGACCTTCGTGCGCGTCTATTCGGGCGTGGTCGAGTCGGGCAGCTACATCCAGAACACCGTCAAGGACAAGCGCGAGCGCGTCGGCCGCATGCTGCTGATGCACGCCAATTCGCGTGAGGAAATCAAGGAAGCCCGCGCCGGCGACATCGTCGCCTTCGCTGGTCTCAAGGACACCACCACCGGTGACACCCTGTGCGACCCGACCCCCAGCTCGCTGGTGATCCTGGAGCGCATGGAGTTCCCCGAGCCGGTGATCGAAGTGGCCGTGGAGCCCAAGTCCAAGGCCGACCAGGAGAAGATGGGCGTCGCCCTGGCTCGCCTGGCCGCCGAGGATCCGTCGTTCCGCGTGACCTCCGACGCCGAATCCGGCCAGACCGTGATCAAGGGGATGGGCGAGCTCCATCTCGAAATCCTGGTCGACCGCATGACGCGCGAGTTCAAGGTCGAAGCCAATGTGGGCGCCCCCCAGGTGGCCTACCGCGAGACCATCTCCAAGTCCTACGACGTGGACTACACCCACAAGAAGCAGACCGGTGGTTCGGGCCAGTTCGCCCGCGTCAAGATCCGCTTCGAGCCGGGCGAGACCGGAACGGGCTACGTCTTCGAGAACAAGGTCATCGGCGGTTCGGTTCCCAAGGAATACGTGCCGGGCGTCGACAAGGGCATCCGCTCCGCCAAGGACAACGGCGTCATCGCCGGCTTCCCCATGATCGACTTCAAGGCGACCCTGATCGACGGCGCCTACCATGACGTCGACTCGTCGGTGCTGGCCTTCGAAATCGCCTCCCGCGCCGCCTTCCGTGAAGGCATCGCCAAGGCCGGTCCGAAGCTGCTGGAGCCGATGATGAAGGTCGAGGTCGTGACCCCCGAGGATTACCTGGGCGACGTGATCGGCGATCTGAACAGCCGTCGCGGCCAGGTGAACGACATGGATCAGCGCGGCAACGCCCGCGTGGTCACCGCCATGGTGCCGCTGGCCAACATGTTCGGCTACGTCAACACCCTGCGGTCCATGTCCCAGGGCCGGGCCCAGTACAGCATGCATTTCGCCCATTATTCGGATGTGCCGCAGAACGTGTCGGATGAGATCCGCGCGAAGCTGGCCGGTTGAATTCGACACTATTCGAGTACGGAGTAAGATACGATGGCTAAGGCTAAATTCGAGCGCAACAAGCCGCATTGCAACATCGGCACCATTGGTCACGTTGACCACGGCAAGACCTCGCTGACCGCGGCGATCACCAAGATCCTGGCGGAGACGGGCGGCGCCACCTTCACGGCGTAC
>NZ_CAINTR010000118.1 GCF_903853455.1 uncultured Magnetospirillum sp.
CCCGGTTCCGATCCTTCGCCATCAACATCATGCGGGCCAACGGCACCGTCAACATCAGCCGGGAACTCTACATCAATGCCCTGAACCCGCTTCACGCGATGGGCTACAGGGCAGCATGAGGAGAACTGAACAACCCTGATCCGACAAGATCGTGAAAGAAATTGAGAACGGGGCTAGGTCATGAGTGCCTTCCGAAAGTCGATAGTCATCCCTGCAATAAAAATACGCCAGCCAATTGGTGAATTCTTTATAGCAGCCATATCATCACATGATCTTGTTGGTATATCTTTTACAGATGTTCGGGAGATGCGCGATAGCGCGCTTGATACGTATATGGGTATTCAGAGAAGGCTTTCGCCAGCTCGATCAAAAGAGTTGCAGGCTTATGTAAATCAGTATGACGCAACTTTTCCAACTGCCGTAATTCTGGCTGTTCACGAGGGCAATGCCCTATGGGATGAAGAGAAGAGGACTCTTACTCTTTCCGAAAGCGATGAAATTGAGTTTAATAAGATCGCCCGCATTATCGATGGCCAGCATCGCGTTGATGGGCTGACAAACTACAAGGGTGACGGCTTTGAGATTAATGTATCAATATTTGTTGGTACGGATATAGCTACGCAGGCCAATATCTTTGCCACGGTCAATCTTGCTCAAACCAAGGTAAATAGAAGTCTTGTCTATGATCTACTTGACTATGAGAACAAGAGAAGCCAAGAGAAGACCGCTCATCACATTACGCTAGCGTTAGACAAACTTCCGGACGGTCCATTCTACCACCGCATTAAGAGGCTTGGAACAGCGACATCTGGTCGCGACAATGAAACTCTGACGCAGGCCGCTGTTGTTGAGTCTATTATTCCATATATGAGGTGGAAATCATCGGATGACAGATCTTCATTCTTTGGCGGCTTCTTCCTTCATAAGATAACCAAGACGGAGCTTGAACGATTTCCATTTCTAGGCCTCTACTTGCACGAGAAAGATACGGAAATAACAAAGATATTGCTGGCGTATTTTTCAGCTGTTAGAGAAAAATGGCCTGTGTCTTGGGACGCGACAGATAGGCAGGGAAATGTTCTTCCTAAAACTAATGGCTTTAAAGCGCTTATGCGCTTCCTAAGGCCCGTATATCTGCATATCGTGGGGGAGGATATTGGGGCGGTTCCAGAGCAAAGCGATTTCGCTCAGTTGCTTTCGAAAGTTAGCCTCTCGGACGAAGCATTCAATATTCAAACTTTTCCGCCGGGGACCAGCGGAGAGGCGAAATTGTTCAATTTGTTGAATGATGACGTATTCCCGGATCGGAGGAGCGAACGGCAAGGCCTGCTTTTCGATTGATCAATCTCTGAAACGCTAGAAAATTGGATAGGCGGGATACGGGGTCAGAGTCCCCATCCCCCAACCGACCGGGATTCCAAAGGGCCGTGCCCTTTGGCGGGTATGGGCGGAGCCCATGACGTCTTGGCCCGCCGCCGGTTCATGGGGACAGGATGACCTCGCGGATATTGGGCTCGTCGGCCAGCGGCATGACGATGCACTCAGTCTCCGTCGGTCAAGGCCATCAGCGTGCGCAGCAGCACGGCGTCGTCATGGCGGCGCAGCGGGTCGAGGCCGGTCAGATCCTTCAGCCGCCCCAAGCGGTAATTGAGGGTGTTGCGGTGGATGCCAAGCGCATAGGCGGTGGCTTCCGGTTCGAAATTATGGGCGAACAGCGCCAGGATGGTCGCCTTGGTGGCCGGCTTCTTGGCCAGATAGGGGTGCAGCCGCGCGGCCAAGGGGCGCAGGACCATCGCCGCCTGATGCGAGGCCAGTTCTCGCAGCAGGTAGCCCAAGGCCATGTCGTGTTCGTGGATACACCGGACGGCCGCGCCGCCCTTCCCGTCCAGACAGAACGTGGCCTGACGGTAGGATGCCGAGCACTCCTCCAGCGTCGTGGCGACCGCCCCCATGCCGATTCGGACCGTCCCGTCGAACAGCCGCCGGAGGATGGCTTCCACCGACCGCCCCCATGCGCCGATGGACTCGGTCGCGTCATCGCCCGCCACGGCCTTCAACACGATCAGGCGCTGGTCGAGGATCACCGCCAGATTCGCCGGCCGAAGGCGCCGCCATCCGACAGGCCGTCGAGGATGGCCTCGGTCGAGCGGTCGAGGATCAGGTCGGTATCGCCGTAAAGAGAGCGGAATCCGGCAATCATCGCCGAAACGTCGATGGCCGCCACCATGCGCGGCCGTTCGAGGTCGATCTCCAGGACCTTGGCGGTCCGCTGGATGCGGCCGCGCGGCAGCGGGCCGCCGCTCCACAGCAGCAATTCCATCAGATGCTCGGCCAAATGCCGGCGACTGCGGGCCTCCTGGTTCAGTTGCTCCCGTTCCAGGATGAGTTCGGTGATCATCTTGGTCAGGCGGGCGATGTCGCGCACCTCGTCGGGATGGCCCGTCACCCCCACCACTCCGATGATCTGGTCGTCGAGGACGATGGGCAGGTTGACCCCTTCCCGGGCCCCCGGGAAAAGCGGGACCTCGCCCGGGAAGATCTCCACCGCGGCGCCGCTTTGAAGAACGTCCTGCGCTCCTTTGTGAACGGTGCGATAGCGGCTGGGTTGCGCCGTGCCGACGATGACGCCGTCGCGATTCATGATGTTCACGTTGCAGGGCACGGCACAGGTCGCGGCATCGACGATGCGCTGGGCCAGGGGCTCGGAAATGATCATGGCGGACCCGCTTTCTTGTGCATTTTGACAAGAACCGGCCTATCCTAGCCGGACCCATGGTTATAATTCCAGTTGTTTCGACTATACCTCCCGCCGATAGTTAAAGAGGGGACTTTACCGCGCGTTCGAGGTCGTTGTTGTCGGCTCTGGCCGTTATGATTTTGGAACAACTTCAGGCGGACGACGGACATACCTCTTTCGACCAGCGAATCCTGGCCGTTTCCGGGCCGGGACCGCACCGAGCACAGAAGACTTGGCCTGCAGGGGAGGACTTTCACCATGGCAGTCGATCAAAACAAGGCGGCCGCGACCTATGCGAAGGTTGACCGCCGCATCATTCCCTTTCTTTTTCTCTGCTACATCCTGGCCTATCTCGACCGGGTCAATGTGGGTTTCGCCAAATTGCAGATGTCGAAGGACCTGTCGCTCAGCGACGCCGCCTTCGCCACCGGAGCAGGCATCTTCTTCATCGGCTATTTCTTCTTCGAAGTTCCCAGCAACGTCCTGCTGAAGAAATTCGGCGCCCGGCTGTGGATCGCCCGGATCATGATCAGCTGGGGCGTGGTGTCGTCGGCCATGATGTTCGTCACCAACGACACGACGTTCTATGTCATGCGCTTCATCCTGGGGCTGGCCGAGGCCGGCTTCTTTCCCGGCGTGATCTTCTATCTGACCCTGTGGTATCCGTCGCATCAGCGGTCGACCCGGACCGCGTGGTTCGTGTCCGCCATCGCCCTGGCCGGAGTCATCGGCAATCCCGTTTCCGGCATGGTCATGGACAGCGTCTCCGGCGCGCTGGGACTGGCGGGCTGGCAATGGCTGTTCCTGATCGAAGGGATCCCGTCCATCGTGGTCGGCCTGTGGGTGATCAGCTATCTGGACAGCAGCATCGGCGAGGCCAAGTGGCTGGATGACGACGAGAAGGCCCTGCTCGCGGCCAATATCGAGGCCGAGGACAAGCATAAGCACCAGCACCGCCTGATCGACGCCTTCAAGAGCGGCAAGGTCTACGTGCTGTGCGCCATCTACTTCACCCTGATGATCGGGCTGTACGGCATCGCCTTCTGGCTGCCCTCCATCATCAAGGCGTTCGGGGTCAAGGGCTACCTGAACGTGGGCCTGATTTCGGCCATTCCCTATGGCGTGGCGGTGATCGGCATGCTGTTCATCAGCAACCATTCCGACCGCACCGGCGAGCGCCGCCTGCACTACGCCGTCAACGTCACCGCCGGCGCCGTCGGCCTGGCTCTCAGCGGTTATTTCAGCGCCGATCCGGTGCTGGCCATCGCCTTCATCTCCATCGGCACCCTGGGCGTCATCGGTTCGATGCCGCTGTTCTGGCCGATGCCGTCGGCTTTCCTGGCCGGCACCGCCTCGGCGGCGGGAATCGGCATCGTCAATTCCATCGGCAACCTGGGCGGTTTCGTCGGTCCCAATGTGCCGGTCTGGATCAAGCAGTACACCGACCAGCCCTCGGCGGCCCTTTATGCCATCGCCGCCATCCTGCTGTTCGGCGCCCTGCTCACCGTGCTGTTCATCCCCAAGACCCTGACGCCCAAGCCACCGCAGGAGTAAGGACGGTGCAGGAATCCGAACACCTGGAAGCCATCTTCCGCGCCGCCCTCGCTCGGGTCGATCCCTACCGGATGATCGTCGATCACGTCCGGGTCGAGGGCGGGCGGCTGGTGGTGGATTTCGAAGGGTACCGGCATGAGGTCGATCTGGCGGGAGTCCGCCGGATCGTCGTGCTGGGCGCGGGCAAGGCGTCGGCCCGCATGGCGCTGGCCATGGAGCATCTGCTGGGCGAGCGCATCGCCGAGGGACTGGTCTCGGTCAAATACGGCCACGCCGAAACGCTGTCACGAATCCAGGTGATCGAGGCCGGTCATCCCACCCCGGATGCCAACGGCGTCGAGGCCGCCCGACGCATTGCCGAACTGGCCCGCCGGGCGGACGAGCAGACCCTGGTTCTCAACCTCATCTCGGGGGGCGGCTCGGCCCTGCTGCCCTTCCCGCTCGTCCACGGGGCGGTTCACCTCAGCCTGGAAGACAAGCAGGCGGTCACCCAGGCCCTGTTGGCGTCCGGGGCGGATATCCACGCGATCAATTGTGTCCGCAAGCATCTGTCCGGCGTCAAGGGCGGACGGCTGTTGGCTCTGATGGCGCCGGCGCGCAGCCTCAACTTCATCCTGTCCGACGTGGTGGGCGACCGGCTGGACTCCATCGCGTCCGGGATGACCACCCATGACGCCACCACCTTCGCCGACGCCCTGGCCATCATCGACGCCTACGGATTGCGCCCGAAGGTTTCCGCCAATGTGATCACCGCCCTGACGCTCGGGGCCGAAGGACGCATTCCCGAAACCCTGAAAAAGGGCGACCCGGCGGAAGCCCTGGCCACCAACATCCTCATCGGCACCAACCGGATGGCGTTGCTGGCCGCCTGCGACACGGCCAAGGCGTTGGGCTACTGCGTCGCCGCCCTGACCTGCGGCCTGACCGGCGAGGCCCGCGACGCCGCCAGAATCCTGTTCAGCATCGCCCGCGACGTGCGCGACCACGAGCTGCTGATCAAGCGACCGGCCTGCGTCATCGCTGGTGGCGAGACCGTGGTGACCCTGAGCGGAACCGGCAAGGGCGGCCGCAACCAGGAAATGGCGCTGGCCTTCTTGGCCGAAATGGCCAAGGACGAGCAATCCGGCCGCTCCATCCACTTTCTGTCCGCGTCCACCGACGGCAGCGACGGCCCCACCGACGCAGCCGGCGCCTTCGCCACGACGGAACTGCTGGAAGCGGCCCGGCGCGGCGGCCTTTCCATCGACGCCTTCTTGCGCGACAACGATTCCTATCACGTCTTCGAAAAGCTCGGCGGGTTGCTGAAGACCGGCCCGACCATGACCAATGTTTGCGACCTCCATATGGTGGTCGTCACATAACCCAGGGGAGGAGTCTCGATGCTTGGACGTCTTCTGTTTCTCGTGGCGGCGCTGCTGCTGCCCATGGCGGCGCAAGCGGCGCAGTTGCTGGACGTCGCCTTTCCGTCGGCGGCCCTGGGCCGGGACTACAAGCTTCAGGTCTATCTGCCCGACGGCTACGACGCCGGCACGGCGCGTTACCCGACCCTGTACCTGCTCCACGGCGCCAATGGCGACGAAAAGGAATGGGTCCAGAAGGGCGACGCCCTCACCAGCCTGAACAAACTGATCACCACCGGCGACATTCCGCCCATGGTCGTGGTGATGCCGGGACATACCCAGGCCTGGTGGTCCGACGGCAACAAGGAATTGGGGGAAACCGCCCTGCTCAAGGAGGTGGTTCCGTTCGTGGAGCGGACCTACCGGGTGATCGCCGCCAAACGGGGCCGTCTGGTGGCGGGCAATTCCGCCGGCGGCTTCGCCACCATCAACATGGTGCTGAAATATCCCGACCTCTTTGCCGCCGCCGCCGCGCTGAGCCCGGCCATCTATGCCCCCTTGCCTCCCGAAACCTCCAGCGCCCGCAAGAACCATCCCTTCCTGGTCGATGGAAAATTCGATCCGGCCAGTTGGCAGCGGCTGAACTGGCCGGCCTGGTTCGAGGGCTACAAGGCCCAGTCCACCCGAGTTCCGCTTTATATCAATTCAGGAGATCAGGACCGCTTCGACATCGCCTATCACGCGGCGGTGGTTTACCAGAAATTCCGCGAGATCCAGCCCAAGATCACCAGCTTCCGCGTCGTCGGAGGCGATCACGAATGGCCGGTCTGGGCGGAGACCTTTCCCGATGCCGCCCGCTTCCTCGCTCGGTTCGTCGCCAGGCCGGAAGCGGTGGAAACCGCCAGCAGGCCCTGACCGAATGTGAAAAGACCAAAGCCAGCCCCCCCTTTCGGGGAGCTGGCTTTTTTCGTTCAGGCGGCCCGGACTTCGGCCAGGAAATGCGCCACTTCACCCCGCAGCTTGTCCGAATTGGACGCGAGGCCACGAGCCGATACCAGCACCTGCTCGGCGGCGGCCCCGGTGGTCGCCGCGCTTTGGGTCACGCCGCCGATATTGTGCGAGACGTCCTGGGTTCCTTGCGCCGCCTGCTGGACATTGCGGGCGATTTCCTGGGTGGCGGCGCCCTGCTCCTCGACCGCCGAGGCGATGCCGGAGGAAATCTGACGAACCTGATCGATGACAACGGCAATTCCCTTGATCGCCTCGACGGTGCGCCGCGTCTCTTCCTGAACCGCGGCGATCTGCTGCCCGATTTCCTCGGTGGCGCGCCCGGTCTGGTTGGCCAGATTCTTGACCTCGCCCGCCACCACGGCGAACCCCTTGCCCATGTCGCCGGCGCGCGCCGCCTCGATGGTAGAGGTTTGTCCTATTAAACAGAAGATAGGACGCTGGATTATGCTACACCCTCAGCCTAAACTGGGATTCCGTTTCGCTCGGACCGGAACCATGGCTCTCGCATTTTCCTACCTGCGCATGTCG
>NZ_CAINTR010000119.1 GCF_903853455.1 uncultured Magnetospirillum sp.
CAATTACCGTAATTGTCGCTGCACTTCCTTATTGCTGAGCAATGCTTGCTTGTGATAGCGGTATAGGTGCTACTCGACGGTGTCTCATACCGGTCATCCTAATTGTCGCTGACCGGCCACCGTAATTGTCGCGCGCCACGCGACGAATTTTGTATTTTGGTCTGAATTGGGACTACAAACAATTTTTTGAAAACTTGATAAATGGCAGAGAGGCATAAAAAGCTACGAAGACTGGAGCAAAAATGGGCGGGGAATTGGGAGGCAAGCTAAAAGTTCTTTTGGTCGAAGATGATGCAGGAGATGCGAGACTATTGCGGGAAGCTGTGCACGCGGCAGGATACGACTGCATTATTGACCATGCAACAAACGGCAAGGACGCTTTAGAGTATTTACATTGTTGCGGCAGAAGTGTTGATGTCGTAATTACAGATATAAACATGCACATAATGGATGGAAAAGAACTCCTTAAAAAGATTAAAACACACCATAAACTTAAGGGATTGCATGTCGCCATTTTAACGACGAGCAATGACGAAAAAGACAAACTATATTGCGAAATGCACGGCGCATCTCAATTTCACATCAAGCCTACGGATTACGATGCATATGAACAGCTGATTAAAAATATTTTTGATTTTTGGATGACGTTGACTTTTGGCGCCAATCATAAAAATGGCGATCACTAGATGCATGAAAATTATAAAATATAACCAGCACCCTATTTTCCATAATACCGCCGATCACAAGAAAATGAATGGGTGATACGCAGCGCGCCATTGTTATACAATGAAAAATGTTACAAAAAGATAATTTTGCATTGCTACGCCGATGAATGTTAACAGACGAAATAGGCAGATAGAGTTCAGTCGGTCCTGCATCACCATCGTCGTCACCATCCTGTGTGTAGCGATCGGCGGGTGCGCACAACGTAAGCATGATTGGGACTGTGATGAGGACGCGAGCCACTGCGTTGATAGAAATAGCGGCGTAACATGCGACTACCCTGCGGGCTACAGCGGAAATGACACTGTAAACACACAGTGCGACATGATTGTTTCGAAAATCCCACCAAATGTCGAAAGCTCTGTTGGCCGCAGCAAAGCTTATTTCGGCTCGTCAGGCGGTGCGATGGTTTGGCGGTTGAATAACATGATCGACAGCGTGACGCTCGGTCCGATACTCGGCCTGTTTATGGATGAAAACGAGTTTCGGCCAGAGTTTCGGTGGCGCGGTGGCGGGACGAGCAACGATCCTGTTGAAGGCGACGAAGATGCTGGTGGACAGCGGTAGCTGCGAATTGACCCTCAGGCAACGCCCGCAGTCTGTAGGACCGATCAAAAAGGACGGTCACCGAAATCTGACGACCCATCCCATATGGGAGTGTTTGGCGGCCAATGCCTGCTGATAACTTGAGTGCTGTGGCTTTGTGTTGAACTGGCCGCAGATGCGAACTCTGAGTTAACGGGAAGGCATGGTTATGAACCACATAGCGCCCGATGATCTTCTAAAGCAAATAACAGATAGCGATATCGACTCGCTGTATGTATTGCCACTGTCGAATCTTCCATTAGAGAGTCCCGCTCTAAAAACAGCAAAACTCATAAAGAACGTTCGGCTAAAATGTGCCGTTGAGGTCTTTTGGGATGCTCAAACAGGCTCTGGCCAGGTTGATGTAGAATCACTCCCAGCCCTACTTAATTGGAACACAGAATCAATACACCCCGACTTGGCGATACTGCGAAGAGTATCACTACTGCCAAGCTTTGACGTTTTTTCATTACGTATTTCCCTGCGTGAGCATGGCATAGAGGTCAATGACTGGGACTCTCTTCGACTATCACCAGAGAAGTCTGATCAACTTTCAAAATACATGAGAGCCTGTACTCGCCCACTTATAAAAGCAATTTATGCTGATGAAAATTATGGCGACGGATCTTTTGATGATTTGCTGAATTTGTTTAAGAACCCGAACATTGACAATGCCAAAAAGAAACTCGACGACATGTCAAAGTCACTCGGAATTGACGCCACAGAAATTCCGCAATTTATTGAAAATTACGGCGATACATTTTTATCAATTTCGTACTTTCGTCACTGCTTTGAGCGGCTAGAGCCATACCTAACTGAGTGCATTCAGTCGCTGTCTAAAGTCCGAAATCACTTTCAGCTAAAGCTTGACCAAAATTTGATGGAAATTTGCGACTCAGTTGAAGAATCTATTAACAGAATAACAGCATCCGTAGCAGGGAGCCTCGAAACAATAGATAAGCGAGTCGCAGAGCTATGGGAAAATACATCATCTGATGAATTTAAAAATGTTAAGCTTTTTATCGAAAGCTACCACATAAGCTTAGGAACGGCACTATGCTGCCTAACGGTAAAGATGAATGCATTTGCCAGAATGTGCCCACGCCCAAGCGCAAGCGGACCATTTAAGGTTGCTGACTTTATGGTAGCAGAAATGATACCTGGATTTGATATTATACGTGAAATTGACATAAGGTGTCGCATTATTAGTGCCGCAAAAAACATCAGCCTCACGCAAAACTAATTTCAATAATTGTATTTTTCGTTTTTTTAGAAGGTTGAGTTAATGCCTATAGACAATGACGGCGCCATTAAAGGCTGGTGCATTGCCAATAGTGTTGGCGTGCGTGAACTTGATGGCCAACACGAGGTAATGTTGAATTTGTGTGAAGCTCTGAATGATTACGTGAATAAAAACGGAACTAAACTCAACCGCGACATTCACATAATTCTCGACAATATATTCAAATTCGGAACAATCCATTTCAAACATGAAGAGCTTCACATGAAGCTGATCAATTTCAACGACATTTATGTGCACAAAAATGCTCACTTCGACTATGAAGATGAGCTAGCAAAATTGAATAGATCAATTTGCTCTGACCATTCGAATATACACAAACTAATTGAATATGTGAGGAGCTGGTGGGTTACCCACATAACAGAAGTTGACATACAGTACGCAAAAATATTTCCAAAGAAAATGACCTAAGCTAACTCCACTGCGCTCCGCATCTGCCCGTCGTTCACGTCGATGTACCGTTGCGTAGTTGAGATTGAAGCGTGACCCGCAAGCTCGGCAAGGACGCGGACACTGACGCCGTTGCCAGCAAGCTTGGTGATGAACGTCCGTCGTCCACTGTGGCTGCTCGCCCCTTCGATGTCGCACTGGCTATAGATGTTGAGGAACAGCTGGCAGAGCGTGTTTGCGGAAAACGCGCTCCCCTTCTGCGATTGGAACAGCGCATCGCAGCGCTTGCTGTGTTTGGCCGACTGTAGGTAGCTGCTGATCTCTGCCTGTAGGCGCTCGTTCAAAAACACCCGCCGAGCCTTCCCACCTTTCGTCTGCGCCGCTGCCAGCACGAATTCGTCCCTTACCTTCCCATCATCGCCTATCACGTCGCTGATGCGCATCGCAGCAATTTCCTTCGCCCGTAAGCCCGCGTAGAAGCTGACCAGCACGATGAGGCGGTCACGTGCTGCATGACGCCGAGTAGCACAATGAGCAAGAACAATACGAAGTTGCTTATCTGTAAGCGTACGAGCTTGGCGCATTGGAGTCTCCTAAATATAATATTTTCACTACATGATTATATATTCATATATTTGCGGTCGCTACCGCCAAATAACCCGCCGCCAACACCTGTCAATTCAATGCATTAGCGAGGTCAGGCGGCACCCGAATCGCCCGAGGACCTCCAAGTGGGCGCGGTGCAAGACCCGCGCCCGATGCAGTCGATGCACTTCGCGGGCGATGTCGTCGGGTTCGCAGGGCCGGGCCACCGCGCCGAGACCAGCGGTGAAGCGGACGCCGTCGTCGCGGGCGATCTGGCACTGGACATACCAGAACCACGCCTCCTCCGTGGTTGTGAATGTTTCCGTGTCGCGCATGCAGAGGTGCCGGGCGACCGTCCGAGGCTGAGCCACATCTGTTCTCCTCAAATAGGAACTAAAGTGGTACATTTCTGCAGGGATAGGCGCAAAGAGTCAAGGATTAAGGTATATCTTCCTGCTGCGAAAAAAAGCGAATTGCGAGACCATCTTCCCATGCTTAAGCACGCCGACATCTGGGCCGCCATCGATGCGCTTGCCCGAGGCCACGGGTTGACGGCGTCGGCACTCGCGCGCAAAGCCGGGCTTGACCCCACCACCTTCAACAAAAGCAAACGCATCACCCGCGAGGGCAAGGCGCGGTGGCCGTCCACCGAAAGCGTCGCCAAGGTGCTGGAGGCCACCGGCACCAGCATGACCGAGTTCGTCAGCTATATCGAAGGCGCGGCGCCTCTTCGCCCCGGCGCCACCATTCCGCTGATCGGCTTCGCCCAGGCGGGCGACCGGGGGTTCTTCGACGATGCCGGCTATCCGGTGGGGGGCGGCTGGGATGAAATACCCTTCCCGGAAATCGGTGACGAGCACGCCTATGCCTTGGAGGTCAGCGGCGATTCCATGGAACCGCTGTTTCGCGACGGCGACGTGGTGATCGTCTCGCCGACCGCCAATGTGCGGCGCGGCGACCGGGTGGTGGTGCGCACCACCGAGGGCGAGGTGATGGTCAAGCAACTGGTGCGCCTGACCGCCAAGCGCATCGACCTGGCCTCTATCAATCCCGCTCATTCCGGCCGGTCCCTGGCCACCGAAGAGATTGGCTGGATGGCCCGGATCCTGTGGGCGAGCCAATAGAACCCCGTCCTCTCCGCCACCCCGTCCGCCGGGCCTCCGTGCTTCACGGCGTCGTAGTCGGGAATGATCGGTAAGGGCATGGACGGTCGCGGCGTCATCTGGACCCAATTCATCCTGGCGGCGGCGCTGGCGCGCACGGCGCGGGCGGTGCTGGAGCGTGCGCCCGCCTCCGCTCTCGACGCCGAGGTGGTGTTCTCCTACGCCGATACCCATGGCGGCAGCGGGCGGATCGAGCCGCCGGACATGCTGGCGGCGGTTCTGGCGCACCGAAGCGACTTCACCATGCCGAGCTTCCATCAGGCGATGATCCCGGCCACGGCGGGGCATCCCGGCTCGTGGGTGCTGGCCGGGCGGGTGGTCGCGGGCCTGGGGCAGGCCCGTTTGGCCTTCGAGGCCGACGTCAACGACATCGCGCCCGAGATCATCGCCACCGCCCAGGGCAATCGCGAGATCGGCTGGACCCGGTTCTGGAGCCACGACTGGTTTCAGTTCCTGCGCAACCGTATCGCCATGCTCAACCGGCCCGATTTCGTCTTCATCGATCCGCCGCCGGATGATCCGCGCGGTCCCGGCTATGCCATCGATGCCGCCATCCTGCTCGACACGATGGGGGTTCCCTACATGGTGAGCTATCCGGTGGCGTCGCCGCAGGAGCCCATCGACGAGATCGGCCGGACCGGGCTTGAACTGCATCGCCGTGACGGCGGCGGTGACGATTGGGGCTGCGGCGTGCTGCTGGGCGGCGGCGGCGAGGCGGTGGTGCTGGATGTGCTGGCCGATCTGCACCACCTGGCGACGGTGCTGGGGGGCGAGTTGGTGGTTCGTCTGCCGCGCGCGCCGCTGGACGATTACTGCATTTGACCGATGTCATCCGATCCGGGGGGAAGCATGAAGACCATGAGCTGCATCGCCGACATGGCCAAGCGGGCGCGGCGGCGCCTGCCGGCCTTCGCCTTCGGTTTTCTCGACGGTGGGTCGGGCGAGGAGGGCGGTCTTCACCGTAATCGCGAGCGCCTGGAGGCGGTGGTGCTGAAACCGCGCTCCTGCACCGCGGTCATTCCCGACACCCGCGTCACCCTGTTCGGCCAAACCTATGCCCAGCCGTTCGGGGTCGCCCCGGTCGGCATGGGCAACCTGCTGTGGCCGGGCGCCGACCTCGCCCTGGCGCGCCAGGCCAAGGCCCATGACCTGCCGGTGGTGGTCAGCACCGTGTCCACCACCACCATCGAAGCCATGGCCGAGGCGGCGCCGGGAAACACCTGGTTCCAGCTGTATTATTCACGTCAGCCGGAGATCAACCGCGACCTGCTGCGCCGCGCCTGGGAGGCTGGAATCCGGGTGATGGCGGTGACGGTGGACGTGCCGCTGGCCGGCGACCGCCGCCGCGACGTGCGCAATCGCTTCATCCTGCCGTTCCGCCCCGGTCCGCGCTTCGTGGCCGAAGTGGCCAGCCATCCGGCCTGGGCGCTGGCGACGGCCAAGGCGGGGTCGCCGGGCTTCCCCAATCTGGCGCCCTATACCGGCGAGGTCGATGGCCAGACCCTCAGCGCTTTCATCACCGCCCAGATCAAGGACGACCTGTCCTGGGACGATCTGAAGGGGTTGCGCCAGATGTGGCAGGGAAAACTCCTGGTCAAGGGGCTGCTGGCCCCCGAGGACGCGGTGACGGCGCTGGCGCTGGGGGCCGACGGCGTCTGGGTTTCCAATCACGGTGGCCGCCAGTTGGATGCCGCTCCCGCTGCTGTCGACGCCTTGGCGGTCATCCGCGCCGCCGTCGGACCGGAGGCGGTGGTGGTGATGGATGGCGGCATCCGCTCGGGCGAGGACATGGCCCGCGCCCGGGTAATGGGGGCTGATGTCGTGTTCAGCGGCCGCAGCTTCTATTACGGCGCGGCGGCGGGCGGCGAAGCGGGGGCGGCGCGGGCGGCCGAACTGCTGAAGGCCGATCTGCGGCGCACCCTGATTCAGATCGGGTGCCCGTCCTGGGCCGAATTGGACCGCCGCTGGCTGTGGTGACGGCGGGTTAGATTCAGAACACATCCTTGCGGCGGCGCAGCTCGGCGAAGACCAGGGCCGGGTCGGCGCCGGGCTCCATGCCCACCGCCTTGGCGACGGACTTGGTGTCGGCGCGCAGGAAGGGATTGGCGGCGCGTTCGTCGGCGATGGTGGTGGGAATGGTCGGCAGCCCCCTGGCCCGCAGCTTTTCCACCTGCTCCAGCCGGGTCAACAGAGCCTGGTTGTCGCGCTCCACCAGCCGGGCGAAGCGGCCGTTGCCGGCGGTATATTCGTGGGCGCAATAGACCTGGGTGTCGGCGGGCAGCTCGCGCAGCTTTTTCAAGGATGCCCACATGTCCTCGGCGCTGCCCTCGAACAGCCGGCCGCAGCCCAGCGAGAACAGGCAGTCGCCGGCGAACAGCACGTGGCTGTCGGGGAACCAGAAGGCGATGTGGCCCGAGGTGTGGCCGGGCACTTCCAGCACCATGGCGGCGGCGCCCCCCAGCAGGAAGGTGTCGCCCTCGGCCACCTCGATCGAGAGACCGGGAATGCGCTCGGAATCCTTGGCGGCGCCCACCACGACGCAGCCGGTGCGACGGATCAGGTCCAGATTGCCGCCGGTGTGATCGCCGTGATGGTGGGTGTTGAGGATATGGGTCAACTGCCAGCCCTTGGCGGCGAGTCGTTCCAGGACCGGTTCGGAGACGCCGGGGTCCACCGCCGCCGTGGCGCCGCTGTTGGGTTCATGCACCAGGGTGACGTAATTGTCCGCCAGCACCGGGATCTGCTCGACGACGATCTTCGCCATGGCATTCCTCGCGGAAATGTGTGGCCGAGTTGTAGCACCAAAGCGGCGAAACGCCTATTATTCATGGGCGTCCCTCAGTCGCCGGGCGGGACGCAACTCCGAGCCCTTCGGCTCGTCGCCATCGCTGATCGGCTTGACGGAGAGTGTCTTTGGATCGTGACCTCGCCTATCCGGCCATGTGGAGCGACGTGGTCGATCTGCGCGACTTCTACGGCAGCAGCCTGGGGCAGATGGCTCAGCGCCTGATCCGCCGGCAGGTGCGCCAGTTGTGGCCCGACCTCGCTGGCATGCGGGTGCTGGGGCTGGGCTTTGCCACGCCATTCCTGCGCATATTCCTGGCCGAGGCCGAGCGGGTGATCGCGGTGATGCCGGCCAGCCAGGGGGTGCTGCCCTGGCCGCCGGAGGGGCCGGGGCTGACCGCGCTGGCCGACGAGACCGACCTGCCGCTGCCCGACCGCTCCATCGACCGCCTGCTGCTGGTCCACACCCTGGAATCCACCGAACAGGTGCGCTCCATGATGCGCGAGGCCTGGCGGGTGCTGGCCGATGGCGGCCGCCTGATGGTGGTGGTGCCCAACCGGCGCGGCATCTGGGCCCGCATGGAGCGCACTCCGTTTGGCAACGGCCGCCCCTACACCATGGGCCTGCTCAACCGCCTGCTGCGCGACAACATGTTCACGCCGGTGGCCAAGGGCTCGGCCCTGTTCCTGCCGCCGACCACGTCGCGCATGCTGCTGCGTTTCGCTCCGGCAGCGGAACAGATCGGGCGGCGCTGGTTCGAGACTTTCGGCGGTGTCGTCATCGTCGAGGCCGCCAAGCAGATCTATGCCGGCAGCGCGCTGCGCGACGCCAAGGTCAAGCGCCACCGCTACCTGCCGGTGGCGGAGGGGTTCTCGCGGGTGATGGAGGAGTAGGGCGGGCAATCACGAATTCGTGGGCACGGCGCATACTGTGCCTATGGGGCACACAAATTTGTTGACGTTGCTTACGTTCGTAACCAAATTAGGCCTCGGAGGCTTTGTGGCGCGTCGCGTTGCATTGCCTTTTTTTATTCCTCGCGCTCCAGCCGAGTTCGCAGATCGGTGATATGCGCGAAGCTCCAGATTCCAAAGTCAGTGACGCCGTTGCGCTCTCGCACCGCCTTGTAGCGTAGCGAGGCGACCTGCTGCACGAATGGCTCAAGCTCCTTGCGAGCAGGTTTGATCATGTGGTTGGTGCGAAATCCCCACGAGACCACATAGGCCACGAGGTCGGCGATCTGGATTCCCGTCGTCAGGTCACTGTGAACGAAAAACGGCTCAGGGATCACCAACCCGGATCGGAGTCGGCCGATGGCGCTATCACGGAAATATCGATGCGTCTGGTCAATTAGGACATGGCTCTGCGATTTTTCGAGTTCATCAAAAACCAGAATGCCCTGGTCGCGTCCTCCTCGATCTTCCAGGAAGTAGAAAAAACGTTCAAATAGGTAGGCGTAGTCCTTCCTGAGGCCGTCGGATGACGTCTGCTCCGCATTGGTCTCGACGATGCTTGCGAAAGCCTTACATCTGAAACGGGCGCAAATGTTAAACACATCCGCCACGTAATTCATCTTCGCGATGGCGAGGGCCTTGAGTTCCCGAACGCGTGCTTGCGCTCCGTCATCAAGAGCCGACCGGGCAAGGGTCGATATTTCGTCGGCAGCGATATCCACGTTCAAGAGGGCGTGCTGAAAAACTTTCGTCTTGAGGAGCTTCTTGCCCTTCAGCTCAGCGGCGCCCTTACTGTATCTGCGGCCAAATGCTTTTATTTCAGCATCGTGCAGAGCTGCGATCAGCGACCGCATGTCGCTGTCGAGGATGGCGACGCCGGCAAGGACTTCATAGGGCGATTCCTTGTGATCCTGCCCGCTTTCGTCGATGAATAGAAAGTACGCCATCCATCGATCATAAATGCGGGCCGAGCGGCGGGCAAGGTGACAACAAACCCTACCGCCAGATCGGCTTGCCCGACCCCGGCAGGCCCAGCTCGGCCCAGCGTTCCGTCACCTTGTCCACCACGTCCTGGCTCATGCGCAGTTTCTCGCCCCATTCGCGGTGGGTTTCCGGCGGCCATTTGTTGGTGGCGTCCATGCCCAGCTTGCCGCCGAGGCCCGATTCGGGGCTGGCGAAGTCGAGATAGTCGATGGGGGTGCCCTCGATCACCGTGATGTCGCGGGCCGGGTCCATGCGGGTGGAGACCGCCCACATGACGTCCTTCCAGTCCCGCGCATTGATGTCGTCGTCCACCACGATGACGAACTTGGTGTACATGAACTGCTTGAGGAAGCTCCACACCCCGAACATCACCCGCTTGGCGTGGCCGGGATAGGCCTTCTTGATGCTGACCACGGCGATGCGGTAACTGCATCCTTCCGGCGGCAGCCAGAAATCGACGATTTCGGGGAATTGCTGGGCCAGCAGCGGGATGAACACCTCGTTCAGCGCCTCGCCCAGCACGCTGGGCTCGTCCGGCGGCCGGCCGGTGAAGGTGGACAGGTAGATGGGGTCCTTGCGCATGGTGATGGCCGAGACCCGGAACACCGGGAATTTCTCCACCGAATTGTAATAGCCGGTGTGGTCGCCATAGGGACCTTCGTCGCCCTGCTCGTCGAGCATGACATGGCCTTCCAGCACGATCTCGGCCTCGGCCGGGACCTTCAGCGGCACCGTCTTGCAGTCCACCAGCTCGACCTTGCGGCCGCGCAGCAGGCCGGCGAACTGGTATTCCGACAGGGTTTCCGGCACCGGCGTCACCGCCGCGATGATGGTGCCGGGATCGGCGCCGATGACCACGGCGGCCGGCATGGGGGCCTTCTTCTCGGCGGCCCAGCGCTGGAAATGCTGGGCGCCGCCGCGATGCTTCAGCCAGCGCATCAAGGTGGTGTCGCGCCCGGTCACCTGCATGCGGTAGATGCCGAGATTGAAGCCGTCGCGCTTGTCGTCCTTGGTGTTGGGTCCCTGGGTCACCACCAGCGGCCAGGTGATCAGCGGCGCCGGCTCGCCCGGCCAGCAGCCCTGGATGGGAAGCTGCGCCAGATCGATCTGGTCGCCGGTCAGGACCACCTGCTGACAGGGGGCGTTGCTCACCGTCTTGGGCCGCATGGACATCACCGTCCGCGCCAGCGGCAGCATGTCCAGCGCTTCCCGCCAGCCGCCGGGCGGCTCGGGCTGCTTGAGGAAGGCCAGGGTCTCGCCCACCTCGCGCAACTGATGCGGCTCGCGGTCCATGCCCCAGGCCACGCGCTCGACGGTGCCGAACAGGTTGACCAGCACCGGCATGGAATATTTCGAGCCGTCGGGCCGGATGACGTTCTCGAACAGCACCGCCGGGCCGCCCTCGGCCAGCAGCCGGGTCTGGATCTCGGTCATTTCCAGATGGGGGGAAACCGGGGCCGCCACCCGCTTCAGCCGGCCGGTGTCTTCCAGGCGGCGGATGAAGTCGCGCAGCGAATCGTAGGGCATTCTCGGCTCTCCTCGGTCAGGCGACCAGGGGACGACGAACGCGCTTTGCCGTCAAGAGCCTGATAATTGCAGATGACCCCATACAAAAGTTATGCTAAGGGATTGGCCCGACTTCACGTCGATCGATTTTGGGCGTAGGCTGACGCATTGTCGCGAGTTGTGGCGATTTGTCGCCAACCGGGAAGAAAAAGAGTCCCATATGGCCGTGCTTCAAAAAGAAGAGCGTTATCGCACGCTGATCGAGTTGGGCATCGCCCTTTCGGCCGAGCGCAACCACAACCGGCTGATGGAGAAGATTCTCCACGGCGCCAAAAGCATGTGCAACGCCGACGGCGGCACCCTCTACCTGGTGACCGAAGCCAAGGACGGGCTGTGCTTCGAGATCATGCTGAACGACACCCTCAACATCGCCATGGGGGGCACCACCGGCAAGCCGATCCCGTTTCCGCCGCTGCGGCTGTATGACGAGCAGGGGACGCCCAACCACAAGAACGTCTCCAGCCATTCCGCCCTGACCGGCACCACCATCAACATCGCCGACGCTTACGACGTGGACAAGTTCGACTTCGCCGGCACCAAGGCGTTCGACACCAAGACCGGCTACCGTTCCAAGTCGTTCCTGACCGTGCCGCTGAAGAATTACGAGAACGAGGTGATCGGCGTTCTCCAGCTGATCAACGCCCGCAATCGCGGCGGCAAGATCATCGCCTTCGGCCCCGACATCACGCCGCTGATCGAGGCGCTGGCCAGCCAGGCGGCGGTGGCGCTGGACAATCAGCGCCTGATCGAAGCCCAGAAGAACCTGTTCAAGAGCTTCATCCAGGTCATCGCGGGATCCATCGACGCCAAGAGCCCCTACACCGGCGGTCACTGCCACCGGGTGCCGGCGGTGACCTTCATGATGGCCAAGGCGGCTTGCGACGCCACCGAGGGGCCTTACGCCGATTTCTCCCTGACCGAGGACGAGTGGTACGAGCTGGAGGTCGCCGCCGGCCTGCACGATTGCGGCAAGGTCACCACGCCGGAATACATCGTCGACAAGGCCACCAAGCTGGAGACCATCTACAACCGCATCCACGAGGTGCGGATGCGGTTCGAGGTACTCAAGCGCGACGCGGTCATCACCTATCTCGAAGGACTGGTCAGCGGCGACGAGGATGCCGACACCCTCAAGAGTCGCATGGACGAGGCGCTGGCCCAGTTGGACACCGACTTCGCCTTCATCGCCGAAAGCAATGTGGGCGGCGAGTTCATGGCGCCGGAGAAGATCGAGCGCCTCAAATCCATCGCCGAGCACACCTGGACCCGGACCATCGACGACACGCTCGGCCTATCCATCGACGAGATGCGCCGCCGCACCGGCAACGAGCCCAAGCCGCCGGTGGCCGAATCGGTGCTGGCCGACAAGGACTGGCACGTCATTCCGCACGAGATCAACGTCGACGTCGGCAAATACGAGGCCGAGGGCTTCAAGATGAAGCCGCTGGAGAACCGCTACAATCTGGGCGAAATCTACAATCTGTGCATCGGCCGCGGCACCCTTACGCCTGAGGATCGTTTCAAGATCAACGACCACATCGTCCAGACCATCTTCATGCTGAAGGCCTTGCCCTTCCCCAAGAATCTGGCGCGGGTGGCGGAATGGGCCGGCGGCCATCACGAAAAGATGGACGGCACCGGCTATCCCAAGGGCCTCAAGCGCGACGACATGTCGCTACCGGCCCGCATGATGGCCATCGCCGACATCTTCGAGGCGTTGACCGCCGCCGACCGTCCCTACAAGAAGCCCAAGACCCTGTCGGAATCGCTGAAGATCATGTCGTTCATGGTCAAGGACCAGCACATCGACCCCGATCTGTGGCAGTTGTTCCTGACCTCGGGGATCTGGAAGGACTATGCCGAGACCTATCTGCGTCCCGAGCAGGTGGACGACGTCGACATCTCGAGGTTCATGATGGCCAAGGCGGCGGAGTAGCGGCGGGGGTGGCGGGCTTTCGCACCTATGTCGCCGCCAGCCTCGACGGTTATATCGCCACTCCCGACGGCTCCATCGCCTGGCTGAAGCCGTTCGACGGCGTGGATTACGGCTTCGACGAGTTCATGGCCCATATCGGCACGGTGGTGATGGGGCGCGCCACCTACGACAACCTTCATGCCATGGGGCACTGGCCTCGGGTCGATACGCGCTGCATCGTCGTCACCTCGCGCGGCATGGAGACCGCTCCCGACAACGTGGAATCCTGGGTCGGCGACATGGGCCAGTTGGTCGGCGACCTGCGGTCGTCTTCGGCCGGCGACGTCTGGGTGGCCGGCGGCGCCAAGGCGATCCGCGCCTTTCTCGACCTTGGCGCCATCGATCATTTCGACCTGCTGGTCATGCCGGTGCTGCTGGGCGACGGCAAGCCGCTGTTCATCCGCTCGGACCGGGGCGACCGGCTGAGTCTGCTGGGCAGCCGGACCTTCGCCAACGGCGTGGTCAAGCTCAGCTACGTGGTGGGATAGGGAATTTTACTCCAGCGCCTGCCGTAGCGCGGCGGCGCTGGCCCAGGGGGCCATCACCAGGGCGGCGGCGAGGATGCCGGCCAGGATCAGCAGATGCGGCCGGGCCGACATGCCCTGGACGGCGGCGTCGATGGCGCCGACTCCGAAGATCAGCACCGGCACGTAAAGCGGCAGGATCAGCAGCGACAGCAGCACTCCGCCGCGCCGCGCCCCCAGCACCAGGGCGGCGCCGATGCCGCCGATCAGCGACAGGGTGGGGGTTCCCAGGGCCATGGCGGCCAGCAGGATGGGGAAGCCCTCGGGCTGCATGTGCAGCAGCACCGCCAGCACCGGGGCGGCGACCATCAGCGGCAGGCCGGTGGTCAGCCAATGGGCCAGCATCTTAGCGGCGACCACCACCCCCAGCGGCGCCGGGGTCAGCACCAGCAGTTCCAGCGATCCGTCCTCGTAATCGGTTTGGAACAGCCGGTCCAGCGACAGCATGGAGGCCAGGAGGGCGGTGACCATCAGCACCCCGGCAGAGACCCGTTCGAGAATCCCGACCTCGGGGCCGATGCCGAACGGGAACAGCACCACGGTCAGCACGAAGAAGGTCACCACCATGACGCTGTCCGAGCCCTGGCGCAGCGCCAGGCGCAGGTCGCGGCGCACCACTTCGAAGAACCGGTTCATGCCGCAGCCCCTTCGTCGTCAAAGTCGTCGTCGATGCCGTCGGTCAGGGGGGTGGTGAAGCGGTCGAGATGCAGTTCGGCGGCGCCGGGCAGGTCGATCTCGGCATGGGTGGAGAGGATGACCATGCCGCCGCCGGCGCGGTGCTCGGCCAGCACGGCCTCCAGCGCCTTGATCGAGGCCTTGTCGAGCGCGGTGGTGGGCTCGTCCAGCAGCCAAAGCTCCGACGGCGCCGCCAGCAGGCGCGCCAGATTGGTGCGGCGCTTCTGACCGGCCGACAGCATCTTGCCGGGAATGGTGGAGAGATGGGCGAGGCCGAAGCGCTCCAGCGCCCCATCCACGGCGCGGCCGGCGCGCTCGGCATGGGGATCGTGGAGATGGGCCCAGAAGCGCAAGTTCTCGGCCACGGTCAGCACCGGCTTGATGGCGTCGTGATGGCCCAGGTAATGGGTGCGGGCGGCATGGGCCTCGGGGTCCTCGGTCACCAGGGCGCCGTTCCAGGCCAGCGCGCCCTGGGCGGGGCGCAGCAGCCCGGCCAGCACCCGCAGCAGGCTGGACTTGCCCGAGCCGTTGGGGCCGAGCAGCACCAGCGCGCCGCCGGAATCCAGGCTGAAGTCGAGGCCGGCGAACACCACCCGGCCGCCGCGCACGCAGGCCAGGTTGGTTCCGGAGAAGGTGGAGGAACCCTGATTGCTCATGGCCGGCACCATGGCAAAATTCGGCCGGCTTGACGAGGGCTTTCGCGGTGGTGCTTGTACTGGCGCCAACAGGATGTGTCTTGGCCTCATCAGCGAGGCTTTAGCCGAGTGCTGCCGCGTTGAGCGGCCCGGAGTGGCCCCGAGCATCAGCGAGGGAACCGCCACGGAGGAAAGCCAAGCGGGCGGACGCCCGCGCCGGCGCTTGAGGCGCATTTAAATCAAGGCCGGGGGCGGTCGGCGCCAGGGGGGACAAAACGCCGACCGCCGCCTTAAGCCCAGCGCCGTGCATCCGAGGGGGGGGCGGGACGGCGCGGCGCAGGGGGCCATGACGGGGAGATTCGGACTCAATTGTGGCAATTTCATGGGCGGCCTGTGAGAGGGGGGGCGGAAAAGACTCTTTCCTCCTGCGGAGGTTAGGGGTAGTTTTCTCCCGACTTAGCCCCCACTTACGGGTGGGGCCTGTCAGCGACGAGGACTGGGGAGCACGGGAGAGCCGTGTTTCGCAGTCCTGCCGTGCGCCCGACCGAACGGCTCCGAGCCCTCCCCGAGGCAGAGCCACAACTTTGATCGAGAGGATTTCGCCGTGCTTGAAGCCTATCGCCAGCATGTCGCCGAACGCGCCGCGCTCGGGATTCCGCCGCTGCCGCTGTCCGCGCAGCAGACCGAGTCCCTGGTCGCCCTGTTGCGGAACCCGCCCAAGGGCGAGGAGAAAGCCCTCGTCGAACTGATCACCTACCGCGTTCCGGCCGGCGTCGACGACGCCGCCAAGATCAAGGCCGAGTACCTGGACGCGGTTGCCAAGGGCACCGAGACCAGCGCCCTGATCTCGCGCGCCACGGCGGCCGAGCTGCTGGGCACCATGCTGGGCGGCTTCAACGTCAAGCCGCTGATCGAGCTGCTGGGCGACGCCACGGTCGGCGCCGTCGCCGCCGAGGGCCTGAAGAAGACCCTGCTGGTGTTCGACTTCTTCCATGACGTCAAGACGCTTGCCGACAAGGGCAACGCCAACGCCAAGGCGGTGCTGCAGTCCTGGGCCGACGCCGAGTGGTTCACCTCGCGCCCGGAAGTGCCGAAGTCGCTGACCGTCACCATCTTCAAGGTCACCGGCGAGACCAACACCGACGACCTGTCGCCGGCCCCCGACGCTTGGAGCCGCCCCGACATCCCGCTGCACGCCCTGGCCATGCTGAAGAATCCGCGTCCCGGCATCGAGGCCGACGAGGCCGGTGCCCGCGGGCCGCTGAAGCAGTTGGACGGGCTGAAGGCCAAGGGCAATCTGGTCGCCTATGTGGGCGACGTGGTCGGCACCGGCTCGTCGCGCAAGTCGGCGACCAATTCGGTGCTGTGGTTCACCGGTGAGGACATCCCCTTCGTTCCTAACAAGCGGTTCGGCGGCGTCTGCCTGGGCACCAAGATCGCCCCCATTTTCTACAACACCATGGAAGACGCCGGCGCCCTGCCCATCGAGCTGGACGTCAACCAGATGAACATGGGCGATGTGGTCGAGCTGCGTCCCTATGAGGGCAAGGCCCTGAAGGACGGCAAGGTCATCTCCGAGTTCACCGTCAAGTCCGAGGTGATTTTCGACGAAGTCCGGGCCGGCGGCCGTATTCCGCTGATCGTCGGGCGCGGCCTCACCGCCAAGGCCCGCGAGGCCCTGGGCCTGCCGGTCTCCACCCTGTTCCGCCTGCCGGCGGTGCCCGCCGACACCGGCAAGGGGTACTCCCTGGCCCAGAAGATGGTCGGCCGCGCCTGCGGCTTGCCCGAGGGCAAGGGCATGCGTCCCGGCACCTATTGCGAGCCCAGGATGACCACGGTCGGGTCGCAGGACACCACCGGTCCCATGACCCGCGACGAGTTGAAGGATCTGGCCTGTCTCGGCTTCTCCGCCGACTTGGTGATGCAGTCCTTCTGCCACACCGCCGCCTACCCGAAGCTGGTGGACGTCAAGACCCACAAGGAACTGCCGGGCTTCATCTCCACCCGGGGCGGCGTCGCGCTGCGTCCCGGCGACGGCGTCATCCACTCGTGGCTGAACCGCCTGCTGATGCCCGACACCGTCGGCACCGGCGGCGATTCCCACACCCGCTTTCCCATCGGCATCTCGTTCCCGGCCGGTTCGGGCCTGGTCGCCTTCGCCGCCGCCACCGGCGTGATGCCGCTGGACATGCCGGAATCGGTGCTGGTGCGCTTCAAGGGCAAGATGCAGCCGGGCGTCACGCTGCGCGATCTGGTCAACGCCATCCCGCTCTACGCCATCCGCGCCGGTCTGCTGACGGTGGAGAAGAAGGGTAAGAAGAACGTCTTCTCCGGCCGTATCCTGGAGATCGAGGGTCTGCCCGACCTGAAGGTGGAGCAGGCGTTCGAGCTGTCCGACTCGGCGGCCGAGCGGTCCGCCGCCGCCTGCGCGGTGCGGTTGGACAAGGCGCCGATCATCGAGTACATGACGTCGAACATCACCCTGATGAAGTGGATGATCGCCAACGGCTACCAGGATCCCCGCACGCTGGGCCGCCGGATCAAGGCCATGGAGGCCTGGATCGCCAAGCCCGACCTGCTGGCCCCCGACGCCGACGCCGAATACGCCGCGGTGATCGAGATCGATCTGGCCGACGTCAAGGAGCCCATCGTCGCCTGCCCGAACGATCCCGACGACGTCAAGCTGCTGTCCGAGGTGGCCGGTGCCGGCATCGACGAAGTGTTCATCGGCTCGTGCATGACCAATATCGGCCACTTCCGCGCCGCCGCCACGGTGCTGGCCGGCAAGTCCGATATCCCGACCCGGCTGTGGATCGCGCCGCCCACCAAGATGGACGCCATGATCCTCAACGAGGAGGGCTATTACAGCACGCTGGGCAAGTCCGGCGCCCGCATGGAAATGCCCGGCTGCTCCTTGTGCATGGGCAACCAGGCCCAGATCCGCAAGGGCTCGACCGCCATGTCGACCTCGACCCGCAACTTCCCCAACCGTCTGGGCATCGACACCAACGTCTATCTCGGCTCGGCCGAGTTGGCCGCCGTCTGCGCCCTGATGGGCAAGATCCCCACCGTGGCCGAGTACATGGCCCAGGTCAGCGGGCTGACCGCCAAGGCCGGCGACATCTATCGGTATATGAATTTCGACCAGATCGGGGCGTTCAGCGAACTGGCGGAAACCGTCGCGGTCTAATACCAAAGGCCCGATAAAAACACCCCCGCCGGGCGCCCGGCGGGGGTGTTTGCTTTCTGCATTCATTTCAATGTCATGGCTATTCCTGCTTCGGGGATGCATAATTTCCTTCAGAGCGAAGGGGGAATCCGGTCCATGACGACCTCACGCACCGTGCCGGCCAGCGGCAATCTCCTGATCGACCATCAGCACGGCCAGCTCACCGAACTGATCCGCAAGGCGGCCCAGTGCGCCCGAGGCGACGTGGAACACTTCGGCCTCGCCGTGTTGGCCTTCCGCACGGCGCTGGCCGGCCACTTCGCGGTGGAAGGCATCATTTTCCGGGGCGCCGGCTTCGCCAGGGCGGAAGAACACGACGCCGCCCATGCGGTCATCCTGGCGCGGGTGGATCAGGTGGTCCAAACCCTGTCCGATCTCGCCAGTTCACCGGAGCGGCACGCGATCATCGAGGAGATGGAGCGCATCCTGTTTGACCACGAATTGCTGGAGGATTCGGGTTATTGGGAGGCGATCCGCCACCACCCGACCCAGCCGGTGGTCGCCTGGGACGCGAGTCTGGAGACGGGGCTGTCCTGGGTTGACGACCAGCACCGCCATCTGGTCGCCATCATCAACCAGTTGAGCGTGGTGGCCACCGTGCCGCGCCAGGAGACCATCATCGCCGAGCTGATGGAACGCTTCCTGCGCCATGCCCGTCAGCATTTCGCCGCCGAGGAGCGGCAGTTGGACGCCTGGGGACGGACGGTTTCCGCCCACCGCGCCGAGCATGTCCAACTGCTGGAGGAGGTGGAGTCGCTGGCGCTGGCGGTGGGCAGCGATCCCGGCATGCTGGTGGACCACTATCTGCGGTTCTGGATGATCGACCACATCCGCACCGCCGACATGCAGGACTTCGCCAATTCCCCCCTCCCTTGAGGGAGAGGGGAATTGGACAACCTCAAGCCTTCCAGCGCAGTACCGGAGTGCGGGCCGCCAGGGTTTCGTCCAGGCGGCGGCGCGGGGTGAACTGGGGCGACGCCTTGAACGCCTCGGCGGCGCCCGCCTTGGCCTTGAGCGCCAGACCGCGCACCACCGCGATGAACTGGTCCAGCGTGTCCTTGGACTCGCTTTCGGTCGGCTCCATCAGCAGGGCGCCATGCACCACCAGCGGGAAGTACATGGTCATGGGGTGATAGCCCTCGTCGATCAGCGCCTTGGCGAAGTCCAGCGTGGTGACGCCGGTATCCTTGAGGAAGCGGTCGTCGAACAGCGCCTCGTGCATGCAAGGCCCGTCGAACGACGGCGTCAGCACGTCGCCCAAGGCCGCCTGGAGGTAGTTGGCGTTGAGCACCGCGTCGGACGAGGCCTGCCGCAGCCCGTCGGCGCCCATGGAGGTGATATAGGCCAGGGCGCGGACGAAGACGCCGAACTGGCCGTGGAAGCCTTTGACCCGGCCGAACGGCTTGGCGCCCTCGCGGCCGCCTTCCACCAGCTCGAAGCCGTCCTTGCCGTGAACCACATAGGGCACCGGCGCGAAGGCGGCCAGCGCCGCCGACAACACCGTCGGGCCGGCACCGGGACCGCCGCCGCCATGGGGGGTGGCGAAGGTCTTGTGCAGGTTGATATGCATGGCGTCGATGCCGAGATCGGCGACCTTCACCCGGCCGACGATGGCGTTGAAATTGGCGCCGTCGCAGTAGAAATAGCCGCCGGCGCCGTGGATGGCGGCGGCGATCTCGATGATCTCGGACTCGAACAGGCCGCAGGTGTTGGGATTGGTCAGCATCAGGCCGGCGACATCGGGACCCAGCTTGGCCTTCAGCGCGTCGAGATCGACCCTTCCGTTGTCCTTGGCCGGAATGGGATCGACGGAAAAGCCGCACATGGCGGCCGAGGCGGGGTTGGTGCCGTGGGCGCTTTCCGGCACCAGGATGCGGCGGCGGTGGCCCTGGCAATTGTCGTCATGGGCGGCGCGGATGGCCATCAAGCCGCACCACTCGCCATGGGCTCCCGCCGCCGGACTCATGGCCACCGTGGGCATGCCGGTGAGTTCCTTCAGCCATTCGGCCAGGGAGTCCATCACCTCCAGCGCGCCCTGGACGGTCTTTTGCGGCTGCAACGGGTGCAGGTCGGCCAGACCGGGCAGGCGGGCCAGTTTCTCCGACAGGCGAGGATTGTGCTTCATGGTGCACGAGCCCAGCGGATAGAAGCCGGTGTCGATGCCGTAATTTTTCTGCGACAGGCGGGTGTAGTGGCGCACCACCTGGGGCTCGGACAGGTCGGGCAGGCCGAACGCGCCGCGCTTGGCCAGGCCGTCCATGCGGTCGAGATCCACCGGGCCGGGCTCGGGCAGATCGACGCCGGAGCAGCCCGGGTTGCCCATCTCGAAGATCAGCTTCTCCTCCACCTGGAGGCCGCGATTGCCGCTGAACGTATTCACGTCGCTCATCACACCACCTCCTTCAGGGCGGCGACAAGCCGGTCCATGTCGTCCTCGGTATTGGTCTCGGTGGCGGCCAGGATCAGCACCGGCGCCAGCTCCGGCCACGACGGGTAGAAGCGCGACGCCGGCACGCCCCCCAGGATGCCCTTCTCGGCCAGGGCATCCACCACCTCGGCCGCCTTGACGTCGTCGCCGAGATGGACGGCGAACTCGTTGTAATAGCTTTGGGCCAAGACCTTGAGACCCTTCACCTTGGCCAGCTTCTGCTCCAGCCTGACCGCGTTGGCGTGGTTGATCTCGGCCAGCCGGCCAAAGCCGCTGCCGCCCAGCATGGTCAGGTGCATGGAGAAGGCCAGGGCGCACAGGCCGGAATTGGTGCAGATGTTGCTGGTGGCCTTCTCGCGGCGGATATGCTGCTCGCGGGTGGACAGGGTCAGCACCCAGCCGCGCTTGCCGTCCACATCCACCGTCTGGCCGGCGAGGCGGCCGGGCATCTGGCGGACATATTTGTCGCGGGTGGCGAACAGCCCCAGGCCGGGACCGCCGAAATTCATCCCCATGCCGAGGCTTTGGCCCTCGGCCACCACGATGTCGGCCCCCATGGCGCCGGGGGATTCGAACAGACCCAGGCTGGTGGGCTCGGCGACCATTACCACCAGCAGGGCGCCGACCTCGTGACAGGTGGACGCCAGCAGGCGCAGATCCTTGACGCCGCCGAAGAAGCCGGGATTCTGCACCACGACGCAGGCGGTCTGGGAATCCACCCGGCCCAGCAGGTCCTCGAAGCCGAGCGGGTCGGGCGGCAGCAGCTCGGCCTCCATCTCGGTATAGCGCAGGCTCGTCTCGGTGGTCTCGGCGTAATGGGGATGCAGGGACCCCGACAGGATCACCTTGGCGCGCTTGGTGATGCGGCACGCCATGATGGCGGCCTCGGCGGTGGCGGTGGCGCCGTCATACATGGAGGCGTTGGCCACATCCATGCCGGTGATCATGGCGACCTGGGTCTGGAACTCGAACAGCGCCTGCAACGTGCCCTGGCTGACCTCGGGCTGGTAGGGGGTGTAGGCGGTGAGGAACTCGCCGCGCAACAGCAACTGATCCACCGCCGCCGGCACATGGTGGCGATAGATGCCGGCGCCGATGAAGAACGGAGCGCAGCCGGCCGACAGGTTCTTGCCGGCCATGCGGGTGAAGGCGCGCTCCACCTCCATCTCGCCCTGATGGCGGGGCAGCGGCAGCGGCTCGGCCAGACGGGCGGCAGCGGGGACGTCGCGGAACAGCTCGTCCACGTCCTTGGCCCCGATCACCGCCAGCATGGCGCGGCGGTCGGATTCGGTCAGCGGCAGGTAGCGCATGGGTCGGTCACCTTGTCTTCAACCTCACTTTTTCTCCCTCTCCCTGAGGGAGAGGGCGGGGTGAGGGGGGAATGCCTCAACGAATACTTCCGGCTGGGTGGACGCAATTCCCCCTCACCCGGCGCTTCGCGCCACCCTCTCCCTCAGGGAGAGGGAAATACGGCGCTATTCCAGGGTCTTCAGATACGCGTCATAGGCGGCGCGGTCCATCAGGCCCGTCAGTTCGGACGGGTCGGACAGCTTGATGGTGAAGAACCAGGCGCCGGTCTCGGCCGCCTCGTTGACCAGGCCGGGCTGGTCGACGATGGCCTGGTTGCCCTTGACCACCGTGCCGGAGACCGGGGAATAGACCTCCGACGCCGCCTTGACCGATTCCACCACGGCGGCCTCGGCCCCCTTGGCGATGGCGCGGCCGGGTTCGGGAACCTCGACGAACACCACGTCGCCCAGCGCGTGCTGGGCATAGTCGCTGATGCCGACGGTGCCGATGTCACCCGCGACGGAAATCCACTCGTGGTCCTTGGTGAAACGCTTGTCGCCCATGATTGGGACTCCCCTTAAGCCTTGATGTAACGATGCGGAACGAACGGCAGCGCCGCGACCTCGGCGTCCAGCGCCTTGCCGCGAACCACCAGCTTGATTTTGGTGCCGATGGCGGCGAAATCCCGGGGGACATAACCCATGGCGACGGGGCGGTCGGCCGAGGGACCGAAGCCGCCGGAACAGATTTCGCCCAGCCGGTTGCCGGCTTCATCGGTGATTTCGGTATGAGCGCGGGCGGGAGCGCGGCCCAGCGGCTGGATGCCGACCCGAAGGCGCGCCGGCCCCTCGGCCAGTTGCCGCTGGATGATGGCGGCGCCGGGGAAACCACCCTCGGCGCGGCGGCGCTTGTTCATGATCCAGGCGATATTGGCCTCCACCGGAGTGGTGGCGGTGTCGATGTCGGAGCCGTAGAGACACAGACCGGCTTCCAGGCGCAGCGAGTCGCGGGCGCCCAGGCCGGCCGGCATCACCCCGGGCAGGGCCAGCAGGGCGCGCACCAGCTCTTCGACGCGGGCCTCCGGCACTGAAATCTCCCAGCCGTCCTCGCCGGTATAGCCCGAACGGGTGGCGAGACAGGCGATGCCGGCGATGGTGATTTCGCGGATGGTCATGAAGGTCATGGCCCCGGCGTCCGGCGCGACTTTCGCCATGGCCTCGGCCGCCTTGGGGCCTTGCAGCGCCACCAGCGCCCGGTCCTCGATCATGCGAAGCTGGACCTTGTCGCCGATCTTCGCCTGCATATGGGCGAAATCGGCGTGCTTGCAGGCGGCGTTGATCACCAGGAACAGGTGGTCGTCGGCCAGCTTGCTGACCATCAGGTCGTCGAGGATGCCACCCTGGTCGTTGGTGAAGACGGTGTAGCGGGTCTTGCCGATCCCCAGGCCCTGGATGTCGCCGGGAACCAGGGTCTCCAGCCAGCGGGCGCCATCGGCGCCCCGGATTTCGGCCTGGCCCATATGCGACACGTCGAACAGCGAGGCATTGGTCCGGGTATGGACATGCTCGGTGAGCACGCCGGCGGGGTACTGCACCGGCATGGCATAGCCGGCGAAGGGGACCATCTTGCCGTCTAACTCACGGTGCAGGCGGTCCAGCGGCGTGGTCAGCAACGGAGTGTCGTGGGAATCGCTCACCGGGGTTCCTCCCTGCGGACCGATGGTCCGCGGCGGTTGAAGGGCGCGGGCGCAGCTGTGGCGTCGCCCGGTTTGCCCCCCTCTGTCTGGGAACCTGAAAGATTCACCGCGTCGCCCCCTGGGAGGCGTCGGCGGCTTACATCGTCGGTGGGCCGGAGGGCGATCAGTGCCCTTGCCGGCGCGCTTTCCAGAGGCTCATCCCCCCGCGGTCCGTTTGCCTGAGAGTTTCCAGGGGCGGTTGCTCCTTCGGCGCCGCCTCGCTTGGTGGCCAAGCGGGGCGATCTCTCCCGCGGGGTTCGTCTGCGCCGGCCATATTAGTCAGCGCGACGAGGGAGTCAATGACGGACCCTATCGCTTGGCGCGGCGGTTCATCTCCAGCTCCTCGGGCGTTTCCTGGAAGCCGAGATAGATCTCGTAGTTATTGATGATGTCCTTGTTCTTAACCGGGATGCGCATCACCACATCCTCGTCGTTGACGCGGGCCTGATCCATCCCTTCGGGGAAGGTGACGGGGACGGTGAACTCGGCCTTGGCCTCGGGAGCGGGGAAGAATTTGGGGATGGCCACGAAATAGCGCAGCTCGGATTGGCGCTTGGTGCTGGCCGGGCCGCGCTTGACGTCGAAGCTGACCTGGATCTCCACCACGGCGCCCTTGTCGTCGTAGGAGCACTGGCCCTTGAAAGCGATGATCTCGGCATCCATGTCCACGTCGGTCAGGTCGCGGCCGGCACCGGGGCGGAATTTGGTGATCTTGGCCGCGTCGGACAGGATGTAGATGGGTGGGCAGGGCGGCGTCTTGACCTTGGTCACGGCCTCGGTGAGGGAGGCGCAGCCGGACAGGGCGATGGGCGCCGCCAGGGCAAGCGCGAGAAAACGGAAGCGACGAGAGGTCATGGCGGTCCTGGAGGCCGGAGGGCGTATCGCTGGGAGGAGGGTCGGGTCGGCGGAATCGCTCATGCCAATCTTCCTTCGACGGTACATGATCTGCTAAACGTGGCGTCCGACTTTAGTGAAGGCTGCGGTCGGGCACAAGCCGACAGCCATGACGATATGAGGTAAACCCCGTGACCACATCCGCTTTTCCCCCGAAAAAGCCCCTCACCCTGGTTCTGGCCAGTCCGCGCGGCTTCTGCGCCGGCGTCGATCGCGCCATTCATATCGTCGAGAAGGCGTTGGAGAAATACGGCGCTCCCGTCTATGTGCGGCACGAGATCGTGCATAACCGCTATGTGGTCGAATCCCTGGCCCAGAAGGGGGCGGTGTTCGTCGAGGAACTGGACGAGGTTCCCGATCAGGCGGCGGTGGTGTTCTCCGCCCATGGCGTGCCCAAGACGGTGCCGGCCGAGGCCGACCGCCGGGCGCTGACCTCGCTGGACGCCACCTGCCCGCTGGTGACCAAGGTTCATCGCGAGGCGGAACATCACCACGAGATGGGGCGCCAGATCATCATGATCGGCCATGCCGGCCACCCGGAGGTCATCGGCACCATCGGTCAGGTGCCGGACGGAACGGTCCTGCTGGTCGGCACCCCGGCGGAGGCCGCCGAGGTCGAACCGCGCGATCCGTCCAAGCTGGCCTACATCACCCAGACCACCCTGTCGGTGGACGATGCCGCAGCGGTCACCGAGGTGTTGCAGAAGCGGTTCCCCGACATCGTCGGTCCCAAGCGGGAAGACATTTGCTACGCCACCACCAACCGGCAGGCGGCGGTCAAGACCATCGCGCCCCATTGCGAGGCGCTGATGGTGATCGGTTCGCCCAATTCGTCCAATTCCTCGCGTCTGGTGGAAGTGGCGGCGCGGGCGGGATGCGCCAAGTCGGTGCTGGTGCAGCGCGCGTCCGAGGTGGACTGGAGCCTGCTGGACGGCGTCTCCCGGCTGGGGATCACCGCCGGCGCCTCCGCTCCGGAGATCCTGGTGGAGGAAGTGGTGGCGGCGGCGCGCGAGCGGTTCGACGTCACCATCGAGGAAGTTCGCGTCACCACCGAGACCGTGACCTTCAAGCTGCCTCAGGCATTATCGGAATAGGATTGCCGGCAACGGCGCCCGGCGGGGTCGGAATAGGATTGCCGGGACTGGCGCCCGGCGGGGAACTGTCGTACCTTCCGCCGATCCTGGGTGGAATAGGGTTTGCGGGGTATGGCGGTCTATACCGAGGTTTCCGACGACGAGCTGGAAAGCTTCGTCGCTGATTACGACATCGGCCGGGTGGTGTCCTGCAAGGGCATCGCCGAAGGCGTGGAGAATACCAACTACCTGCTCCAGACCGACCGCGATTCCTACATCCTCACCCTCTACGAGAAGCGGGTGAACCCCGACGAACTGCCGTTCTTTCTTGGGCTGATGGAGCATCTGGCGGCGCGCGGGCTGGCCTGCCCGACCCCGATCCACGGCCGTGACGGCAAGGCGCTGCGCAGCCTGTGCGGCCGCCCCGCCGCCATGGTCAGCTTCCTCAAGGGCATGTGGCACCGGCGCGTCGGCCTGACCCATTGCGCCGAGCTGGGGCCGGCCATGGCCGAGATGCATCTGAAGGGGGCCGATTTCCCGCTGACCCGGCGCAACAGCCTGTCGGTGGAGGGCTGGCGCGGCCTGTTCGAGGCGGTGCGTCCCCGCGCCCATGAGATCAAGGCCGACCTCGCCGAGCTGCTGGACGCCGAGCTGGATTATCTGGAGGCCCATTGGCCCAAGACCCTGCCGGTGGGGTTGATCCACGCCGACCTGTTCCCCGACAACGTCTTTTTCCTGGGGGAAAAGATGTCGGGGATCATCGATTTCTATTTCGCCTGCACCGACTTCCTCGCCTACGACATCGCCATCTGCCTCAACGCCTGGTGCTTCGAGGCCGACGGCGCCTTCAACGCCACCAAGGCGCGGCTGATGCTGAACGGCTATCGCCGGGTGCGGCCGCTATCGGCCGACGAGCTGGACGCGCTGCCGCTGCTGGCGCGCGGCGCCGCCACCCGCTTTCTGCTGACCCGCAGCTACGACTGGCTGAACACGCCCGAAGGCGCCTTCGTCAAGCGCAAGGACCCCATGGAATATTACCGCAAGCTGGTGTTCCATCAGGGAATCGGCGGCCCCGGCGGATACGGCATCGAATGAACGAGCTTGCCAAGCCGGAATCAGTTGAAATTTATACCGACGGCGCCTGTTCCGGCAATCCCGGCCCCGGCGGCTGGGGGGCCATCTTGCGCTTCAAGGGCGTCGAGAAGGAGCTGAAGGGCGGCGAGATCCTCACCACCAACAACCGCATGGAAATGATGGCGGTGCTGGTGGCGCTCAACACCCTGAGCCGGCCCTGCGCCATCGACCTTTATACCGACAGCCAGTACGTCATGAAGGGCGTGACCGAGTGGCTGCGCGGCTGGAAGGCGCGCGGTTGGAAGACCGCCGACAAGAAGCCGGTCAAGAATGAGGATCTGTGGCGGGCGCTGGACGAGGCGACGGCGCGCCACCGTATCGCCTGGCACTGGGTCAAAGGCCACGCCGGTCATGTGGAGAACGAACGGGCCGACCAACTGGCCCGCGATGGCATCGCCGAGGTCCGGGCGGGAGTCTGAGCGCAGCGGCGGCAGGCAATGATCGTTTTTCTTCCCTCGGGAGAGGCTGCCCGAGGGGAAGGGGAGGCCGGTTGAGGCATGACGAAGGACCGACCCATGGACCGACGGGAGATGGCGGAGGCGGCGCGGGCCTGGATCGAGCGGGCGGCACCGCCGGACATGGCGGCCCCGCTCGGCGCCAGCGTCGCGGACTGGGAGTGCGGCACCCTTCCGCCATCCGCGTTGTGGCGCCATCTGAGCCGGCGATTCGCCTCGGTGGGGCTGTTGGACCCCGCCCGCGAGGCTGGCCGCCATGCCATGGCCGAAGCCCCCGACGAGCCCCTGCTTTGTGCCGAACAGGCCCGGCTGGAACTGGCGGCCGGAGCGGACGAGACGGCGCGCGCCCTGGCCGAGGCCATCCCCGCTACCCATGCGTCCTACTTCGACGCGCTGCTGGTCCTGGGCGAACTCTCGCCCGAACCGGACCCCGACTTGGCCGCCGAGATCACCGCCTTCCTGCTCGCCCGGCCGCATTGGGCGGAGGAGCACGACCAGGGCCTCGGCCTGCTGCGCCGCTGGGGCGGGTCCGAATCCGCCATGGCCACTGGCTTTCTGGTCGCCTGGATGAAGGCCCACGGTCTCGCTCCGGCGCCGCTGACGCAACTGGCGCAGATCCTGCTGGAGGCCGGAGCGTACCAGCAGGCCGGCCCCATCCTGGATAATCTGTGGCGATCCAGCGCGGAAGAACTGGCCCCGCTGATCGGCCCCGCCGCCGCGTCCTTCCCGGAGGATCCCGAGGCCGACGCCGAATTGTGCCGCCGTGTCCGCGCGGCGCTGGCCCTGCCCGAGGAGGAGTTGGCGCTTCATCCCCTGCCGACCGCCTCGGGGGAATTGCCCGAGCGGGTGCTCTATGTGGGCCCCGCCATGACCGGGGTCAGCCCGTCCTTTCCCAACGATCTGGCCGAGCATCTGGGCAAGGCCGCCATGGCCGCCGGCCGCGTGCTGGAGCTTTATTCCGATGCCGCCGTCACCGGCCCCAGCCGCATGCGCATCTCCGACGAGGCCCGCGCCCGGCGGATCGACGCCCTGGCCGACCATCTCCGGACTCATCGGCCGCAGGTGATGATCCTCGATTGCGGCTGGTCGCCCAAGCGGGGCGACCTCGACCCCCAGACCCTGGCGCGGATCAAGGCCGAGACCGGACTCCGCCTGCTCTGCCTGTTCCGCGACGCCCAGGCCCCCAGCCTCTCCCTGATCCGCCATTGGGCCACGGCGGCCGACGGCATCGTCCTGTTCGATCCGCTGTCGCCGGTGTTCGAAGCGGGCAACGCCGACCTTGCCGCCAAGACGCTGATCATCCCCGTGCCGGCCGCCCCCCTCCCGGAGACACAGCAGCCGCCCCGCCACGGCCTGACTTTCATCGGCGGCCTGGGTCAGATCCACCGCCCCATCCTGATCGGCGGCCTGCTCACTGCCGGCATCGACTTCACCGCCGTCATCGGCGAGATGCGCCGGCGGCGGGCTCCCGACCTCGAATCCTACGCCGCCCTGCTGGCCGACAGCCGCGCCGTCCTCAACATCGCCGTCCATCACCAGGACCAGCGCCTGATCACCGGCCGGATCTGGGAGACCATCGCCGCCGGCGGATTGCTGCTGGAACAGGCCGGCAGCGGCATCACCACCTTCTTCACCCCCTATCGCCACTACCTGCCCTGGGGTGGCATCGCCGATATCGTCCAGGCCTGCCGCTTCCTGGAACGCCACGACGACCTGCGCCGCGCCATGATCGCTTCGGCCCGCGACTGGTCCGCCCGCCACTATGCCCCGGACAAGGTCTGGCAAGCCTTGATGTCCCTGGCAAATCCCGCTTGAGATCCTGTCGGCCCCACTGCTATCATTCTTGATAGCAGCAGGAGGCGGCCATGGGGTCCGTGCTTATCCGTAACCTTGACGACGCGGTCATCGACACCTTCCGAACCAAGGCGGAATTGAACGGCCGCTCGTTGGAGTCGGAACTGCGCGAGGCGCTGAAGCTGACCGCCCCCCTGACCGGCGACCAGAAGCGGGCGCTGATCGAGCGGGCGCGGATCACCCTTCCGGCCGGCAGTCCGGACAGCACCGACCTTATTCGCGAGGACCGTGACAGCCGATGAGTCTGGTGATCGACGCCAGTGTCGCCATGAAATGGCTGGTGGAGAGCGAGGGCTCCGACCGGGCGCAGGCGCTGGTCGGCTCCGACGCGCTGGTGGCTCCCGATCTGATCCTCGCGGAGGTAGCCAACGCCTTGTGGCGCTATTCCGCCGGTGGCCTGCTGGCCCGGACGGCGGGGGAGGCTGCCATCATGGTGTTGCAACGAACTCTCGACCGAACCTATCCCCTGGCCCCCATGACCGCCGACGCCTATTGCGTGGCGGGCGAGTTGGGGCACCCGGCCTATGACTGCTTTTATCTGGTTCTCGCCCGGACCCTGGACAGCCTGGTGTGGACCGCCGACCGGCGACTGGCGGCGAAGGTGGCCGGCACCCCCTGGCAGAACCGCGTGAGGCTGCTCTGATGCCCCCCACCCCCATTCATTTCGCGGCGGACGCCGATCTGGCCAAGGCGGTGGCGTCGTGGCGGCAATGGCTGGAGGGCGAGAAGCGCGCCTCGGCCCATACCCTGGATGCCTATGGCCGCGATCTCGCCGCCTTCCTCGGCTTCCTCGCCGAGCATCTCGGGGCCGAACCCGATCTGGCCGCCCTGACCGGGCTGGGGGCCGGCGACTTCCGCGCCTTCCTGGCGCGGCGCTCCGGCGACGGGCTGGGGCGCGCCTCGCTGGCCCGCACCATGTCGACGCTGCGGGGCTTCTTCCGCTTTCTCGACCGCTTCGATCTGGTCCACAACCCGGCGCTGAAGGCGGTGAAATCACCGCGTCCGCCCAAATCGGTGCCCAAGCCGCTGGCCGCCGACGAGGCCATGGAGACCCTGGCCACCGCCGCCGAGATGCATGACGAGCCCTGGCTGGCGGCGCGCGACGTCGCCTTGTTCACCCTGCTCTACGGTGGAGGCCTGCGCCTGGGCGAGGCGCTGGGGCTGAAGCGCCGCGACGCGCCCAAGGCCGATGCCATGGTGATCACCGGCAAGGGGCGGAAGCAGCGGGTGGTGCCGATCCTGCCGGTGGTGCGGGACGCCATCGCCGATTATCTGCGCCAGCTTCCCTATCCATCCGATCCCACCGACCCGCTGTTCCTGGGGGCACGCGGCGGGCCGCTCAATCCCGGCGTGGTCCAACGCCAGATGCGCCGGCTGCGCCAACTGCTGGGCCTGGCCGATACGGCGACGCCACACGCGCTGCGCCACAGCTTCGCCACCCACCTGCTGGCCGGCGGTGGCGATCTGCGCACCATCCAGGAATTGCTGGGCCATGCCTCGCTGTCCACCACCCAGCGCTACACCGAAGTGGACGCCGCCCACCTCACCGCCGTCTATCGCGACGCCCATCCGAGGGCCAAGGGATGACCCTCACCCTCGCCGACGAGGCCGCCACGCGGCGGCTGGGAGAACGCTTGGCGGACCGGGTCCGGCCCGGCGACGTCATCGCCCTGTGGGGAACCCTGGGAACCGGCAAGAGTACCCTGGCGCGAGCCTTCATCCGGGCGCTGACCAGCCCCGACGAGGAGGTGCCCAGCCCCACCTTCACCCTGGTGCAGCAATACGAGTGCGATTCCGGCCTGATCTGGCATTTCGACCTCTACCGGCTGGAAAAGCCCGACGACGCTCTGGAGCTGGACATCGAGGAGGCCTTCGCCGACGGCATCTGCCTGATCGAATGGCCCGACCAACTCGGCCGCCACCTGCCCAAGCGCCGGCTTGACGTCCGCCTGGAAACCGGCGATGCCGAGGGCGAACGCCGCGTGACCCTGACCGCCCATGGCATTTGGGCCGACCATATGGGAGATTTGACGGAATGAACCCGCGTGAGACCCTGATTCAGGGTTTTCTCCACGAGGCCGGCTGGGGAAGTGCCCAACGCGGCCGGCTGGCCGGCGACGCCAGCTTTCGCCATTACGACCGCCTGAGCCGCGACGGCGAGCCGGCGGTGCTGATGGACGCGCCGCCGCCCCAGGAGGACGTGCGCCCCTTCGTGCGGGTCGCCCGTCATTTGGAGGAGCTGGGCCTGTCGGCGCCCCGGCTGCTGGCGGTGGACGAGACCAACGGCTTGCTGCTGCTGGAAGACCTGGGCGACGCCACCTATACAAGGCTGCTGGCCAACGGCCATGACGAGGACGCACTCTACGCGCTGGCCACCGACGTGCTGGCCGAGATCGCGGCGCGTCCCGACGCCGTCTTCGCCGGCCTGCCGCCCTATGACGATGACCGCCTGCTGACCGAGGCCACCCTGCTGACCGACTGGTACATGCCGGCGGTGCTGGGCCGCGACACGTCCGCCGAGGCACGGGCCGAGTACGCCGATATCTGGCGCAAGCTGTTCCCGGTGGCCCGGCTGGTCCCCGACACGCTGGTGCTGCGCGACTTCCACGTGGACAACCTGATGCTGCTGGACCGTCCCGGCCTGGCGGCCTGCGGGTTACTCGACTTCCAGGACGCGGTGGCGGGACCGGCCACCTACGACCTGATGAGCCTGCTGGAGGACGCGCGGCGCGACATCGACCCGCTGCTGATCGAGCGCATGAAGCAGCGCTGGCTGAAACGCTTCCCCGCCCTCGACCGCGCCGTGTTCGAGGCGTCGTGGGCGGTGATGGCGGCCCAGCGCCATGCCAAGGTCATCGGCATCTTCACTCGGCTGTGCCTGCGCGACGGCAAGCCCGGCTACCTCGTCCACATCCCCCGGGTGTGGCGGCTGCTGGAGAACGCGTGCCGCCATCCGGTGCTGGCCGAGTTGGGCCGCTGGCTCGACCGCCATATGCCGCGCGAGCAAAGAGGAGTGCCCAACCCATGATGATCCATCGCGCCATGGTTCTCGCCGCCGGTCTGGGCCTGCGCATGCGCCCGATCACGCTCTCTACCCCCAAGCCGCTGGTCACGGTGGCCGGGCGCACCATGCTGGACCGGGCGCTGGACCACCTCGCCATCGCCGGCGTCCAGGAGATGGTGGTCAACACCCATTGGCTGGCCGACAGCATCAAGGAGCATCTGGCCGACCGCTCCGATATTTCGCTGTCCCACGAGGAGGAATTGCTGGAGACCGGCGGCGGCGTCGCCCACGCCCTGCCGCTGCTGGGGCACGAGCCGTTCTACGTGGTCAACAGCGACATCATCTGGACCGACGGCCCCACCCCGGCGCTTCGGCGTTTGGCGACGGCATGGCGGGACGCCGATATGGACGCGCTGTTGCTGCTGCAACCGACCCGGACCGCCGTGGGCTATGAGGGCAAGGGCGACTTCTTCATCAACGGCAACGACACCCTGCGCCGCCGAGGCGAAGCCGAGGCCGCGCCGTTGTTGTTCTCCGGCGTCCAGATCCTCCATCCTCGGTTGTTCGAGGCCAGCCCATCGGGTAAGTTCTCCCTGAACGTGCTGTACGACCGCGCCCTGGCCGAGGGCCGCCTGTTCGGTCTGGTCCACGACGGCGGCTGGTTCCATGTGGGCACCCCCGAAGCCTTGCCCGAGGTCGAAGGATTGTTGTTGGAGAAGTGAATCGGGACACGAATGAACACGAATAAGGTCGAATATCTTTCCCTGTCGGCGCCGCGCGCTCACGGCGGTGACTTACTGGCGGAGACGCTGAGACCGTATAATTATTCGATCTTATTCGTGTTCATTCGTGTCTGAATCCTTATAGGCAGGAGCCCCGATGGACATCGATCCCGCCCAGGACAGCTTGACCAACCTCGTCGTCGGCGCCGCCTTCGAGGTGTCCAACGTCCTCGGCCACGGTTTCCTGGAGGTCATCTACCGCCGGGCGCTGGTCAAGGAGCTACGGCTTCGTGGCGTCGATGTCCAAGAGGAAGTCCGTCTGCCGGTGTCCTACAAGGGCGACGAGATCGGAGTCTATCAGGCGGATCTCGTGGTCGCCGATTGCGTGGTGGTGGAACTCAAGGCGGTCGAGAAACTGGCCCAAGCCCATGTCGGGCAGGTGCTGAACTACCTGCGGGCCAGCGGTCTTAGGGTCGGCATGCTGCTTAATTTCGGCCAGCCGAAGGTGGAGTTCCGACGGGTGCTGCTTTAGCGCGGAAGCGATAGAAATTAGGACACGAATGAACACGAATAAGGTCGAATTCTTTTTCGTCTCGACGCTATGTGGTCACGGCGAAGCCGGAGACGCTGGATAGTTAAAATACTTATTCTTATTCGATCTTATTCGCGTTCATTCGTGTCTGAATCCTTTTTTCCTCTAGCGAGAAAGCAGGGATGACAACCGTCTTCACCATCCCTCCGGGGCTGCCTTTCGTCGATGTCCTGGCCGCCCGCCTGCTGGCGGAGGCCGGGGGCGATCCGCTGGCGCTGGCGGCGATGGAGGTGCTGCTGCCGACGCGGCGCGCCTGCCGCGCCTTGTCCGACGCCTTCCTGCGGCTGTCGGGCGGCCGCCCGCTGCTGCTGCCGCGCCTCAAGCCGCTGGGCGACCTGGACGAGGAGGAACTGGAACTGGCGGGCGACGACCCGCTCGACCTCGCTCCATCCATTCCGCCGCTGGAGCGTCGGCTGATCCTGGCCAAGCTGATCATCACCCTGGCCAAGGCCGGTGGCGGCCATATTCCCGCACCCGATCAGGCGGCGCGGCTGGCCGGCGAATTGGGGCGGCTGCTGGATTCGGTGCAGAGCGAGCGGCTGGACTTCGCCCGGCTCGACAAGCTGGTGCCCGACGACTACGCCGAGCATTGGCAGGTGACGCTGAAATTCCTCACCATCCTCACCCAATCCTGGCCGGCGATCCTGGCCGAGCGCGGCGTGCTGGACGGCGAGGACCGCCTCAACCGGGTCATGGCCCGGCAGATCGAGGCCTGGGAAACCAAGCCGCCCAGCCATACCGTCATCGCCGCCGGCTCCACCGGCTCGCGCCCCGCCACCGCCGACCTGCTGGCCGCCGTGGCGGCGCTGCCCCAGGGGCGGGTGGTGCTGCCCGGCCTGGATCAGGACATGGACGAGGCCAGTTGGCGGGCGCTGGACCCGGCCCATCCCCAATACGGCCTCAAGCTGCTGCTGGCCCGTCTCGGCCTGGAGCGCGGCGCGGTGCCGCCGCTGTCCGACGAGCCCGATCCCCGCGGGAACCGCATCCGTCTGCTGGCCGAGGCCCTGCGCCCCGCCGGCACCTGCGAGGCGTGGCGGGAGCTGACGCCGCTGCCGCCTGAAACGCTGGACGGGGTCGGCCGCCTCGACGCCCCCGGCCCGCGCGAGGAAGCCGGCGCCATCGCCCTGATGCTGCGGCAAGAGCTGGAGACCGAGGGGCGCACCGCCGCCCTGGTCACCCCCGACCGCGCCCTGGCGCGGCGGGTGGCGGGAGAGCTGGAGCGCTGGGGCATCCATATCGACGATTCCGCCGGCCGGCCGCTGGGCAGCACCGAGCCCGGCGCCTTCCTCCGCCTCGCCGCCGAGATGGTGGCCGAGGGCTTCGCCCCTCACGCGACGCTCGCCTGCCTCAAACATCCCATCGCCGCCGGCGGCATGGACGCCAGCGCCTTCCGCGCCTTCGCCCGCCGGCTGGAACTGGCGGTGCTGCGCGGCCCCCGCCCCGGTCCCGGCGTGGCGGGATTGCTGGCGGCGACCAAGGACCAGCGCCTCGCCGCCACCCTGGCCGATCTGGAGGCGCTGGCCGCCCCCTTCGCCGCCTTGCTGGCCGGCGAATCGGTCAAGCTGGCCGATCTGGTCCGCGCCCATATGGAATTCGCCGAGGGCCTTGCCGCCGACAACCGCCTGCCCGGCCCGGCCCGGCTGTGGCACGGCGAGGCCGGCGAGACCGCCGCCCGCTTCGCCGCCGAACTGGCCCGCGCCGCCCCCGCCCTGGACGCCATGCCGGGGCGCTGCTACCCGGCGCTGTTCGAGGAGCTGATGGCGGCTCAGGTGGCGCGCTCGGCCTGGGACCATCATCCCCGCCTGCATATCTGGGGACCGCTGGAAGCCCGCTTGCAGCATGCCGACCTGCTGATCCTGGGCGGTCTCAACGAGGGCGTCTGGCCGGCCCCGCCCGAGGCCGATCCGTGGATGAGCCGCCCCATGCGGGAAGCCTTCGGCCTGCCGTCCCCGGAGCGCCGCATCGGCCTGTCCGCCCACGACTTCGCCCAAGGCTTCGGGGCGCCCAAGGTGGTGCTGACCCGCGCGGTGCGGGTGGAGGGAACCCCGACGGTGCCGTCGCGCTGGCTGATGCGCCTGGACGCGGTGATGGGGGCCTGCGGCCTCGCCTTCACCGGCGACGATTCCCCCTGGCTGGACTGGCACGACCGGCTCGACCGCCCCGCCGCCTGGGTGCGGCCCGAGCCGCCGGCCCCCCGGCCGCCGCTGAGTGCCCGGCCCCGCCGGCTGTCGGTCACCGAGATCGAGACCTGGATGCGCGATCCCTACGCCATCTATGCCAAGCGGGTGCTGGGGCTGGAGGCGCTGGACCCCATCGACGCCGATCCGGGCGCCGCCGATTACGGCAGCATGGTGCATCTGGCGCTGGAGCGCTTCGTGCGGCTGTATCCCCAGGCGCTGCCGCCCGAGGCCGAGGCCAAGCTGCTGGCGATCGGCCGCGACGTCTTCGCCGAGGCGGTGGCCTCGCCCGCCTTGTGGGCGTTCTGGTGGCCGCGCTTCGTCGCCATCGCCGGCTGGGTGACGGCCAAGGAAGCCAGCCGCCGCCCCGACGTCGCCATGGCCCATGCCGAGGTCAAGGGCGCCCTGGAGATCATTGCTCCCGGCGGACCCTTCACCCTGATCGCCAAGGCCGACCGGGTCGATGTGCTGAGGGACGGAACCCTGGCCCTGATCGACTACAAGACCGGCCAGCCCCCCAGCGCCAAGGAGGTCGCCGCCGGCTATGCCCCCCAACTGCCGCTGGAAGCCGCCATCGCCCGCTTCGGCGGCTTCGCCGGGGTCAAGGCGGCGGAACCGTCGCGGCTGCTCTACTGGCGGCTGAAAGGCGGCGAGGCCGGCGGCGAGGAACGCTCGGCCGGCGACGACGTGTTCGATCTGGCGACAGAGGCGCTGGACGGCTTGCGGGCGCTGGTGACGGTGTTCGACGACGAGCGGACGCCCTACGCGGCGCGGCCCCACCCCGAGCATGCGCCCAAATACTCCGACTACCTCCACCTCGCCCGGGTGCGGGAATGGGCCAGCGGCGGCGAGGAGGGAGAGGAATGATGGTGACACGAATGAACACGAATAAGGTCGAATGTCCTGCCGCGTCAGCTCCGCGCTCGCACGGAAAAGTTCGACGGCTGACATCCTTATTCTTATTCGATCTTATTCGTGTTCATTCGTGTCCCTCTACCGGTTTCCTTGTTTTCGAGAAGCTCCCATGAGCCCGCTCGCCGCCGACGCCGACATCCGTCAGCGGCGCGCCGCCGATCCCACGGCCAGCGTCTGGGTCGCCGCCAGTGCCGGCACCGGCAAGACCAAGGTGCTGACCGACCGGGTTCTGACCTTGCTGCTGGCCGGCACCGCTCCGCACAAGATCCTGTGCCTGACCTTCACCAAGGCGGCCGCCGCCGAGATGGCCAACCGCATCCAGAAGCAATTGGCCAAATGGGCCACCGCCACCGCCTCCGATCTGGACGCCGACCTCGCCCGCCTGCTCGGCCGCGCTCCCGACCAGCGCGAACCGATCCGGGCGCGCCGGCTGTTCGCCCAGGTGCTGGACGCGCCGGGCGGCATGCATATGGAGACCATCCACGCCTTCTGCCAGTCGCTGCTGCGCCGCTTCCCGCTGGAGGCCGAGATCGCGCCGCACTTCCAGGTGATGGACGAGCGGGACGCCGGCGAGTTGCTGGACGCCGCCAAGCTGGAGGTGCTGAGCGCCGCCCGCGACGGCGGCGACGGAGCACTGGCGCGGGCTTTGGCGCTGATCACGCAGCGCATCCATGAGACCGGCTTTCCCGAGCTGATGGCCGAACTGGCCTCGGCGCGCGGCCGGCTGGAGCGGCTGATCGCCCGCCATGGCGGCATCAAGGGCGTGGTCGGCGCGCTACGGGTCCGGCTGGAGCTGGAGCCTGACGACAGCGCCGCCACCCTGCTGGCGCGGGCCTGCGACGACAGCCGCTTCGACGCTGCCGGGTTGCGCGCTGCCCTGCCCGCCCTGGCCGGCGGCGCCAAGACCGACCAGGAGCGCGGCGCCGTCATGGCCGCGTGGCTGGCCGATCCCGCCGCCCGCCCCGCCGGGTTCGAGCGCTGGCGGTCCGCCTTCCTCACCAAGGATGGCGAAATCCGCAAGACCCTGTGCACCAAGGCGGTGCGCCAGGGCTTCCCCGGCGTGGAGGAGGCATTGCTGGCCGAGGCCGAGCGGCTGGTCCGGGTTGCCGACCGCCTCAAAGCCGCCGCCACCGCCGAGGCCACCGAGGCGCTGCTGGTACTGGGGGCGGCGCTGCTGGCCTCCTACCGCCGGGCCAAGACCATTCGCGCCCTGATGGATTACGACGACCTGATCCTGGCGGCGCGCGACCTGCTGGCCAAGCCGGGGGTGGCGCCCTGGGTGCTGTTCAAGCTGGATGGCGGCATCGACCATGTGCTGATCGACGAGGCCCAGGACACCAATCCCGATCAGTGGGCGGTGGTCGCGGCGCTGACCGAGGAGTTCTTCGCCGGCCAGGGCGCGCGCGACGTGGTGCGCACCGTCTTCGCCGTCGGCGACGCCAAGCAGTCGATCTATTCCTTCCAGCGCGCCGACCCGCGCGAGTTCGAGCGCATGCGCCAAAGCTTCGCCCGCCATGTGCCGGCATCAGGGGGGCAGTGGGACGAGGTGGCGCTGAACCTGTCCTTCCGCTCCACCGCCGCCGTGCTCGACGCGGTCAACGCGGTGTTCGGCCCCGGCAAGCCGGGGCGCGACGGCGTCGCGGCGGAAGACGAGGACATCACCCATCTCGCCCATCGCCAGGGCCATGCCGGGCGGGTGGAGCTGTGGCCGCCGGTGGAGCCCCGGCCCGCCGACGAGGCCCCGGCCTGGAAGCCGCCGGTGGAGCGCATCCGGGGCGATTCGCCGCGTACAAGGCTGGCGCGGCTGATGGCGCGCCGCATCGAGCGGATGATCGGTCACGAACCCCTGGAGTCCAAGGGCCGGCCGGTGCGGGCCGGCGACGTGCTGGTGCTGGTGCGCCGGCGCGGCGGCTTCGTCGATGATCTGGTGCGCGAGTTGAAATCGCGCAAGGTGGAGGTGGCCGGCGCCGACCGCATGGTACTGGCCGACCAGATGGCGGTGATGGATCTGGTTGCGCTGGGAAATTTCCTGCTGCTGCCCGACGACGACCTGACGCTGGCCACGGTGCTGAAGGGGCCGCTGGTGGGGCTGTCGGAGGACCAGCTGTTCGCCCTGGCTTACGGGCGGGGCGAGACCGGGTTGTGGGAGACCCTCAAGCGCCGCATCCTGGCCGATCCCGATTTCGAGACCGCCTACACCACCCTGGCCGATCTGCTGGCCCAGGCCGACCGGCTGCCGCCGCACGCGCTCTATGCCCGGGTGCTGGGGAAGCTGGGGGGACGCCGCCGGCTGCTGGCCCGGTTGGGTCAGGAGGCCGAGGACCCTATCGACGAATTCATGGCCCTGACCCTGGCCTTCGAGCGCGCCCATCCGCCGTCGCTGCAAGGCTTCCTGCATTGGCTGGAGGCCAGCGCCATCGAGATCAAGCGCGACCTGGAACAGGCCGGGCGCGACGCGGTGCGGATCATGACGGTGCACGGCTCCAAGGGGTTGCAGGCTCCTGTCGTCTTCCTGCCCGACACCATGCAGGTGCCCAGCCGGGGCGCCAAGCTGCTGTGGCTGGGCGAGGGCGAGGCGGAGATGCTGACCTGGCCGCCCCGGGCCGAGGACATGGACACCGCCTGCCGCGCCGGGGCCGAGGCGCGCAAGCTGGCCAATCAGCGCGAATACCGCCGCCTGCTCTACGTGGCCATGACACGGGCGGAGGACCGGCTGATCGTCTGCGGCTGGCGCACCCGCAACGCGCCCTCGGAGCTGTGCTGGTACAACCTGATCAAGGACGCCATGGAACCGCTGGCGGCGGTGGAGGAGGACGGGGTCCTGGCCGAGGCCGGCGAGACCGAGGAGGCGCGCATCCTGCTGCTGACCTCGGCCCAGACCGCCCCGGTCGCCCGTGGGGATGCGCGTGATGCCGCCGCCCGCCCCGTCGCCACCCTGCCCGACTGGGCGCGGCAGCCGGCCGGGTCCGAGCCGGTGCCGCCCCGCCCGCTGGCCCCAAGCCGGCCCGATGGCGAGGAACCGCCGGTGCGCTCGCCCCTGGCCGAGGCCGATGGCGGCCAGCGCTGGCAGCGCGGCAAGCTGATCCACCGCCTGCTCCAGACCTTGCCCGATCTCCCCCCGGCCGAACGCGGCCGCGCCATGATGCGGCTCCTCAAGCGGCCCGGCTGGGGGCTGGAGACCCAGGATCAACTGGCCATCGCCAACGAGGTGTCCGACATCCTCGACCATCCTGGACTGACCGGTCTGTTCGGTCCCGGCGCTCGCGCCGAAGTGCCGCTGGTCGGGCGCATCGGCGATCGCATCATATCGGGTCGGGTGGACCGGCTGGTGGTCACCGAGACGGAGGTGCTGGTGGTGGACTACAAGACCAACCGCCGCCCCCCCCTGTCGGCGGAGGACATTCCCGACCTTTATCTGCGGCAGATGGCGGCCTATCGGCTGGCCCTGGCCTGCATCTATCCCCGCCACCATATCCGCTGCGCCCTGGTGTGGACCGATGGTCCGGCGCTGATGGAAATCGACGCCGCCCGTCTGGACGACGCCCTGGCGGGATTGGTGGAGTGAGTGTTCAGACCAAAATGTGTTGATCGGAACCGATCAACACCGCCCTCAAGCGGCGGGCGGGCCACCTCCGTGGCCCTTGCCTCCCGCGCCACGAGGCGCGCGGCCCCTTGGGCCTAACCAAGCCACGATGAGTCCCGCTCATCGTGGCTTGGCATCACAACGGCCAGGGGCTGCGCTCGCGCACCAGGGCGGCGAATGCGTCGCCGGGGACCGCCTTGCTGAAATAATAGCCCTGGGCCTCGTCCACCTTGTGCGACAGCAGGAAGTCCAACTGCTCCCGGGTCTCCACGCCCTCCACGTTGACGCGGGTGCCCAGCGAGTGGCCCAGATTGACGATGGCCTCGACCACCGCCGCGTTGTCGGGGTGCAGGCCGATGTCGACCACGAAGGAGCGGTCGATCTTCAGCTTGTCCACCGGGAAGCGCTTCAGGTAGTTCAGCGACGAATAGCCGGTGCCGAAATCGTCGATGGAGATCACCGCCCCCATGGCGCGCAGGGCCTGCAGCACCTCGATGGTGGCGTCGATGTTCTGCATGGCGATGCCTTCGGTGATCTCCAACTGCAGCATGTCGGCGGTAACGCCGGTCTGGTCGATGATCTCGGCCACCATGGCCACCAGGCTCTGGCTCTGCTTGAACTGGGCCGGCGACAGGTTGACGGCGATCTTCATGGGCTCCAGCCCGTCCCGCAGCCAGTCGCGGCCCTGGAGACAGGCGCGGTGCAGGATCCAGCGGCCCAGCGGCGCGATCAGGTCGGTGCGCTCGATGATGGGGATGAACTCGGCCGGCGGCACCCAGCCCCTTGTGGGGTGGTTCCAGCGCAGCAGGGCCTCGCAGCCGACGATCCGCCCGGAGGACAGCTCGACCAGCGGCTGGTAGTGCAATTCCAGCTGTTCCGAGCCCAGGGCGAGGCGCATGTCGCGCTCGACGATCTTGCGGGCCTGGACCTCGGCGTCCATCTCGGCGACGTAGAAATGGTAGTTGTTCCGCCCCTCGGCCTTGGAGCGGAACATGGCCAGGTCGGCGTTCTTCAGCAGTTGCTCGGCATCGGTGGCGTCGGACGGGTAGAGGGTGATGCCGATGGAGGTGCTGGTCAGCACCTCGTGGTCGTCCAGCCCGAACGGATCGGCGATGCTGGTGATGATGGTTTCCGCCACCCGGCTGGCCCCTTCGGCGTCGTCCAGATTGGTGAGGATGACGGCGAATTCGTCGCCGCCCAGCCGGGCGACGGTATCGGTCTCGCGCACGCAGCGGCCCAGCCGCTTGGCCACCGCCTTCAGCAGCAGGTCGCCCACATGGTGGCCCAGCGTATCGTTGATGTCCTTGAACTTGTCGAGATCGAGGAACAGCAGACCCAGCATCCATTTGGAGCGCTTGGCCTGGGCCAGCGCCTGGCGCAGCCGCTCCTGGAACAGCACCCGGTTGGGCAACTCGGTCAGCGAATCGTGATGGGCCAGATGGTGGATGCGGGCGGCCGCCAATTTACGTTCGGTGATGTCGCGCCCCACCAGCACCAGCCCCCGCCGGCCGCCATCGGCATGGAACAGCGGAATCTTCATCATGTCGAAGATCTTGGCCCCGCCGTCGCGCGCCTGAAGCTTCTTCTCGTAGGCGACGGCGCGCCCCTCCCGCCAGGCCCGCTCGTCGGTGTCGCGGGTGCTGACCAGGAAATCCCGTTGCCCGCTCGACAGTTGGGCCAGTTCCGGGGCGGTGCGCCCGACATAGTCGATGTCGTGCAGCCCCACCAGATCGAGATAGAATTGATTGGCCACCAGCCAACGGCCTTCACCGTCCTTGAAACAGATCATGTCCGGCATGGCGTTGATCAGGGTGGTGAGCCATTCCTTCTGATTGCGCAACTCCTCCTCGTTGGCCTTGCGGGCGGTGATGTCGTGGCCGATGGCCACGAACAGCCTTTGACCGCCCAACTCCATGGCTGACAGCGACAGTTCCAGCGGAAAACGGGCTTGGAGCTTGCGCAGCCCGGCGACCTCGGTGCGATGGTCGAGATAGCTGTCGGTGACCAGGACGCCCTGGGCGTCCGCCAGTTCGGGAATCAGGACGGCGATGCTCTTGCCGACGATCTCGTGGGGTTTGTAGCCGAAGATGCGCTCGGCGGCGGGGTTGTAGGTGCCGATGCCGCCATCCTCGCCGAAGGTGACGATGGCGTCGGCGGTGTTGTCGACGATAGCGCGGTTGTGCAGTTCCGACAGTCGGTAGTTCTCGGCCAGCGCCTCCATGGTGCGGGCCTGCTGGCGCAGGATGATCTCGCGCGACGCCATGGCGGTGACGTCGAACACCTGAACCATGCAGGCGCGCTCGCCGCCGGCGTCGAACGGCTTGACCACCACGATCTGGTGCATGGGCTCGGGGACGTCCCGGTTGCGGCCCTCGCGCAGCAGCGGAAACAGCGTCTTGTTGAGCGACGACGACAGCATGGCCGACAGGCCGCCGGTCAGGGCCTGGTTGACCGCCGCCAGAATCCGTGACCCGGCGAGACCGGGGAAGACCTCCACCAGCCCGCACCCGGTGGCCCAGGCGGCATCGATCCCCGACGCCTTGGTCATCCAGGCGTTCCACAAGGTGACCTGGCCGGCGGCGTCGATCAGGATGACGCCGATCTCGGCGGCGTCGGTCAGGGAATGAAGAGCATGGTCCGCCGTCATGGTCCCCCGCTCACCCCGCCATGATTCGCGTGACATATTCCCCCACCGCCGCGGAGAAATGGCGCGCCGAGGCGATGTCCATCACGAAGGCGAGGTAACCCTGCACCCCCTTGGCGGTCAGGGCGAAATCCACCTGGAGGAACATCACCAGTTCGGTGTCGGGATGCTTGGAGTCGAGGATGCGGGCGCCCCTGCCGCGCACATAGGCCGGCAGCGAGCTTTCGATGGAAATACCCAGCTGGTTGGCCAGGCTGCCGAGGCAGGCGTTGAGGATGATGTTGCCGATCTCCAGCAGCGCCTCTTGCTCCAGTTCGGTGAGCGAGTCCAGCGGCAAGGCGGTTCCCAGCAGCGACCGCACCAGATCCAGGCTCTTGTTCTCGGGGAAGATCAGCAGGATGTCGCCGGAAAAGCTGCTCTGGAACCGCTGGCGCACCGCCACCGAATCCAGCCGGCCGGTGGCCTCGTCCAACCGCGTCGCCGCCGTGACCGGGCTCAGGAATTCGACGAACGGCACCGACAGCGCCACCTCGTCCTCGACCAACTGCGACAGCGACGCCGCGGCCTGGCCGATGGCGACATTCAAAATCTCGGTAACGGCATCGCGCTCGGAATCGCCGAGGATGTCGGTCATGACGGATTGAGCTCGCTGGCAAGAAACTGGGCCAGCGCCTCGTCCTTCAACGGCTTGGCCATGAACCCCACCCCGATCTCCCCCGCCTGATGGCGGACGGGGTCCTGGATATTGGCGGTCAGCAGGCTGATCACGGCGGCGGGGCATCGCGACCGCAACTGCCGTGCCGTCTCCATCCCGCCGATCCCCGGCATGTTGACGTCCAGCAGGACATAGTCGGGGCGGTCGAGGGCGATGGCGGTCAGGGCCTCTTCCCCGCTGGCGGCCTCGATGATCGGCCAAGTGGGGTGAAGCTTGGCGATGGCGGCGCGGGTCATCATGCGGGCGACCCGACTGTCATCGACCACCAGTACCATCTTGTCCGCCATTGCCTGCGCTCTCCGTCGCCTGTTCCGCCCCAAGCCTGGGGATGGGTGAATGAAATCTATGCTTGACGCCTCGCCGCATCGCAAGGGTAAAGTCCTCGTCGGGCCACTCGGGAGAATACGCCGATGATCAGCCACCACGCGGCCCTCATTTATGTGATGGTCATGGTGTCCGCCGCCGACCGCAACATGACGGATGCCGAATTGCGCATGATCGGCGAAGTGGTCAGCTTCCTGCCCATCTTTGGCGATTACGATCCCTCGCTGCTGACCCGGACCACCGCCGCCTGCGCCGAAATGCTGGACGCCGACGACGGGCTGGACCGGGCGCTGGAGGCGATCAAGGCGGCGCTGCCGCCGCGCCTGCGCGAGACCGCCTACGCCCTGGCCTGCGACGTCGCCGCCGCCGACCGCGAGCCCCATCCGGAAGTGCGCCGGCTGCTGGAACTGTTCCGCCACCGCCTGGACATCGACCGGCTGGTGGCCGCCGCCATCGAGCGCGGCGCCATCGCCCGCTTCGCCCTGGCGCCGGTTCACGCCTGATCCGACGGCAGGGCTCTTGCAAATCCGTGGCGGCGGCGGTAACGTCCGCCCCACGTCACGGGGCCGGCGTAGCTCAGTTGGTAGAGCAGCGCATTCGTAATGCGAAGGTCGGGGGTTCGAATCCTCTCGCCGGCACCATTTCTTGTAGGTTTGCGACAGGAAACACCACTAGATTTAGCGGTGTTTCCTCGCACCCCAAAAATCCACCACAATCTGCGAGGAATTTGCGAGGTTCCCCGGTCCTGCTCGCCGGCCAGCAGGACCGCCGCGAACGACGGAAGCCTCTTCCCTCTGATCCCGGCCCCCTTGGCCCGCCAGTCCAGTCCGGCCCCCCCCTGTAAGGGGAGGGCCGGACTGGACTGCCAAACGGCAAGGAAGCATTCACCAATCGTCGGGATTGGGACCTACTTCACCGGGGCAACCCAAGGAAGGAGGTGCCCGTGCCCACGCCATCACCCGCAGCCGCCATCACCGCGATCGATGCCGCCATCGAAAACGAGTTTGGCGGACAAGTGTCTGCCGCCCCCTATCGCACCCTCTCCATCCGCGACCTGTGGAAGCGCCCCGGATTGGACTGGCTGATCGACGGCGTGATCCACGCCGGAACCTGCTGCGTGGTCTATGGCGCGTCCCGCTCCGGCAAAAGTTTCCTCGGTCGCGACATGGCCTTGGCAATCGCCCACGGACGCCCATGGGCCGGGCGAGCGACCCAGCAAGGGCCGGTGCTCTATATCGCCGCCGAGGGAGGTCCCGGCCTTCGCGACCGCTTCCGAGCGTGGTTCAACTTCAACGAAGGCGACGACGACGCCCCTTTCGAGGTCCTCGGCGATCGACCCGATCTGATGGCGGCCTTGGCCGAAGGCGACCTTGGCCGTGTCGTCGCCACCGCCCGCGACTTGACCGCGCGATGGGGCGCACCACCACTGGCGATCTTCATCGACACCCTCGCCAAGTGCTCGGGCGGCGGCGACGAGAACAGCGCCCGCGAGATGGGGCGGTTCGTCGCCAACTGCGAGACGCTTTCCAGAACCTTCGG